>NZ_JBHSZO010000018.1:0-114012 GCF_042663125.1 Streptomyces polyrhachis | reverse complement strand
CCCACCACCACCGGCCCCCGATCCCACCCCCACCAGCCCCTTCCTCCAGCCAGCCCCCGACCCCCGCCCAGCCACTGCGCCCCCGCCGATCCACCCCGGCACCCCGCCACCCCGGCCCCAAGCGTCGCGGAGCGACGCAGCACCACCCGGACCCCCGCAAGCAACCCTCACCAGACCCCAACCCACCCCGACCCGAGAAGCCCATGCGGGGCCGGGCCGCGCGCGCCGCGGAGCGGCGAAGCCCCACCGGCGCGGAGCGCCGCAGCATCTGTCACGCTGCCTCGTTGTGCGGGGTGAGGTTGATGGTCAGGTCGGCGTCGAGGGCTCGGGCCAGCCGCCGCAGGAGTGGGATCGTGGGCACGGTGCCGCCGCCTTCGATCCGGGAGATCTGCGGCTGCTTCATGCCGCAGCGCTCGGCGAGTTCGGCCTGGGACAGTCCGAGGGCGGTGCGTCGGTCGTAGACGAGCTGGCCGAGGTCGTGGGCCAGTTCGGCCTCCTCGTACAGCCGGTCGTACTCGGGGTTCTCCTCGACCGCTTCGCCGAGGAGCTTGCGGTGGCGGCGGGTCTTCCACTCGGCGTGGTTCATCGCAGTTCCTCCTTGATGTCGCGGCTGTAGGGCTTACCGGCAAGGGGCGCTCGTACCCCAATCCCCCTCCAACGCCCGCCAGAACACGTCCGCCAGGACCCGTTCCCCCGCCGGCGAGAGATGCGTGCCGTCATGCGTGGCGGACTCGTACGGCCACGGGGTGGGCGGCTCCACCAGCGTCAAAGGGGAGGTGGGGGTGGAGAGTTCCGCGAGCGTCTTCGTCAGGAGGTCGTTGAAGTGTGCGCACTCCGCGTCGAAGGACGGGTCGTTCGCCGCGACCACGTTGCGCAGGACCGGGAGGATCGCCATGCGGATGCGGGGGTTGGACTCGCGGGCGGCGGTGACGAAGGCGTGGACGTTCTGCGTCGTCTGGGCCGCGTTCGTGTAGAAGCCGAGGTCTATGAGGCCCAGGGCGACCAGGAGCACGTCCGGGCGGTGGGCCGCCACGGCCGGACCGATCAGCGGCGCCATGTGCAGCCAGCCCTCGCCCCAGCCGGCCAGGTGCTGCTGGGGGAAGGCCGGGTCGGCGTAGGCGTGGGAGGTGGCGGCGTCCGTCGCCGGGTCGTAGAGGGCCGTACGGGGGCCCACGACCTCCACGGCGGTGCGGCGGCTCAGCCCACGCCACAGGCGGTAGCGCCAGGTGTGGTCACCGGCGCTGCCGATCGTGATGGAGTCGCCGACGAACATGATGCGCATCGCCTCATCATCCCAAGCCGGATCCGCCCCCGGGGAAGGGGTCTCCTCCGGGTCGATCTCCCCGTCCGCCCCCGGCGTGGCACGCTTGGGGCATGGTCAAGGCATACGGGGTCGGGGTCGGAGTGCTGCTCGCGATGGGCGCGGTGTGCGCGGCGGGTGCGCCCGCCCTCGCGGACGACGGCGACTTCGGGATCCGGGACGCGCGCATCACCGAGTCCAGCGGGCTGGCCGCCTCCGCGCGGCACCCGGGGGTGTACTGGACGCACAACGACAGCGAGGACGGCCCGTACGTGTACGCCGTCGACTCGCGCACCGGGAAGACCGTCGCCACCGTCACCCTCACCGGGATCGGGCGCCCCCGCGACGTCGAGGCCGTCTCGATGGGCCCCGGCGGGCAGCTCTACGTGGGCGACATCGGCGACAACACGGGCGGCAGCTGGTCGCACGTGTGGATCTACCGCTTCCCCGAGCCGAAGGTCCTCAAGGACGTGACCCTGCGCGCCGTCCAGTACGACGTGACGTACGCGGACGGCCCCCGCGACGCCGAGGCGCTGATGGTGCACCCGAAGACCGGCCGGGCGTACATCGCCAGCAAGAAGGAGGGCGGCGGCGCCCTCTACGCGGGGCCGGAGAAGCTGACGGCCGGGCGGACGAACGTGTTCCGCAGGATCGCCCCCATCGACCTGTGGGTCACCGACGGCGCCTTCTCGCCCGACGGCCGCCGGCTGGCGCTGCGCAGCTATCTGGGCGGGCGGCTGTACAGGTGGGAGAAGGGCAGGCCGGTCGAGGACGGCCGCCTCTCCGTCCCGCTCCAGCGGCAGGGGGAGTCGATGACGTACACCACCGACGGCCGCGCGCTGATGTACGGCACCGAGGGGGCGGGCAGCGAGGTCACCCGGGTCGCCGTCGAGGGCGGCGGTACGGACCCGGCGGGCACCCCGAAGGCACCGGGCGACCCCGCGGCGGGAGCGGCCGGGACGGACGGAGCGGACGGGACGGGCCCCGCCTCCGAGAACCGCGATCTCTTCGTGGTCGTCCTCGTCGTCGCGGGCGCCACCGCCGCCTTCACGCTGCTGCGGCGGGCACTGCGCCGCGCCTGAGTCCGTACACCCCTGCTCCCATCCGGCCCGCGAGCGCTTGCACCCCGGTGACCCGTGGGTTGAAGTGGCGGGGTGGAAGTGGAGCCGCCGTCGCACGCCCTGTCGGTCGCCCAGCGCGGCGGCCGGGCGGTCCTGGGTTTCTCCACGCTCGGGTTCGCCGGGTCGCTGGCGTTCTATCTGGCGGGCGACGGGCCGCCGTTGAGCCGCTGGTGGCCGCTGGCCGCCTGCGGCGCGCTGGTGCTGCTCTCGGCGATCGTGGTGTTCCTGGAGCCGTTCACGCTGGTGCGCTGGCGGGCGGTCCTGTCCTCCGTGCTCGCCTCCTGCGTGATGCTGGGCGGCATCGTGGCGACGCTGTCGCTGATCAGCGAGGACGACATCGACCTGCTCTCCGCCGGCCGGGTCGTCGACAGGCGGTTCGAGGCCGATGAGTACCTGGACGCGGACCGGACCGCGGCGGGCAGGCGGCGCATCCCCACCGGGGTCTTCCTGCAGCAGCTGCGCTTCACGGCGCCCAACGCCGTGCAGGCGAGCGGCTTCGTCTGGCAGCGGCTGCCCAAGGGCTTCCCCAAGAAGTTCGAGGGGGTCGTCTTCCCCGACGCGGAGGACTCCTACGGCACCAAGGAGGTCTACCGCGACAAGCAGCCCGAGGACGGCTCGACGACGGTGGGCTGGTACTTCAAGGTCAAACTGGCGGAGAACTTCGACTACGAGCGCTACCCCTTCGACCGGCAGGGCATCCGCCTTCGGCTGTGGAGCAAGGACCGGGCCGACGACTCGATGGCCCTGGTGCCGGACTTCCGCTCGTATCCCCCGTGGCAGCCCCAGCAGCGCTACGGCGTCGATCCCGGCCTCGTCCTGCCGGGCTGGAGCACGGTCTTCAGCAGCTGGAGCTATCTGCGCCTGGACTACCACACCACGCTGGGCGGCAACCCCCGCGACTACCACGGCGCCTACCCCGTACCGCCGGACCTCTACTTCAACGTCGGCATCGACCGGGACTGGGTGTCGCCGTTCTTCGACACCCTCACCCGCTGGCTGATCGTCGCCCTCGTCATCTTCCTGGCGCTCTTCGTCTACCAGAAGGACAAGGGCGAGCTGCGGCCCGACCTGGGCTTCAGCACCTGGGCGGTGATCACCTTCGGTGTGCAGATGCTGCTCGTCGTGGTGATCGACCAGGATTCCGTACGACTGGCCACCGGCCCCACGATGGCGTACGTGGAGTGGTTCGCGCTCTCGCTCTACACGGTGATCTTCCTGGTGGCGCTCAACGCCGTCATCCTGACCAGCCGGCGCTACTCGCCGGGGCTGGAGTGGCGCGACAACCGCGTCGCGAAGCTGCTGTACTGGCCGGTCCTGCTCGCGCTGATCTTCGCGGCGACGCTGTACGTCTTCCGCCCGCGGTGGTGAGCGGGGGCCGCGCGAACGGCCCCCCCTTCACCGGTCCGTCTCAGAGCCGCTCGGCCACGTAGTCCACGCAGGCCGTGAGCGCCGCCACGTCGGCCGGGTCGATCGCCGGGAACATCGCGATCCGCAGCTGGTTGCGGCCCAGCTTGCGGTACGGCTCGGTGTCCACGACGCCGTTGGCCCGCAGCACCTTGGCGACGGCGGCGGCGTCCACCTCGTCGGTGAAGTCGATCGTGCCGATCACCTGCGAGCGCTGCGCCGGGTCGGCGACGAACGGCGTCGCGTACCGCGAGCGCTCCGCCCAGCCGTAGAGGCGTTCGGCGGAGTCGGCGGTGCGCTCCACCGCCCACTTCAGGCCGCCCTGGCCGTTGATCCAGTCCAGCTGCTCGGCGAGCAGGAAGAGCGTGGCGAGGGCGGGGGTGTTGTAGGTCTGGTTCTTCAGGGAGTTGTCGATCGCGGTGGGCAGCGAGAAGAACTCCGGTACGTGCCGCCCGGAGGCGTGCACGGCCGCCGCGCGGTCCAGGGCGGCGGGGGAGAAGACGCCCAGCCACAGGCCGCCGTCGGCGGCGAAGGACTTCTGCGGGGCGAAGTAGTAGACGTCCGTCTGGGCGATGTCCACGGGCAGGCCGCCCGCGCCGGAGGTCGCGTCGACCAGCACCAGGGCGCCGGGGTCGGCGCCGCCGACGCGCTTGATGGGGGCGGCGACACCGGTGGAGGTCTCGTTGTGGGTGAGGGCGTAGACGTCCGTGCCCGCCTCGGCCTCGGGCTCGGGGTGCGTGCCGGGCTCGGCGGAGATCACCGTCGGGTCGTCCAGCCAGGGCGCGAGCCTGGCGGCCTTGGCGAACTTCGAGGAGAACTCGCCGAAGCTCAGGTGCTGGGACCTGCGCTCGATCAGGCCGTGGGTGGCGATGTCCCAGAAGGCGGTGGAGCCGCCGTTGCCGAGGACCACCTCGTAGCCCTCGGGCAGCGAGAACAGCTCGGCGACGCCCTCGCGGACCCGGCCGACCAGGTTCTTCACGGGGGCCTGGCGATGGGACGTACCCAGCAGGGAGGTGCCGGTGGCGGCCAGGGCCTGGACGGCCTCCGTGCGCACCTTCGAGGGGCCTGCGCCGAACCGGCCGTCGGCGGGCTTGATGTCAGCGGGAATCCGGATCTCAGCCACGGCGGCAGCGTAGTGGGTGGGAGCGGGCGGGAGGGGGATACGTCCAGCGGATGAGACGGGGTGTCCGCCCGTGTCCGCCCGCCGGAAGGCCGCGTTCCGGACCCCGGCCCGGCCGGGTCCGTACGAAAAAACATGCACGCATGCTTGTTTTCCGCTCCGGACGCTGCCACGCTGCTCGACAGCCCCGCCGGATAGGGCCTGACGAGAGGAGCGTGCCGTGGCCGATACGACGGCCCTGTTCGACGATCTGCGGGACGAGGGCGCGGAGTTGGAGGAGCTGGTCGCCGCGCTGCCGCCCGGGCAGTGGGGCGCCGCGACGCCCGCCGAGGGGTGGAGCATCGCCCACCAGATCGCCCATCTCGCCTGGACCGACGAGCAGTCGCTGATCGCGGCCACCGACCCGGTCGCCTTCGGCCGGGTCGTGGAGGAGGCCGTCGCCGCCTTCGACACCTTCGTCGACGACGGCGCGGCGGCCGGAGCCGCCCTGCCGCCGGGGGAGTTGCTGGACCGGTGGCGTACGGGGCGGACCCGGCTGGCGGAGGTGCTGGCCGCGCGCGGCGGCGGGGAGCGCATCCCGTGGTTCGGGCCGCCGATGAGCGCCGCCTCGATGGCCACCGCCCGGCTGATGGAGACCTGGGCGCACTCCCTCGACGTCGCGGAGGCGCTCGGGGTGGTGCGCGAGCCCACCGCGCGGCTGCGGCACGTGGCGTGGATCGGCGTACGGGCCCGCGACAACGCCTTCCGCACGCACCAACTCACGCCGCCCGCCGAGCCGTTCCGCGTCGAGCTGACCGCGCCCGGCGGCGAGGTCTGGGTGTACGGGCCGGAGGAGGCCGCCCAGCGGGTCGCCGGGAGCGCGTACGACTTCTGCCTGCTCGCCGTCCGGCGCGTCCACCGGGCCGACACCGGCCTGACCGCGGTCGGCCCGGACGCCGAGCGGTGGCTCGACCTCGTGCAGGCCTTCGCCGGCCCGCCCGGCGCCGGACGGGAGCCGCGCCGATGACGGCCCCGCTGCGGATCGGCAACGCCTCCGGCTTCTACGGCGACCGCTTCACCGCGATGCGCGAGATGCTCACCGGCGGCCGGCTCGACGTCCTCACCGGCGACTACCTCGCCGAGCTGACCATGCTCATCCTGGGCCGCGACCGCCTGAAGGACCCCGCCCTCGGCTACGCCAGGACCTACCTGCGCCAACTGGAGGAGGGCCTGGGCCTCGCCCGTGAGCGCGGCGTCAAGCTCGTCGCCAACGCCGGCGGCCTCAACCCGGCCGGCCTCGCCGACGCCGTCCGCGCGCTCGCCGAGCGGCTGGGCATCCCCGTGCGCGTGGCCCACGTCGAGGGCGACGACCTCACCGGCCGCTTCCCCGGCGCCCTCGCCGCCAACGCCTACCTGGGCGGCGCGGGCATCACCGCCTGCCTGCGCGCCGGCGCCGACGTCGTGGTCACCGGCCGCGTCACGGACGCCGCGCTGGTCTCCGGCGCGGCGGCCGCGCACTTCGGCTGGACGCCGCAGGACTACGACGCCCTCGCCGGCGCGGTCGTCGCCGGGCACGTCCTGGAGTGCGGGACGCAGGCCACCGGCGGCAACTACTCCTTCTTCACCGAGCACGACATACGCCAACCGGGCTTCCCCCTGGCTGAGTTGGCGGCCGACGGCTCCTGCGTCATCACCAAGCACCCCGGTACGGGCGGCGCGGTCACCCGCGAGACGGTCACCGCCCAACTGCTCTACGAGACGGGCCCCGCCCGCTACGCCGGCCCCGACGTGACCGCCCGCCTGGACACCGTCCGCCTCACCCAGGAGGGCGCCGACCGGGTCCGTATCGACGGCGTACGGGGCGAGCCCCCGCCCCCCACCCTCAAGGTGGGCCTGAGCCGGCTGGGCGGCTGGCGCAACGAGACGGTCTTCGTCCTCACCGGCCTCGACGTCGACGCCAAGGCAGCCCTGGTCAAAGAGCAGTTGGCGCCCGCACTCGCCCCCGTCAAGGACGTCCGCTGGACCCTGGCCCGTACCGACCGCGCGGACGCGGACGTACAGGAGGAGGCGAGCGCCCTGCTGCGCCTCGTCGTCCGCGACAGCGACCCCGACACCGTGGGCCGCGCCCTCTCCGGCGCCGCGATCGAACTGGCGCTGGCCAGCTACCCCGGCTTCCACGTCACCGCGCCGCCCGGGAAGGCGAGCCCGTACGGCGTCTTCGAGGCGGCCCACGTCCCCCAGCCCGACGTACCGCACACCGCCGTCCTCCCGGACGGCACCCGCACGGACATCCCGACCCCGCCCGCCTACCAGGAGCTGGAACCAGCCCAGCAACCCGCTCTCCCCGAGCCGTTGCCCCCCGCCCCCACCATCCGCGCCCCCCTCGGCGCCATCGCGGGAGCCCGCAGCGGCGACAAGGGCGGCGACGCCAACCTCGGCGTCTGGGCCAGGACGGACGAGGGCTGGCGCTGGCTGGCCCACGAACTGACCGCGGACCGCCTGCGCGAACTCCTGCCGGAGACAGCCCCCTTGACCGTCGAACGCCAGGTACTCCCGCACCTGCGCGCCCTGAACTTCACCCTGCGCGGCCTGCTCGGCGAAGGCGTCGCCTCCCAGGCCCGCTTCGACCCCCAGGCCAAGGCCCTCGGCGAATGGCTCCGCGCCCGCCTCGTGGACCTCCCGGAGACCCTGGCCAAGGAGACCCAGCCATGACCGTCCTGCCCACCCGACTCGACCCCTCGGCCCCCGAGTACACGGCCAACCGCGAGGCGATGCTCGCCAAGCTCGACGAGTTGGCGGCCGAGCACGCCAAGGCCCTCGCGGGCGGCGGCGAGAAGTACACGACCCGCCACCACGCCCGCGGCAAGCTCCTCGCCCGCGAACGCATCGAACTGCTCCTGGACCCCGACACCCCGTTCCTGGAGCTGTCCCCCCTCGCGGCCTGGGGCAGCGACTTCGCCGTCGGCGCCTCCCTGGTGGTCGGCATCGGCACCGTCGAGGGCACCGAGTGCCTGATCAGCGCCAACGACCCGACCGTACGCGGCGGCGCCTCCAACCCCTGGACGCTGAAGAAGGGCTTCCGCGCCCACGAGATCGGCTACGCGAACCGCCTGCCCTCCATCCACCTGGTGGAGTCCGGCGGCGCCGACCTGCCCAGCCAGAAGGAGATCTTCATCCCGGGCGGGGCGATGTTCAAACACCTCACCCAGTCCTCCGCGGCCGGCATCCCGACCATCGCGGTGGTCTTCGGCAACTCCACGGCGGGGGGCGCGTACGTACCGGGCCTCTGCGACCACGTGATCATGGTCAAGGAGCGGGCCAAGGTCTTCCTGGGCGGCCCCCCGCTGGTGAAGATGGCCACCGGCGAGGAGTCGGACGACGAGTCCCTGGGCGGCGCGGAGATGCACGCCCGCACCTCCGGCCTCGCGGACTACTTCGCCACCGACGAACAGGACGCCCTGCGCCAGGCCCGCCGCGTGGTGGCCCGACTCAACTGGCGCAAGGCGTACGCGGATCCGGGACCCGCCGAGCCCCCGAAGTACGACGCGGACGAACTCCTGGGCATAGTCCCCCCGGACCTCAAAACCCCCTTCGACCCCCGCGAGGTCATCGCCCGCCTCGTCGACGCCTCGGACTTCGACGAGTTCAAACCCCTCTACGGCACCAGCCTCACCACCGGCTGGGCGACCCTGCACGGCTACCCGGTCGGCATCCTCGCCAACGCCCAGGGGGTCCTGTTCAGCGAGGAGTCGCAGAAGGCCACCCAGTTCATCCAACTGGCCAACCAGCGCGACATCCCCCTCCTCTTCCTCCACAACACCACCGGCTACATGGTCGGCCGGGAGTACGAGCAGGGCGGCATCATCCGCCACGGCGCCGCGATGATCAACGCCGTCTCCAACTCCACCGTCCCGCACCTGTCGGTCCTGCTGGGCGCCTCCTACGGGGCAGGCCACTACGGCATGTGCGGCCGCGCCTACGACCCCCGCTTCCTCTTCGCCTGGCCGAGCGCGAAGTCCGCGGTGATGGGCCCCCAGCAGTTGGCGGGCGTCCTGTCCATCGTCGCCCGAGCCTCAGCCCTCGCCAAGGGCCAGCCGTACGACGACGAAACAGACGCGACCCTGCGCACGATGGTGGAACAGCAGATCGAGTCGGAATCCCTCCCCATGTTCCTCTCGGGCCGCCTCTACGACGACGGAATCATCGACCCCAGAGACACCCGCACGGTCCTGGGCCTCTGCCTCTCAGCGATCCACACCACCCCCTACCAGGGGACAAAAAACGCCTACGGAGTCTTCCGCTGATACCTCTGTGGTGAGTAGCCGGGGTTGCGACGCCCGGCACGCCGAGAGCACGCACCGGACGCCGCTGTTAGCCCCGAAGCACTTGGGAGTGGTTCATCCCCATGTGCATTGAGTGCCGTAATACCCCTGTCTCATGCCTTGTTGACCTAGGACGGAATCGCTGATGATCGACACCCTTCTGGTGGCCAACCGGGGCGAGATCGCCTCCCGTATCTTCCGCACCTGCCGCGAGTTGGGCATCGCCACCGTCGCGGTCCACTCGGATGCCGACGCGCGCGCCCTGCACGTACGGGAGGCGGACGCGGCCGTACGGCTTCCCGGCGACACCCCGGCCCAGACCTATCTGCGCGGCGACCTCATCATCAAGGCAGCCCACGCGGCCGGCGCCACCGCCATCCACCCCGGCTACGGATTCCTCGCCGAGAACGCCGACTTCGCCCGCCAGGTCACCGAAGCGGGCCTCATCTGGATCGGCCCGCCCCCCGAGGCGATCGAGGCGATGGCCTCCAAAACCAAAGCCAAGGAAATCCTGGGCATCACCCCCCTGGACCCGGCAGCGCTCACGGAGGAGGACCTCCCCGTGATCGTCAAAGCCGCAGCAGGCGGCGGCGGCCGGGGAATGCGCGTGGTACGCCAACTCCCGGACCTCTCCCAAGCCTTGACCGCCGCAGCAGCCGAAGCAGCCTCGGCCTTCGGCGACGACGAGGTCTTCGTAGAGCCCTACCTGGAGAACGGCCGCCACATCGAGGTCCAGCTCCTGGCGGACACCCACGGCACCGTCTGGACCCTGGGCACCCGCGACTGCTCCCTGCAACGCCGCCACCAGAAAGTCATCGAGGAGGCCCCGGCCCCCGGCGGCCCCTGGGACGAGCTGTACGACCAGGCGACATCCATCGCCAAGTCCATCGGCTACACAGGAGCGGGAACAGTCGAGTTCCTCCTCGCCCCCGACGGCCGCGCCCACTTCCTGGAGATGAACACCCGCCTCCAGGTGGAGCACCCGGTCACCGAACTGACCCACGGCATAGACCTGGTGGCCCTCCAGATCCGCATCGCCCAGGGCGAAAAACTCCCCCCCGTACCCCCCGCCCCCCACGGCCACGCGATAGAGGCCCGCCTCTACGCGGAGGACCCGGCCCACGACTTCGCCCCCCAGACGGGCCGCCTCCACGCCCTGCGCATCCCCCACGCCCGCACGGACGCCGGATACGCGGCCGGCGACACGGTCACCCCGTACTACGACGCGATGCTGGCCAAGGCGATCGTCCACGCCCCCACCCGCGACGAGGCGATCCGCCGCCTGGCCCACGCCCTGCGCGTCGCCCGCATCCACGGCCTGACAACCAACCGCGACCTGCTCGTACGCTCCCTGCTCCACCCCGACTTCACCACCGCCGCGATGACCACGGCCTTCTACACCCACCACCTCCAGGAGCTGACCAAGCCCCCGACAACTCCCACCCTCACCCCCCTGGCCCCCCTCGCCCCCCTGGCAGCGGCCCTCGCGGACGCAGCAGCCAGAAGAGCAACACCGAAGAACACCCTCCCGGCCCGAATCGGCGGCTGGCGCAACATCCCCTCAGCCCCCCAGACCAAGACCTACACCACCCCCGCGGGCGAAACCCACGAGGTGACCTACCACCTCACCCGCACCAACACCCTGGAATCGGCGACCCACCCCCACGTCAGCCTGATCGAAGCAACCCCCACCCACGTAACCCTCGAATCGGACAACGTCACCCGCACCTACGAGGTGACGGCCTACCCCGACAACCTGGTGCACGTCGACTCCCCCCAGGAAACAGCAACCCTGCACGCCCAACCCCGCTTCACCGACCCCACCACCCAGCAACTCCCCGGCTCCCTCCTGGCCCCCATGCCGGGCACGGTGATCCGCATAGCGGAAGACCTGACCCCGGGAACCCCCGTCACCCAGGGCCAACCCCTCCTCTGGCTGGAGGCGATGAAGATGGAACACAAGATCACAGCCCCCACCACAGGCACCCTCACAGCACTCCACGCAACGGTAGGAACCCAGGTGGAACCAGGAACCCTCCTGGCGGTCGTAGAAGAAGACCAGAGCGAAACGGAAACCCACCCACCCAAGTGAGGGGCCCGGAGCGACGACTCCGAAAAGACGCACCGCAACGCAGGCCCCCGACAGAGCAGCAAATCGACCGATGGCCAGTACATCCCTATGGCTTTTCGGAGTTGTCGTGGAGAGGCCCCGCCCCAGAAGAAGAACCGATGTGCCCCCCAACCCAAAAGGAGCACCATGTCCATCACGGAACCCCAGGACCACCAGGACCTCCGCGCAGCAGTATCGGCCCTGGGAGCAAAATACGGCCGCGCCTACTTCACCCAGGTAGTGAACGAGGGCCGCCACACAGACGAACTCTGGTCAGAAGCAGGAAAGCTCGGCTACCTGGGCGTAAGCCTCCCCGAAGAATACGGCGGAGGCGGCGGCGGAATAGCCGAACTCTCCATAGTCCTGGAAGAGTTGGGCGCAGCAGGCTGCCCCCTCCTGATGCTCATCGTCACCCCCGCCATCACCGGCACGGTGATAGCAAGATTCGGCACGGAGTCCCAGAAGCGCGAATGGCTCCCCGGCCTGGCCGACGGCAGCCGCAAGATGGCCTTCGGCATCACCGAGCCGGACGCCGGCTCCAACTCCCACCGCATCACCACCACCGCCCGCCGGGACGGCGACGACTGGATCCTCACCGGCCGCAAGGTCTTCGTCTCGGGCGTGGACATCGCCGACGCGACCCTCATCGTCAGCCGCACCGAGGACGCCCGCACGGGCAGGCTCAAGCCCTGCCTCTTCATCGTCCCCCGCGACACCCCGGGCTTCCAGCGGACGATGATCCCGATGGAACTCTTCGGCCCGGAGAAGCAGTTCGAGCTGGTCCTGGACGAGGTACGCCTCCCCGCCGACGCCCTGGTGGGCGACGAGGACGCCGGCCTCTTCCAGCTCTTCGCCGGCCTCAACCCCGAGCGCATCATGACCGCCGCGATGGCGCTGGGCATCGGCCGCCTGGCGATGGGCGTCTCCGTGGAGTACGCCCGTACCCGCCAGGTGTGGAAGGGCGGCCCCATCGGCGTCCACCAGGCCATCGCCCACCCCCTGGCCCAGGCGCACGTGGAACTGGAACTGGCCCGCCTGATGATGCAGAAGGCCGCCGCGCTCTACGACAGCGGCGACGACGCAGCCGCGGGCGAGGCGGCGAACATGGCCAAGTACGCGGCAGCGGAAGCAGCGGTGAAAGCAGTGGACCAATCAGTCCACACCCTCGGCGGCAACGGCCTCACCAAGGAGTTCGGCCTCGCCCAGCTGATCACGGCCTCCCGCGTGGCCCGTATCGCACCGGTGAGCCGGGAGATGATCCTGAACTACATCTCCCACCAGACCCTGGGCCTACCCAAGTCGTACTGACCCCAGGATGCTTGACCCGGCACCACCCCCCACCGGGGCGGTGCCGGGCCAAGCGCGTATCAGCCACGTACGAAGGGGAAGGCCACCGATGATCTTCCAGAGCGAGTACGCCCCCGTCACCCCCATCGACGAACCCATCCACGACGCGGTCCTGGGCCGCGCGGCGGAGTACGGCGACATCCCCGCCCTCGTCGACGGCGTGAACGGCACCACCCTCACCTACGCCCAACTGGACGCGTTCACCCGCAAGATCGCCGCCGCCCTCGCGGAGTCCGGCCTGCGCAAGGGCGACGTACTGGCCCTGCACAGCCCCAACACGATCGCCTACCCGGCGGTGTTCTACGGCGCGACCCGAGCGGGCGCGACGGTGACCACCGTCCACCCGCTCGCCACCCCGGCCGAGTTCGCCAAGCAACTGCGAGACGCCGACGCCCGCTGGATCGTGACGGTCTCCCCCCTCCTGGAAACCGCGCAGGCAGCGGCAGCCGAAGCCGGCGGCATCAAGGAGATCCTCGTCTGCGACGAGGCCCCCGGCCACCGCTCGATCCTGGACCTCCTGGCGACAACCGCCCCCGAGCCCCGAGTGGACATCGACCCCGCGGAGGACATCGCCGTCCTCCCGTACTCCTCGGGCACCACGGGCACCCCCAAGGGCGTGATGCTCACGCACCGCAACATCGCCACGAACCTCGCCCAGCTGGACGCGACGATGGACGCCCAGCCCGGCGAACGCATCCTCGCCGTCCTGCCGTTCTTCCACATCTACGGCCTGACCGCCCTGATGAACGGCCCCCTGCGCAAGGGCGTCACGGTGGTGGTGCTGCCGCGCTTCGAGCTCGACCAGTTCCTCACCGCGATCGAGAAGCACCGCATCCAGGGCCTCTACGCCGTCCCGCCGATCATCCTGGCCCTGGCAAAGCACCCGGCGGTCGAGCAGCACGACCTCAGCTCCCTGGAGTTCGTCCTCTCCGCGGCCGCCCCCCTGGACGCGGACCTGGCCCGCGCCTGCGCCGCGCGCCTGGGACTGCCGCCGATCCTCCAGGCGTACGGGATGACGGAGCTGTCCCCCGGCTCGCACAACGTCCCGCGCGGCTGTACGGACTTCCCCGCCGGCGCGGTCGGCAAGCTGCTGCCGTCCACCGAGATGCGGATCACCAGCCTGGACGAGCCGGGCCGCGACCTGGGCACGGACGGGACGGGCGAGGTGTGGTTCCGGGGCCCGCAGGTGATGAAGGGCTACCTCGGCCGCCCCGAGGAGACCGACGCCATGATCGACGCGGACGGCTGGCTGCACACCGGCGACGTCGGCCGGGTGGACGCGGACGGCTGGCTGCACATCGTCGACCGGGTCAAGGAGCTGATCAAGTACAAGGGCTACCAGGTGGCGCCCGCCGAGCTGGAGGCCGTCCTGCTCACCGACCCGCGCATCGCCGACGCCGCCGTCATCGGGGTCCACGACGAGGAGGGTACGGAGGTGCCCAAGGCGTTCGTCGTGCCCCAGCCGGGCCGGGAGCTGACCGCGGACGATGTGATGCAATACGTGGCCGGGCAGGTGGCCCCGTACAAGAAGGTGCGACGCGTGGAGTTCGTCGGACAGATCCCCCGCGCGATCAGCGGCAAGATCCTGCGCCGCGAGCTGCGCGACCGCGAGAGGAGCACGAGGCCCTGATGGACCCCCTGGTACGGGTGGCGCACGAGGACGGCACCGCCGTGCTCACCCTCGACTCGCCGCACAACCGCAACGCCCTGTCCACCCGCCTGGTCACGGAGCTGTACGCGGCGCTGGAGGCGGCGGCCGGCGACACGCAGGTGCGCGCGGTGCTGCTCACCCACACCGGCGGCACCTTCTGCGCCGGCGCGGACCTGGGCGAGGCGGTCCACAGCGCGCCGGCCGACGCGGCGCGGGGCCTGGCGCGGCTGCTGCGCACGATCGTGGAGCTGCCCAAGCCGGTGCTGGCGGCGGTCTCCGGCCATGTCCGGGCGGGGGGCCTGGGCCTCCTTGCCGCCTGCGACGTCTCCGCCGCCGGGCCCCAGTCCACCTTCGCCTTCACCGAGGCCCGCCTCGGCCTGGCACCGGCGGTGATCTCGCTGCCGGTACTGACGCGGATGGAGCCGCGCGCGGCGGCCCGCTACTACCTCAGCGGCGAGCGCTTCGACGCCGAGACCGCCGCCCGTACGGGACTGATCACGCTGGCCGGGGAGCCGGGCAGGGCGCTGGAGCCGGTGCTGGCGGGCATCCGGCGCTCCTCGCCGCAGGGGCTGGCGGAGTCCAAGGCACTCACCACGGCGGCGGTACTGCGGGCCTTCGACCGCGACGCCGAGCGCCTGGCGGAGCTGTCGGCGCGGCTCTTCGGCTCGGCGCAGGCGCGGGAGGGCATGACGGCGTTCCTGGAGCGGCGGGACCCCGAGTGGGCGCGGTAGCAGCACCTGTGGACGAGACCGAAGCAGCCCCCGCGAACGAAGCAGCCCCCGCGAACGAAGCAGCCCCCGCGAACGAAACCGCCCCCTCACCTGCGGACGGGACCGACCCCCCTCACCGCACCCCCCGCGGCGCCGCCCCCAAGCAGGACCGCAGCCGCGCCACCCGCCAGCGCCTCCTGACGGCGGCGGTGGACTGCCTGGCGGAGTACGGCTGGAGCGGTTCGACGGTGACGGTGGTGGCCGAGCGCGCCGGCGTCACCCGGGGCGCCGCGCAGCACCACTTCCCCACCCGGGAGGACCTCTTCACCGCGGCCGTCGAGCACGTCGCCATCGAGCGCCGCACCGCCCTGCGCGGGGTGGTCGGCGGCTCGACGGTGCACGAGGCGGTCGGGGAGATCGTCGACCTCTTCACCGGCCCGCTCTTCCGCGCCGCCCTGCAGCTCTGGGTGGCCGCCGCCCACGAGGACCAACTGCGCCCGCGCGTCACGGCGTTGGAGGCACGCGTCGGCCGCGAGTCGCACCGCATGGCGGTACGCCTGCTGGGCGCGGACGAGTCGGTGCCGGGCGTGCGCGAGACGGTCCAGGGCTTCCTGGACATGGCCCGCGGCATGGGCCTGGCGACCCTGCTGAGCGACGACACCGCACGCCGCAGACGAGTAGTGGAGCAGTGGGCCCGCCTCCTGACGGACGCCCTGGCCCGTACGACCCGATGAAAAGCCGCCGCCCCCACCGGAACCGGCAGGGGCGGCGGACACGGTGCGGGGGGCTGCCTACGCCACCGGCGCCGCGATGTCCTCGTAGCCCGCGATCGCGCTGACCGGGCGGGTGCCGGGGCCGGTGTAGCGGGCCGAGGGGCGCACCAGGCGGCCGGTGCGCTTCTGCTCCAGGATGTGCGCCGACCAGCCGGCGGTGCGGGCGCAGGTGAACATCGAGGTGAACATGTGCGCCGGGACCTCCGCGAAGTCCAGCACGATCGCCGCCCAGAACTCCACGTTCGTCGCCAGCACCCGGTCCGGGCGCCGCGCGTGCAGCTCCTCCAGCGCGGCCTTCTCCAGCGCCTCCGCCACCTCGAAGCGCGGCGCGCCCAACTCCCGCGCGGTACGCCGCAGTACGCGGGCGCGCGGGTCCTCGGCGCGGTAGACGCGGTGGCCGAAGCCCATCAGGCGCTCGCCCCGGTCCAGGGCGCCCCTGACGTACGCCGTCGCGTCGCCGGTGCGCTCGATCTGCTCGATCATGCCCAGCACCCGGGAGGGCGCGCCGCCGTGCAGCGGGCCGGACATGGCGCCCACCGCGCCGCTCAGCGAGGCGGCGACGTCGGCGCCGGTGGAGGCGATGACGCGGGCGGTGAAGGTGGAGGCGTTCATGCCGTGCTCGGCGGCGGAGGTCCAGTAGGCGTCGACGGCGGCGACGTGCTTGGGGTCGGGCTCGCCGCGCCAGCGGATCATGAAGCGCTCCACGACCGAGGTGGCCTTGTCGATCTCCCGCTGCGGCACCATCGCCAGCCCCTGGCCGCGCGCGGACTGGGCCACGTACGACAGCGCCATGACGGCGGCGCGGGCGAGGTCCTCGCGGGCCTGGGCCTCGTCGATGTCCAGCAGCGGGCGCATGCCCCACACCGGGGCGAGCATCGCCAGCGCGGACTGCACGTCCACCCGGATGTCACCGGAGTGGACGGGGATGGGGAAGGGCTCGGCGGCGGGCAGGCCCGGGTCGAAGGCGCCGTCGACGAGCAGGCCCCAGACGTTGCCGAAGGAGACGTGGCCGACGAGGTCCTCGATGTCGACGCCGCGGTAGCGCAGCGCGCCACCCTCCCGGTCGGGTTCGGCGATCTCCGTCTCGAACGCGACGACTCCCTCGAGTCCGGGTACGAAATCGGACATGCGGCGGCTCCCCTGATGAAGGTCAACTGTGTGCGACACCGGCGGACTTGTGGTCAGCGGCCAGTCCCTGGCTCGCGTCCGTCCGCCGTACAACTCCGTCCCGACCCGCGCGGACCGGTGCCTTCCACGCGCGGGCCCGGCCACGATATCCCGGTGGCGCGGCGGGTTCCCAGAGTCCGGCCGGCGGATTCTGGCGAGTTGCCCCCATGCGCTCTCGGGTGATGTCCGGCACATCGGCCGGTTGCCGCCGGAGGGGATTACACCGCGCGTCCAGTGGGCAGACTGCGCCGGCGGCGCGCGGACCGTACGGCAGGATGGGCCCGTGCGAGACGACGAGAGCGAGCCCGCCGCCCGTTCCTACGACCCGGCCGCGATGCGCGAGCAGTACCGCTCGGCGGGGCTGGCGGAGGAGGAGTTGGCCGCCGGGCCGATGGAGCAGTTCGACCGGTGGTTCAGGGACGCCGTGCGCAGCGGGGTCTACGAGCCCAACGCCATGGTCGTCTCCACGGCGGACGCGGACGGGCGGCCCAGCTCGCGCACGGTGCTGCTGAAGGAGTACGGCCCGCGCGGCTTCGTCTTCTACACCAACTACCGCTCCCGCAAGGGCCGCGAGCTGGCGGCCAACCCCCGTCTCTCGCTCCTCTTCCCCTGGCACCCGATCGCCCGCCAGGTGATCGTCTCCGGTACGGCGCAGCGCGTCGCGCGCGCGGAGACCGCCGCCTACTTCCGCGAGCGCCCGCGCGGCTCCCAGCTCGGCGCCTGGGCCAGCGAGCAGTCCTCGAAGATCGCCTCCCGCGCCGAACTGGAGCGCCTCTACGCGGACGTGGAGCTCCGCCACCCGCCGGGCGAGGAGATCCCCGCGCCCCCGGAGTGGGGCGGCTTCCTGGTCGTACCGCAGAGCGCGGAGTTCTGGCAGGGCCGCGAGAACCGCCTCCACGACCGCCTGCGGTACGAGGCGCAGGACGGCGGCTGGCGGGTGGACCGGCTGTGCCCCTGAGGGCCCCTGAGGGCCCCTGAGGGCCCCTGGGGTCCCGTGCGTCCCGAGCCGGTGTACTGCCGCCCGCGGAAAGGGAGTTCGCGCACCCCCGGCAGGTATCAACAGGTTAAACATTTGGGCGAACCGGGTGTGGGCCAGGTCACTTTCGAGTTGAATGATCGGAGGTAGCCGGCCCACGCTGGGGGTGGAGATGAGCGCGACCCGCCATACGGACCGCCCGGGCGAGCAGCCCCCCGCGGCGCAGCCGCCCCCGACCCCCGACCTCCTCTCCGCCCTGCTGGACGGAATGGACGCGGCGCTGTGCGCCTTCGACGCCCAGGGCGTGGTCACCCACTGGAACAGGGAGGCCGAGCACCTGCTGGGCTGGAGCGCCCGCGAGGCCGTCGGCCGGCGCGGCTTCGCCGGCTGGGCGGTGCTCCCCGGCGACGCGCAGGAGGTGCGCGAGCGGCTGCTGGGCGTGATGGGCGCGCCGGGCCGGCAGGTGCACGAGTTCGCGCTGCTGACCAAGGACGGCCGCCGCGTGCTGGTGCGGATGCAGGCCGCGGCGGTGACCACGGCCGGCGGTGAGCCCACGGGGGTGTACTGCGCGTTCAGCGAGGTGCACGCCCAGATCGACCTGGAGCGCTCGATCGCGCTCAGCGAGGCGCTCTTCGAGGACGCGGCCTGGGGCGTGGTCCTGGTCGACGTCGACCTGCGCCCCGCCGTGGCCAACGCCCAGGCGGCGCGGGCGCTGCGGGCCGGCCCCTCGGCGCTGCTGGGCCGCCCCTTCGGCGAGCTGCTGGAGCAGGGCGCGGAGGAGCTGGAGTCGGCCCTGCAGCACGCCCTGGCCCGCACCACCCCGTCCGCGCCGGCCGATCTGTGGGTGGCGGTGCGCGGCGAGGGCGCGGAGCCGGGGGGTGCGGGGGCCCTGGAAGGGGGTGCGGGGGGCGCGGGCGGCGAGCCGCAGCGCCGCTGCTGGCGCAGTGCCTTCGTACGGCTGTCCTCGCCGCTCGCCGAGCAGGCGGTGCCGCTGGGGGTGGGCTGGCTCTTCCAGGACGTGACGGAGACGAAGACGGCCGAGCAGGAGGCCGCGGTCGCCCGCTTCCGCGAGCACCAGCTGCACCGGGCCGGGCGGGCGGCGGCCGAGTGCGAGGACCCGGTGGAGGCGGCGACGGTCTACCTGGACTTCGCGCTGGCCGGCTTCGCCGACCACGCCCTGGTCGACCTGCTGCCCCCCGAGGCGCGCGAGTCCGGCCAGGAGGCCCCGCGCCGCCTGATCCGCGCCGCCGCCACCCCGGCGCAGGGGCCGGGCCCGTGCCTGCCGACGGGCGGGCGGCCCTGGTCGGGGGTGGCGATGCGCTATCCGGCCGCGCATCCGGTGCTGCAGGCGCTGGAGCGCTGCGGCTCGGTGCGGGCGGGGTGCGCCGGTGCGGATCCGGAGGTGGCGCAGGGCTGGGCCCAGGCCCGCCGCTGGCCCGAGGGCGCCACCCACGCGCTGTGTACGGTGCTGCGCAGCCGGGGCCGCACGCTGGGCGCGCTGACGTTCCTGCGCGGCGGGGTCCGCCGCTCCTTCAGCCGCGACGACGCGCGCTACGCGGAGGACGTGGCGGCCCGGGTGGCGACGGCGCTGGATCTGGCGGAACTCCTGGGATGAGCACCCGGGCTGAACTCCCGGGCCGAATTCCCGGGCCGGACGAACCCGGTGGGACGGGAGGGTCGCAGGGCCCGCGCAGGACGCCCCGTTCCGTCCCGGTCCGGCCCCGTCCGCGCGGCCCCGTTGCGCATGCCCGGCCCGGTTGTCGGTGGGATGCGCAAGAATTGGGGGCACGGCCACCGCACCACGTATCCGAGGGGCACGCATGTCCGGACTCATCGACACCACGGAGATGTATCTCCGCACGATCTTCGAGCTTGAGGAAGAAGGCGTGGTCCCCATGCGCGCGCGTATCGCGGAGCGGCTCGACCAGAGCGGGCCGACCGTGAGCCAGACCGTCGCGCGGATGGAGCGCGACGGACTGGTGACGGTGGCCGGGGACCGGCATCTGGAGCTGACCGGCCAGGGCCGCCGGCTGGCCACGCGCGTGATGCGCAAGCATCGGCTGGCCGAGTGCCTGCTGGTCGACGTGATCGGGCTGGAGTGGGAGCAGGTGCACGCGGAGGCGTGCCGCTGGGAGCACGTGATGAGCGAGGCGGTGGAGCGCCGGGTGCTGGACATCCTGGGGCATCCCACCGAGTCGCCCTACGGCAATCCCATCCCGGGCCTGGAGGAGCTGGGCGAGGAGGGCACCGCCGACCCGTTCCTGGACGAGGGGATGGTCAGCCTCATGGAGCTGCAGCCGGGCGCGGAGGGCAAGTCCGTCTTCGTGCGCCGGATCGGGGAGCCGGTGCAGACCGACGCCCAGCTGATGCACACCCTGCGCCGGGCGGGCGTGCGGCCGGGCGCGGTGGTGAGTGTGACGGCCTCCGCCGGCGGGGTGCTCGTGGGCAGCGGCGGCGAGGCGGCGGAGCTGGATCCGGAGATCGCCTCGCACGTCTTCGTGGCGAAGAGGTAGCGCGGCGGGCTGTGCGGAGGGGGTTGTGCGGGTAGGCATAGGGGCGGATGGGGATACGGGCCCCGGCGCCTGGCGCCGCCGGGGTCCCGCCTCCCCTCGCCGACCCGGAGCCCCGAGCTCCCAGGGTCGTCCCCCGCGGCGGCCTCCCCAGGTCCGCCTCCCGGTTTCAGTCATCCCCGCGAGGGGCTCCGCGAACCCTGGGGCGTGGTCACCCGAAAGTGGGGTTCAGGGCGTCGGAGCCGAATGTTCGAATGAAAGTTCGATAGTTTGAGGTCGGCCCGGATCCGGGCGGCCGTCCCTGGGGGCGGGCGCCCGGATCGGACCGGGCGGCCTGGACGCGGAGAGCAGGGGGTGCCGGCAGATGGTGCGCCGTATCGATGTCACGGGCGCGGGCGGAGTGCGCCTGGCGGCCTGGGAGTACGCCGACCCCTCCCCGAGCTCTTCGAGCAGGGGATACCCCAAGGGCCTGCCCTCCCCGCGCGGGGGCGGGCCGGGCTCGGGTTCTGCCGCCGGGTCCGCCCCCCGCGTCCACCCCGAACCGAAGCGCCCCGGCGTGCTGTTACTCCACGGGCTGATGGGCCGCGCCTCCCACTGGGCGCCGACCGCGCGCTGGCTGGCCGGGCGCTACCGGGCCGTCGCCGTGGACCAGCGCGGCCACGGCCGCAGCGGGAAGCCCGCCGAGGGGCCGTACGGCCGCGACGCCTTCGTCCAGGACGCCGAGGCCGTCGTCGAGCAGCTTGACCTGGCGCCCGTGGCCCTGATCGGGCACTCCATGGGCGCCCTCACCGCCTGGCAGTTGGCGGCCCGCCGCCCCGAGCTGGTCCGGGCGCTGGTGATCTGCGACATGCGGGCCTCCGCGCTGGGCGCGCGCTCGCAGCGCGAGTGGGAGGAGTGGTTCGGCTCCTGGCCCGTCCCCTTCGCCGCCCTCGCGGACGTGCGCCGCTGGTTCGGCGAGGAGGACCCGACGCTGGAGCGCCCCCGCCCCTCGCGCGGCGCCTTCTTCGCCGAGGTGATGGCCGAGCGCTCGGACGGCTGGCGCCCTGTCTTCTCCCGCCGCCAGATGCTGACGGCCCGTGAGACGTGGGTGCACGACGCGCACTGGGAGGAGCTGGCCCAGGTCCGGTGCCCCACGCTGGTGGTGCGCGGACTGGACGGCGAGCTGGGCCGCGCGGAGGCGATGGAGATGGTCCGCGTCCTCCCCCGCGGCCGGTACGCGGAGATCCCGGACGCGGGCCATCTGGTGCACTACGACTCGCCGGAGGGCTGGCGCGGCGTGGTGCAGCCGTTCCTGGACGAGGTGCTCCACCCGGTCGCGTAGTCGCCTCCGGGGCGAGCGCGCCCGGGAGTTCGGTGCGCGCGACATGCTGCCGGACGTGTGAGTCCCGTGTGTCGAACGGGGGAAAACCCGGGGGGAGCCGGGGAAAACGGCAGTCTGCGGTCAGATAGTCATACAAAACGGGCGAGAGGGAGATCTCGTCCGACGGACTGTCAGACGGACTGTCAAGGGGCAATTGTGTTCAACGGTGTGTTCCATCGGAAGAGTGCGCTGATCGCGTCGGTGGCAGTGGTCGCGGGGCTGCTCAGCGCCGCGCCCGCCGCCGCGGCCGCGCAGCCGGGATCGGTGAAGACCTGGGGCGACGGCTACCCGCGCGGCGTGGTCGTCGCCAAGGGCGGCGTCAACATCCGCTCCGCGCCCAGCCACGTGGGCTCCACCTGGCGCGGCAACGTCGGCCGCAGCGAGGTCATCGACCTCGTCTGCAAGGTCTGCGGCACGGACGTCCTGGGCAACGGCATCTGGTTCAAACTCCGCGACGGCGACTACGTCACGGCCCGGTACGTCAAGAACGTGGACTACGTCCCCTGGTGCTGACGGCGCCGCACCGACACGCAGAAGCCGCACCCCCGGCGCGAGGGTGCGGCTTCTGCGTACGTACACCAGCGGCGGTCAGCGGCTCACCGCCGCCAGGATCTCCGGCAGCCGGCGTGCCAACTGCGGGGCCGCCAGGCGCAGTGCGCCCGCCACCAGCAGCCACGCGTAGCCCGCGCCCAGCGGGAGGACCAGCCACAGCCAGCCGTGCAGGTCCGCCACGTGCAGCCAGACCGTCAGCGCCACCACCGGGGCGCAGAGCAGCGCGCCCACGATCATGCCGGCGAAGATGCTGAAGCCCGCCAGCGCGCCCTGGCCCGGAGCGGCGTTCCTGAAGCCGCTGTCCTGCGGGACGGAGTACGGAAGCCGCACCGAGGCCGGCGCCCCCGTCGCCACCAGCGCGCCGAGCAGTGCCAGCGCGATCCCCAGCGCCTCGGGCAGCGCCGCCCAGTCGCCGACGAGCGCCGCGCCGCCCACCACCACGAGCACCACGAACGGCACCGCGACCGCCAGCAGCGCCAGCGCCCGGCCGCGCAGTTCGAGGTACGCGTCCTCGCGGCCGGAGATCGTCGAGGCGACCAGCCAGAAGCCCGAGTAGTCCTGCCCGAACTGGTTGTACATCTGCAGCCCGAGCATCCCCGACGCCCAGCAGGCCACGTAGATGCTCCCGCCGCCCTGCACCACCGTCACCACCGGGATCAGCAGCCCCACGCCCATCCCCGAGGCCCAGGCCGACCGGGTCTTCGGGTCGCGCCAGGCGTAGCGCAGGGAGCGGACCATGACGGGGCCGCTGCGGTCGGCGGGCAGCAGGCGGGCGGCCCAGGCGCCCCGGCCGGGCCCGCCCCCGCGCGTGGCGGCGGGCTCCGCGGCCCGCAGCGTGGAGGAGTCGGGCGCGGTCATCAGCTTCGTCAGCCCGCGCTCCCACCACCACAGCAGCAGCGCCAGCGCGGCGGCCGTGAGGCCCAGCCCCAGCGCCGCGCGCCCCCAGGCGCCGTCGCCCGCGGCCCCTACCGCGTCCACGGCCGAGGCGGGCGGCACCCAGCGCAGCACCCGGGCGATCGGCTCCAGTACGTCCAGACCGCTGCCCGGCCCGCTGAGCCGCTGGATGCCCAGGTTGACCGCCTGGACGCCCACCGCCACCAGCAGACCGCTCAGCAGCGCCAGATCGCGCCCCTTGCGGCTGGTCAGCAGCCCGACGTTGGCCGTCGCCACCGCCCGCGCCAGCGCCAGGCAGACCAGCACCGCCAGCACCCCGGCCACCACCGCCACCACCCCGGCCGCGGCGCCCCGGCCGGCGGCGACCACCGCACCGGCCACCATCGCCACGGTGAAGAGCGGGCCGATGCCGATCACCGAGGTCAGCAGCAGCGCCGTGACCGTCGAGCGCGGCCGCAGCGGCAGCATCACCAGCCGGGTCGGGTCCAGCGTCTCGTCGCCGCCGGGGAAGAACAGCGGCAGGAACGCCCAGCCCAGCGCCAGCAGCCCCACCAGGCAGACCGCCAGCGCCCCGGCGTGGTCGTGCCCGCGCAGCAGGACCAGGCCCAGCAGCTGCGCGGCGGCGAAGAGCGCCACCAGCACCGCCGCGGTGACGAACAGCGCCCGCCGGCCGGCCGACTGGCGCAGCCCGTTGCGCAGCAGCGCGAGCTTCAGCCGCGCGAAGGTCCCGGTCAGCGCGACCGTCCCCGGGGTGGCCGGCGTGCTCGTCCCCGGGACCGCCGGCGTGCTCGTCGGGGTGCCCGTCCGCGTGCTCAACGCGCCGCACCGCCCAGCCAGTCGAGGCTCTGCCCGGCGTCGCGGCCGTGCGCGCCGACGAGTTCGAGGAAGGAGTCCTGCAGGGAGGCCGCCGCGCCCCGTACCTCGGCCAGCGGGCCCTGGGCGCGGATGCGGCCCGCGCTCATCACGGCCACCCAGTCGCAGAGCGACTCCACCAGCTCCATCACGTGGCTGGAGAAGACGACCGTCGCCCCGGAGGCCGTGTAGCGCTCCAGCACCTGCCGGATGGTCTGCGCCGACACCGGGTCCACCCCCTCGAACGGCTCGTCCAGGAAGAGGACCTCGGGGTTGTGCAGCAGCGCCGCCGCCAGCCCGATCTTCTTGCGCATGCCGGTCGAGTAGTCCACCACCAGCTTGTGCCGCGCACCCGCCAGGTCCAGTACGTCCAGCAGCTGGCCGGCGCGCTTGTCGGCCTCCGCGCCCGGCAGACCGCGCAACCGGCCCATGTAGCCCAGCAGTTCACGCCCGGAGAGCCGCTCGAAGAGCCGCAGCCCCTCCGGCAGCACCCCGATGCGCGACTTGACCGCCGCCGGGTCCGTCCACACGTCCGCGCCGCCGATCAGCACCCGGCCCGAGTCCGGGCGCAGCAGCCCCGTCACCATCGACAGCGTGGTGGTCTTCCCCGCCCCGTTCGGCCCGACCAGCCCGACGAACCGCCCCGCCGGCAGCTCCAGGTCCACTCCGGCCACGGCGACCTGCTCCCCGAACCGCTTCCACAAACCCTCGACCCGCACCGCGGGCGCCCCCGTGGGGATGTCATCAGTCATGGACGCAACGATAGGTGTTGGCCCGCACGCCGTCGCCGGGCTGCCGTCCCGGCCCGTACGGCCCGCGCGACCAGCCGGTCAGCGGACCCCGGCGGGCACCCGCTCCAGCGAACAGGCGTACGCGAGCGGGTTGATGAGGTCCTCAAGGTCGGGGAACCAGGCGTTGGAGACCGTCGGCCGCCGCGCCCACTGCACGCGGGCGCTGCCGCCCATCCGCGTCGGGGGCGCCGGGATCCAGCTGTCCGGGCCGTGCGCCGTGAGGTCCAGGGGCGACTGCCCGTACCCGAGCCGCCCCAGCAGCGCCGCGCACTTGCCCGCCGCGCCCGGCAGGACGAAGAACAGCATCCGGCGCCGGGGCGTCGCCGCGACCGGCCCCAGCGGCACCTGGGTGCGCTCCAGCCGGGCCAGCGCCAGGCAGCCCGCCGCCTCGGGGACGTCCACCACGTCGAAGGCGCGCCCCGTCGGCAGCAGCACGGCGGCGTCCGGCGCGCGGCCCCACAGGCGGCGCACGGTGGTGGGGCTGGCGGTGGCGACGGCCTTCCAGTCCGGGCGCATCGGGTGCGCGCCCGGCGCCGCGCAGCCCGCATCGCCGCAGGAGCAGCACTCCGCGCCCGCGCCGTACTCCAGCCAGGCACCGGGGACGACCTCCCAGTGCCGCTGCTCCACGTACCCCAGCGCGGCGGCGAGGGGGCGGTCGGGAAGAGGGGCGCCGGCCGGACCGGTGGCGGTGCGGGCGAAGGGGGCGGTGGCTCGCGCGGTGTCGTTCACGGGAATCACAACTCCCCGCGTGGTCGGGGGTTACGGGAGGCGCGCCGAAGGACCCGGGGCGCACAGGGGCAGTCGGCGATGCGTGAGTTTCCCCGCCCGGTACGGGGCAATGATCACCTATGCGGTGGCGGTTCGCCATCGACCGGTGACTCTCCGTCCCTCAGGGGGTCGTGCATGGCCGCGAGGCCGATCATCACGCGCCAGCCGAACGAACGACTGCGGTACCTGGTCCACGAGGCCGGCTGCTCCAACGCCGGCCTCGCCCGGCGGGTCAACATAGTGGGCGCCGAGCACGGCCTGGACCTGCGCTACGACAAGACCTCCGTCGCCCGCTGGCTGCGCGGCCAGCAGCCGCGCGGCCGCACGCCGGCGATGGTCGCCGAGGCGCTGGGGCGCAAGATGGGCCGCCCGGTGACGGTCGAGGAGATCGGCATGTCCGACAGCCGCCGCCTCTCCGCCGCGATCGGGCTGGGGTACGCGGCCGGCCCGGCGGAGGCGGTGGACCAGGCGCGCCGGCTGTGGCGCGGCGACGTCTCGCGCCAGCCCTTCCTCAGCGAGGCGCCCCCGCTGGCCGCGGTGCTCGTCGAGCCCAGCCGCGACTGGCTGATCGGCGAGGCGGCGCCCCGGCCGGGTCAGGCCGCGCGGTCGGGTCAGGCCGCGACCGCGGCGCTCCACCCCCCGCGCCCCCCGGCCGGACTGCGCCCCGCCCCGCCCGGCCGGGGCGACGTGCCGGCGGTCCGGATGGCCACCGACCGCCTCGTCACCCTCGACCGGCGCCACGGCAGCGCCCTGATCCGCCCGATCGCCGTGCACTACCTCGACTCCGTCGTCGGCCCGCTGCTCGGCGGCGTACGCGAGGAGGCCGGCGAGCGCACGACCGCCCGCGAGCTGTACGCGGCGGCCGCCCGGCTGACGGAGCTGGCCGGCTCCATGGCCGTGGACGCCGGCCGCCCGGCGCTGGCGCTGCGCTACTACATCCAGGCGCTGCGCCTGGCGGAGGCCGGCGGCGACCGGGGGCTGGGCGGGTACGTACTGTGCGCCGGGATGAGCCGGCTGGCCGCCGTGCTGGGCAGCCCGCGCGAGGCGCGCCAGCTGGCCCGCACCGCGCTGGAGGGCACCCGCGACCGGGTCGGCTCGCGGGCGCTGGCCCTCTTCCACGCCACCGAGGCGCGGGCCGCCGCGGCGGCCGGGGACGCCGCCGGCTGCCAGGAGGCGGCCGGGCGGGCGCTGGCGGCGATGGAGCGGGCGGAGGCGCGCACCGGACCGGAGCCGGTGTGGATCGCGCACTTCGACCGCGCCTACCTGGCCGACGAGCTGGCGCACTGCCACCGCGACCTCGGCCAGCCGGCCGCCGCCGCGCGCCGGGCGCAGGAGGCACTCGCGGGGCATCCGCCGGGGCGCGTGCGCCGGCGGGCGATCGACCTGGCGCTGCTGGCCTCCGCGCAGGCGGAGCAGCGGGAGATCGAGCGGGCCTGCGGTACGGGACTGCAGGCGGTGGAGCTGCTGGGCGACCTGGGCTCGGCCCGCGCGACGGCATATGTGGCGGAACTGGCCCAACTCCTGCGACCCCACAGCGAGGCGTCCGCGGTACGGGAGTTCCAGGAGAGGCTGGCGGGCATCGGCACGTCGCCCGCCGCCGCGGGAAGCAGGTAGCGTAGCCCGACCGGGGAGGGTTTTGACTTGCGTCGGGGTTACGAGGAGAGTCCGGTGTCGCACAGCGCAACGAGCGGGGATCACCAGGGCGCCGCGCCCGCGGGCGGGCAGCCGTGGGGGAGCGTGCCGCCCGGAGAGCCGTCGTACCCCGAGGCTTTCCCCGCGCAGAACCCGGCGCAGAACCCCACGCAGAACCCGGCTCAGCATCCCGCGCCCGGTCACGCGTACCACCCCGGGCAGGGCGGCTACGGAGGCACCGGCCACCAGGGCTCCTACCCTTCCCCCGGCCCTTCCGACGCGGACGCCACCCAGTTCATACCGCCCGTCCCCGGCGACTGGTCCGCGCCCCCGCCCCCCGCCGGGGGACAGGACGCCGACGCCACGCAGTTCATCCCGCCGGTCACCGACGGCTGGCCGCCGCCCCTCGCCGGGCCGCAGGACGCGGACGCCACCCAGTTCATACCGCCCGTCCCCGACCAGGGCGCCGGATACCGCATGCAGGCGCCCGAGGCGTACGAGGAGGGCCCGCGCGCCCGGCACGCCGTCGACCACTTCGACGCGCTCTACCGCGACCACCGCGCCTCCGCCGCCGCGGGCGACCCCAACTCCACCCAGCAGCTCCCCCGCGTCGAGGCGGAGGGCCCGCCCCCCTACCGGGGCGGCGGCGACGGGCGCGGCCCGGGCGCGTACGAGGAGGACGACCGCCCCTCCGTGCCCCGCTGGGCGCTGGTCGCCCTCGGTACCGCCGCCTGCGTGGTGATCGGCCTCACCGCCGGCTGGCTGCTCAGCGGCGGCGACGGGGAGCGGGACGACCCGAAGGCCGGTGCGAGCAGCACCGCCAGCGCGGACCCCTCGACCGGCCCGACCAAGGCCGCCAAGCCCGCCGACCCGGCGAAGGCGCAGGCCGAGAAGCTCAGCCGGCTGCTGGCGACCAGCAACGACAGCCGCACCTCCGTGATCCGCGCCGTCGAGGACATCAAGCAGTGCGAGAACCTGGACGGCGCCGCCGCCGACCTGCGCGCCGCCGCCCGCCAGCGCACCGCGCTGGTCACCCGGCTCCAGGCGCTGCCGATCGACAAGGTCCCCGACTCCGCCCGGCTCTCCGAGAGCCTGACCGCCGCCTGGCGGGCCTCCGCCGCCGCCGACAGCCACTACGCGAACTGGGCGGACCAGATGAAGCGCGGCAAGCGCGGCTGCGGCGACGACGACGAGGACGACCGCGAGGCCCGTACGACCTCGGAGAAGCGCTCCGGCGACCGCCAGAGCGGTATCGCCTCCCAGAACAAGCAGCAGGCGGCCCAGCTGTGGAACCCGACGGCCCGCAGGTACGGCCTGCCCACCCGCCAGTCCACCCAACTGTGACCCATCCGATCAGGCGGCGGCACGGCGCGCCTGATCGACCCGCATACGATCGAGCCCATGCAAGCTTCCGAAACGTCTTCCCGAGCCGGGCGCCGGTCCAGCAGGATGGGAGGCATGCCCATCCAAGACATGCCCTGGTGGCGCTGGCGCGCGAATGTGCGCTCGGCGCTGCACATGCTCTCCGACGCGTCCTTCCAGCAGGAGTGCTGGGGGGCCGGGACCCCCGGCTACGGCGACGTGACCGACGCGGTCTACCGGCTGGTGGAGGACACCTGGCTGGACAACTGGTCGGCCGAGAAGTACGTGGGGACGATCTTCCGCGACTCCCAGGAGGCGGCCCTGGTGGACGTCGCCGTGCTGCGGGTGCTGCGCATCATGCACCAGGTCGGCGCGGACGCCCCCGTCGCCGACTACCTGGCCCACCACGGCTGGCCCGAGGCGCTGCGCGCGGCCCGCGAGGCGCACGTACGCCTGGCCGGCAACGACGGCGACGACCCGGACGAGGCGCCCAGGTCCCTGGAGGTCCTGGCGATCGTCACCGGCGCCGCGTGAGACGGCGCACCGCCTGCGCACCGGGTGTGCGAAGGTGGTGCGCATGAGCGCTGACCAGGCAGCCGGGCCCCTCGCGGAGCAGCCCGCAGAGCAGCAGGTGGAGTACGTCCTGACCCTGTCCTGCCCGGACCGGAAGGGCATCGTGCACGCGGTGTCCAGCTACCTCTTCATGACCGACTGCAACATCGTCGACAGCCAGCAGTACGGCGACCGCGCCGCCGGCCTGTTCTTCATGCGCGTCCACTTCTCCGCCGGCTCCCAGGTCACCCTGGAGCGGCTGCGCGCCAGCTTCGCCGCCGTCGCCGACTCCTGGCAGATGGAGTGGGAGATCGGCGGGGCGCGCGCCCGGATGCGGATCCTGCTGATGGTCAGCCGCTTCGGACACTGCCTCAACGACCTGCTCTTCCGCGCGCGCACCGGCGCCCTGCCGGTGGAGATCGCCGCGGTGGTCTCCAACCACACGGACTTCCGCGAGCTGGCCGACTCGTACGGCATCCCCTTCCACCACATCCCGGTGAGCGCCTCCAGCCGGGAGCGCGCCGAGGCGGAGCTGCTGAAGGTGGTGCGCGCCGAGGACGTGGAACTGGTCGTGCTGGCCCGCTACATGCAGGTCCTGGGCGACGACCTGTGCAAGCAGCTCTCCGGGCGGATCATCAACATCCACCACTCCTTCCTGCCGAGCTTCAAGGGCGCCAAGCCCTACCACCAGGCGCACGCGCGCGGGGTGAAGCTCATCGGCGCCACCGCGCACTACGTGACGGCCGACCTCGACGAGGGCCCGATCATCGAGCAGGAGGTCGAGCGCGTCGGCCACGACGTCACCCCCGAGCAGCTGGTGGCGCTCGGCCGCGACGTGGAGTGCCGGGCGCTGGCGCGCGCGGTGAAGTGGCACAGCGAGCGGCGGATCCTCCTCAACGGGGCGCGCACGGTCGTCTTCACCTGACCCGCCGGCGCGGACCGGTCACAGCCGGCTCAGCGACGCCGCCGCGTAGAGCACCTCGGTCACCGCGCGGGCGTCGCTGTCGCTGCCCGCCGCCGCCTCCTCGGGCGCCAGGTGCCCGGCCGCTATCCGGCAGAACTCCACGCCCTCCAGCGCCAGATGGGCCACCTCGCCCTTCGCGGAGGCGCTCGCGCCGGGCGAGTCCAGCGCGACGAACCACTGCCCGCCGCCCGGGCCCTCGACCTCCAGCCGCAGGCTGCGCCCCTCCTCCCCGGCCGCCAGCAGCCCGGCCGGGGGGTCCGCCAGCCCCCGGCGCCGCCGCTCGGCCAGCGCCGGGGGCAGCAGCCGCGCCGCCAGGTCGATCATCCGGTGCAGGTGGTGCGGCTCGGGGGCGGTGTACGGGTAGTCGATCGCCTCCGCGATGTCCCAGGCGTGCATCCACGTCTCGAAGGCCCGGTCCGTGAAGGCCTCGCGCATCGGGAGGCTGAGCCCGGGCCCGTACGGCACCGGGTGGTCGGCGACCTGCTTGGCGGCGAAGGAGGCGTGGCGGACCAGCTCGTAGGTCTGCTCGCGCCACACGCCGCGCATCGTCCCGGCGTGGCTGCGCCGCAGCTCGGGGGAGAGCCGGCGCTGCAGGGCCGGGTCGGAGCCGGCCTCGCGCCAGATCGCCTCGGTACGGGCGTCGGGCGAGGTGATCGGCGGCTGCGGCGCCCGGCCCGGGGGCGCGCCGCCGCGCCGCAGCGGGTCGGGCAGGCCCAGGGCGAGCGCGGGCAGCCCGTCGACGGCCAGCAGATGGCCGATGACCCCGGCCACGGAGGTCTCGCGGCGGGCGGTGGCCGTACCGTCGAACCAGGTCAGGGCGACGGGCGCGGCCCACTCCGCCTCGCCCATATCGGCCAGCAGCGCGTCCAGTCGGGCCGTCTCCGCGTCGTAGGCGGTGGCCCAGCCGGGGACGGGCAGCAGCGGGCGGCGCCGCGCGCGGGCGAAGTCCAGCACCCGCACCCGCAGCCCCGGATCCAGGTCCAGGCCGTCCTGGGGGTGCAGCATCGTCACGGCCCTGCGCAGCCGCACCGCCTCCTCCGCGCACTCGCCGCAGTCCGTCAGATGGGCCTCGACCGCCGCCGACTCCTCCGGGGAGCAGGCCGCCAGCGCCCACGCCCCCAGCAGGGACTTCAGCAGCGGATGGTCGTAGGGCCCCATGCTCATGCGTCCACGCGCCCCTGGCCGTCGTGGCGCCCGCCGCCCGCCGGTGTGTCGGCGCTCGACACCAGCTGCAGGCCCAGCCGCAGCCGGCGCCGGGCCTCGGCCTCGGTGATGCCGAACTCGGCGGCCACCTGGCGGTAGTCGCGGCGCTGGAAGTAGGCCAGCTCCAGCGAGGCGCGCAGGGTGGCCGGCATGGACTGCACGATGAAGTCGGCGCGGGCGTGCGCGCCGAGCAGCCGGATCCGCCGCTCGGCCTCGCGCTCCTCGGCGGCGGTGGGCGTGCGGCCGTGCTCCTTGTGCTCGTTGAGCTCGTCCCAGCGCAGCCGGCGCACCGCCCGCTTCTGGGCCAGGCCCGCGAACCAGGAGCGCAGCTGCCCGCGCGCGGGGTCGTAGGCGTCGGGGTGCTGCCAGAGGTAGGCGAAGACGTCGGCGGTGATCTCCTGGGCGGCCTCGTCGTCGCCCAGTACGCGGTGGACCAGCCCGTAGACCATCGAGGCGTGGCGGTCGTACAGCTCGCCGAGGGCGGCGGCCTCGCCGCGCGTCAGGCGCTGCTGCATCTTGCGGTCCCAGCGCCGGGCGTCGTGCGGCTGCGCCATCGCGGTCGTCGGGTACGTCAAGTCGGCCCCCCTTCTGCGTACCGGTCCCCATCCCGTACTGCGGTCCCCTCGAATGTAGTGCAGGGGAGGCGTTTCGTGTCGGGTCGGTGGGGCAGGCGGTGGGATACGACAACGGGGACACGGCGGCCGGAAGTTGACATTGAGGACCTGGAGCATCGAGCGGGGCGACTGGCACGTGCTGCGCATGTGCGGGGACATGGACCTGCTCAGCTCACCGGAGCTGCGCCGCCGGCTGCACGAGGCGGTCGCCGAGGGGCGCCGCGACGTGGTCATCGACCTCAGCGACGTGGTCATCTGCGACTCCACCGGGGTGGGCGTGCTGATCGCCGCCCGCCGGCTGCTGCGCTCCTGCGGCGGCCGGCTGCGCCTGGTGCTCCCCGGGGGTTGCGTCGCGGGGGTCGCCGGGCCCTCGCACGTCGAGCGGGTGCTCTCCGCGCTGGGGGTGCGCCGCCTCTTCGACGTGTACGGCGACCTCGACTCGGCGCTGGACGACGCGGGCGAGCCGCTCTCCGCGTGACGGCCCGGCTGCACGGCGCCGTGTTCCGTAGCGCTGCGTAGTCGATCAAACGTGCCGGTCCTGTCGCGACAGGCTGTCAGCAGACCGCTCCGGTACGCTCCGTGAGGTGCGAGTCGTCCGTGGATGCCACGACCGCGCGGAGGCCCCGGGGGTCTCCGCGGGGGCGGTGGTGTGCGGAGGCAGGGCCGTTTCGGGACGGTGCGGCGGGGGGTGTTCGACGCCGGAGTCCGAGCGTCGCACAGTATCCCCCACCCGTACTCCTTCGCGCTGGAATATGCCCGAAGCGCTTGTGGCAGTGACGCTACGTCAATCATGCTGTACAGCAATGAAGTCACAGAGTGTGACGATCCGGGTGGTGTGAGCGGTGCAGCAGCTCCAGGTTCAGCTCGTGGTCCGGCCCGACCCCGTGGAAGTGGGGAGGGCCCGGAGGTGGGCGCGTGCGCGCCTGGCGTGGGTGGGTGTCGAGGCCGACGACCCGAGCGCCGAGACCCTCATCCTGCTCATCTCCGAGCTGGTCACCAACGCGGTGGTGCACACCGGCCGCCCGGCCGAGCTGCACATGGCGCTGCCCCCGCCGGGCGGTGCGGCGGGCATCCTGCGGGTCGAGGTGGTGGACGGCAGCGTCCGCGCCCCGCAGCTGCGCCAGGCCGCCTCGGACGCGACGCACGGCCGGGGTCTGGAGCTGGTCGGCGCGCTGGCGGACCGCTGGGGCTGGGAGGTGGAGAGCGGCGGCAAGCGGATCTGGTGCGAGGTCGACCGCACGCCGGTCCGGCGGGAGGTGCCGGGCCCCGCCGCCGCGCTGCCGGCCGCCGCCGCTGCCGCCGCGGCCGTACGGGCCGGCTTCTGCGAGCACGCCCGCGCGGTGCCGCAGGGCGGCTGACGGCTGCAGCCGGCGATATGGGAGGAAGCGGACGTTTTCCTCCAACTTTGCTTGCAGGCTGAGCGGTTGTATTCGCTTTGCTGCCCAGCCGATCACTTGTGATCGTAATCCGACTACGACACGATCACTTTCCACGATCCCCCGTACCCGTGGAAGGTGACCCATGAACGAAACCCCCCTGTGGCTCCAGGGCCGCGACGCCGTGGTGGCCGCCGCCGACCCCTCCGTCTGGCGCGACAAGGCCCCCGGCTACGACAAGTCCCACGAGGTCATGCCGCAGCAGCGCACCCACCACTTCGACACCGGCTCCCTGGAGGCCATCGTCGAGAGCCTCGTGCAGGTCTTCGAGATGGAGGTCTCGCACAAGAAGGACCCCGCCACCTGGGTGTCGATGGTCACGGAGCGCTTCCGTACCAACGTCAACGGCGGCGGCTGGGCGAGCGCGCAGGACATAGCCGACATCGGCAGCTACAACATCCTCATCGGCGACAGCGCCTTCTACCGCAAGGACGAGAGCTTCGAGTCCTCGCACGACGTCTTCCACCAGGCGTTCCCCCAGGGCTTCTTCTGGGAGGTCCTCGAAGTCATCTCCCCGCCGCCCGTGGTCACCTTCAAGTGGCGGCACTGGGGCGCCTTCGAGGGCGAGTACAACGGCTTCGCGCCCAACGGCGAGACGATCGAGATGTTCGGCGTCAGCATCGCCAAGGTCAGCGAGGACCTGCGGCTGCTGGAGGTCGAGCACTACTACGACCCCAACTCCTTCCTCGGCTCGATGACGGGCGGCTGCCCGGTCGCGCACGGCGAGGGGAAGTGACGGGCGGCGGTAACCGGTTGCGCCGGTCCGGGGAATTGGGCTAGACCTCTCATCCGTGACCGTATCTCGTACCGACCAGCAGATATCCGAGCCGTCCGCCGGGGAGGACCCCTCCGGCGGACGGCTCTGGAGCCGGGACTTCCGGCTCTTCTTCACCGCCCGCACCGTCGCCCGCTTCGGCGACGGCATGGTGCCCGTCGCCCTCGCGGCGGGACTGGTCGTCGCCGGCTACGGGGCCACCTCCGTCTCCCTCGCGCTCGGCCTGTGGACCGCCTGCTTCGCCGGCTTCGTACTCTTCGGCGGCGTCCTGGCAGACCGCTTCTCGCCGCGCCGGGTGATGATCGCCGCCGACCTGCTCAGGGCGGGCGCCGCCGTCGCGCTCGCCGCCGACTTCGCGGGCGGGACGCCCCACCTGGGGCTGGTGTACGTCCTCAGCGCGGTGGGCGGCGTGGGCGCGGCCCTCTTCCAGCCCGGGGTCGCCAGCACGATCCCCGCCGTCGCCTCCGACGTGCAGGGCGCCAACGCCGTCATCCGGGTCTCCGAGGCGCTGATGACGATGGCCGGCCCGGCCGCCGCCGGCCTCCTGGTCGGCTTCGGCGGCGCGGGCACGCTCTTCTCCGTCAACGCCGCGACCTTCGTCCTGAGCGCCGGCGCGCTGTTCCTGATGCGCATGGCACGCCCGGAGCGGACCCACGTGCAGTCCCCCCTGGCCGATCTGGTCGAGGGCTGGCGGGAGTTCCGCTCCCGCACCTGGCTGTGGGGCGTGATCGCGGTGTGGACGTTCTTCGGGCTGCTGGCGGGCGGGCCGTCGATGCCGATGGCCACGGTGGTGGTCACCGAGGCGCACGGCGCCACGGTCTTCGGGGTGCTGATGGGCCTGCACGGTGTGGGGGAGGTGCTGGGCGGACTCGTCGCGATGCGGATACGACCCGCGCGCCCGCTCTTCGCGGGATCGCTGGCCCTCTCCGGCTTCGCCCTCCAACTGCTGGCGCTGGGCCTGGACGCACCCCTGTGGGTACAGGGCGCGGGCTATGTGGCGGGCGGTGCCGGCTTCGCCTTCTGGCTGGTGCAGTGGTTCACCACGGTCCAGACGCAGATCCCGCACGAGGCCCTCACCCGCGTCCACGCCTACGACGTCGCCGGCTCCCTCACCATGTCCTCGGTGGGCCAGATGCTGGCGGGTCCGGTGGCCGGACTGGTCGGCGCCCGCCACGTCCTCCTGGCCGGCTCGGGGGTGACGGTCGCGGTGATCGGGGCGCTGCTGGCGATCCGGCCCGTTCGGCGGCTGCGGGCGGTCGGGAGCATGTCGTAGCTCGGCGGCGGGGGGCTTCGTGCTTGGGGGCGGGGCCTCTCCGCGACAACTCCGAAAAGCCATAGGGATGTACTGGCCATCGGTCGATTTGCTGCTCTGCTGGTACCTGCGTTGCGGTCCGTCTTTTCGGAGTCGTCGCTCCGGGCCCCTTCCTTGGGCGGCCGGCTTCCTGTTGCGCTCGGGGGCGGGTGTGCTCCGGTTGCGTGTGCTGGTTACGGGGTGCTTGCCTTCGTCGGGCCGTCGAGCGTGGTGCGGAACGTGCGGCGGTACGAGGTGGGGGAGACGCCCAGGGCTGACTGCAGGTGTTGGCGGAGGGAGACTGCCGTGCCGAAGCCTGCCTTCTCCGCTACCTGGTCCACCGAGTGGTCGGTGTCCTCCAGCAACTGGCGGGCCAGTTCTATGCGTTGACGGTTGAGCCACTGCAGGGGGCTCAGGCCCGTCTCCTCGCGGAAGCGGCGGGTGAAGGTTCTTACCGACATCGACTCCTGTTCTGCCAGGTCCCGTAGTGCGAGTGGCTCGTGGAGGTGGGCCAGCGCCCAGGCGCGGGCCTTTGTCGTGGTGGCGAGTTGGGGTTCGGGGACGGGGCGGCGGATGAACTGGGCCTGGCCGCCGTCGCGGTGCGGGGGGACGACGGTGCGGCGGGCCACCTCGTTGGCCACCGCCGTGCCGTGGTCGCGGCGCACCAGGTGCAGGCACAGGTCGGTGCCGGAGGCGACGCCGGCGGAGGTGAGGATGTCGCCCTCGTCCACGTACAGCACGTCCGCGTCCAGCTCGACCCGCGGGAAGAGGCGCGCGAAGCGCTCGGCGGCGATCCAGTGCGTCGTCGCCCGGCGGCCGTCCAGCAGCCCGGCGGCGGCCAGGACGAAGGCGCCGGTGCAGATGGAGGCGATCCGCGTCCCCGGGCGGATGCGGGCCAGCGCCTCGGCGGTGCGCGGGTCGAGGGTGCCGTCGAGCTCTGGCTGCTCCTGGGCGTGCGAGGCGGGGACGACCACCGTGTCGGCGGTGGCGAGGGCCTCGGGGCCGTGTTCCACCACGATGGGGAAGTCGGCGTCCGTGCGGACCTCGCCGGGGGTGTGGGAGCAGGTGACGACCTCGTAGAGGGGGTCGCCGGCGGGGGTGCGGGCCATGCCGAACAGTCGGTGGACGATGCCCAGTTCGATGGGGAGGAGCCCGTCGCGGACGAAGACGGCGACCCGGTGGCGGGTGGGTACGGCGGTGGGGGCGTCGAGGGCGGTGGGTGCGGCAGGGGTGGGGTGGCGGGTGGGGGAGGCCATGGCCCGATTCTTTCACGGGTGCGCAAGTGGGCCATGGCCTCCGTTGGGTGCTACGGCGTCACAGCGCCGCCAGTACCTCCCTCGCCGCGCGCTCGCCCGAGCGCACCGCGCCGTCCATGTAGCCGTTCCAGTAGTCGGAGGTCTCCGTGCCGGCCCAGTGCAGTGGGCCGACGGGGGTGCGCAGGGCCGGTCCGTACTGGGTGAGGACGCCGGGGGGCGCGTAGCCGACCGGGCCGCCGCGTGAGAAGCGCTCGTTGTCCCAGCGCTGGAGGAGGAAGGCGGTCGGCTGGGCGGCCTGGGCGCCGAAGTAGCGCACGTAGTCGGCCAGTACGGCCGCCCGGACCTCGGACTCCGCCGCCCCGTCGAGCCTGCGGACCTCGTCGGCCTCCAGGAAGCCCATCAGGGCGCCGCAGGAGCCGTCGGGGGGCGAGTTGTCGAAGGTGGAGCGCACCGCGCCGGTGTCGCTGACCACCTGCCCGTTCAGCCCCGAGGAGCGCCAGAAGGGGGTGGGGTAGACGGCGATGGCCTTCGCCACCGCGCCCATCGGCATCCGCTGGGTGAGCTGGTCGCGGGCGGCCGGCAGCAGCGGGTCGTAGTCCACGCGCGCGGCCAGCGCCGGGGGCAGCGCGACGATGACGCGGCGGCCGGTGGCGGTGAGGCCGGCGGCGGTGACGGTGGCCGTGCCGCCGCCGTACGAGATCCGGTCGACCGGGGCGTTCAGCACCACCCGCTCGCCCAGGGCGGCGGCCAGCCGCTGCGGGATGAGGCCGGAGCCGCCGGTGAAGCGGGTGGCCTGGGCGCCGGAGCCGGTGTCGGTGAGGCGCTCGAAGGTGCCGGGGGTGGACTCGTTTCCGGCGGAGGCTATGTAGAACAGCACGTAGAGCAGGGAGAGTTCGCGCGGCTCGGCGGAGAAGATCGAGGTGGTGGCCACGTCGAAGAGGAAGCGCGCGGAGGGCACCGGCGCGTTCAGGCACAGCCAGCTGTCGAAGGTGGTGCGGTCCCACTCCTGGGCCTTGGCGGCCGTCCAGGGGGCGTTGACGGGGACCTGCTTGGCCAGGTTGTCCAGCGTCGCCTGCACGGTGGCGGCGTTGGCCAGCCCCGCCAGGTCGACGGGCGGCACGGCCCCCAGCAGGCCGTCGGTGGCGTAGGGGGTGCGCTTGCCGTCCTTGTACAGGAGGTTCTTCCCCGCGTTGTACGTGGGGAAGGTCGCCACGCCCAGCTCGGCGGCCAGGGCGCGGATGCGGTCCTGGGTGGGGCCGATGAACTCGCCGCCGCCCTCGGTCCAACCCCCGTCTGGAAGCGGGAGGTTGAGCACCCGGCCGCCCACGCGGTCGCGGGCCTCCAGGACCAGGGCGCTGCGGCCGGCGGCGACGACGGCGCGGGCGGCGGTGAGGCCGGCCAGGCCGCCGCCGACGATGATCACGTCGGCGGAGCGGGTGGCCGCGGCGGCGGGGGTGGCGGTGGTGAGGGCCGCGGCGGCGGCGGTGGCCGCGGCGGCGCCGAGCAGGCGGCGGCGCGGGAGGGGTACGGACACGGGGTCTCCTTGGTCGGGGTGACGGGAGTGCTGTGTGCGCAGGGCAGGGATCTTCGGGCGAGAGTAGAACACCTGTCAGCTTTTCGGAGGTCGTTCCCGAAGGCGGGGGTCTTCGGGTGCCCGTAGCGACTGGCCCGAATCTTTCGAGCCGTGGCCTCCCGGCCGCTCGCCGGGGGGCGGCGCTGTGGGGGATGCTCTGGGCATGTCACAGACCGCGCCGCCCCAGGACCCCGCCGGACCGCCGTCCGCCCCCGTAGCCGCCGCGGCCCCCGCGTCCGTACGGCGGAGGCGGCTGCCGCACCGGGCGTGGCTCGTCGCCGCCGTCGCCTTCCTCACGATCATCGGGGCCGCGGCTTTCAACTCCCTGCCCGGGCTGCTGATCGACCCCCTGCACGCAGCTCCCGCCGACGGCGGTTTCGGCTGGTCGCGCGGCACCATCGGCCTCGCCGCCGGGCTGACCGTGGCGCTCTCGGGGCTGGCCGGGCCGTTCGCCGCCGCCCTGCACGACCGCTTCGGGATCCGGCGGGTGTGTGCCGTGGCGCTGACGGCGATCGCCTCCGGCTCGCTGCTCAGTGTGTGGATGACCGCCTCCTGGCAACTCGTCCTCTACTGGGGTGTGCTGGTGGGGCTCGGCACCGGTTCGATGGCGCTGGCCTTCGCGGCGACGGTGACCAACCGGTGGTTCGTGGCGCGGCGCGGTCTGGTCACCGGGGTGCTCACCGCCGCCGGGGCCTCGGGGCAGCTGGTCTTCCTGCCGCTGTGCTCCTGGATCGTGGAGAACCACGGCTGGCGACCGGCCGTCGTGACCACGGGACTGGCGGCGCTGGTCGCCGTGCCCTTCGTCTGGCTGCTGATGCGCGACCACCCGGCGGACGTGGGGCTGGCCCCGTACGGCTCGGAGGTGTTCGTCGAGAAGCCCGCCCCCCAACCCGGCGCCTCACGGCGGGCGTTGCGGGTGCTGCGGGACGCCTCGCGCACGGGGCCGTTCTGGCTGCTGGCCGGGACCTTCGCCATCTGCGGCGCCTCGACCAACGGACTGATCCGCACCCACTTCGTGCCCTCCGCCCACGACCACGGGATGCCGATCACCGCCGCCGCCTCGCTGCTGGCCGTCATCGGGATCTTCGACATCATCGGCACCATCGCCTCCGGCTGGCTCACCGACCGCTACGACTCCCGCCGCCTGCTCGCCGTCTACTACGGGCTGCGCGGGCTGTCGCTGATGTTCCTGCCGATGCTGCTGGGCGCCTCCGGCGGCGAGGTCCAGCCGCCGATGGTCTTCTTCATCGTCTTCTACGGCCTCGACTGGGTCGCCACCGTCCCGCCCACCCTGGCCCTGTGCCGCGAGCACTACGGCGAGGACAGCGCGATCGTCTTCGGCTGGGTGCTCGCCTCCCACCAGCTGGGCGCCGCCCTGGTCGCCTGGCTCGGCGGCCTCACCCGCGACCTCACCGGCACCTACGACGCGGTCTGGCTCACCTCGGGCGCGCTGTGCGCACTCGCGGCGACGATGGCGCTGGTGATCCGCAGCGGGCGCCGGGGCGCAGACGGGGAACTTCAGACAGGTCCTAGTCCGTCCCGTACGTCGAGCCGTCGATGACGAAGCGGTAGCGCACGTCCCCGGCCACGACGCGCTCGTACGCCTCGTTGATGCGCGTGGCCGGGATGACCTCGATGCGCGGGCGCAGGCCGTGCTGCGCGCAGAAGTCCAGCAGCTCCTGGGTCTGCCCGATCCCGCCGGCCAGTGAACCGGCCATCGACTTGCGGAGGTTGATCAGGGAGAACACGTTCATCGGCTGCTCCAGCGGCGGGGAACCCACCGTCACCAGCGTGCCGTCCGTGCGCAGCAGCGCCAGGCAGGCGTCCAGCGGCACCGTCACCGGGACCGTGTGGAGGATCAGGTCGAAGCTGCCCGCCAGCGCCTCGAAGACCGCCGGGTCGGCGGTGGTGTGGAAGTGGTCGGCGCCCAGCCGCAGGGCGTCCTCCTCCTTGGCCGGCGTGTGCGACAGGACGGTGGTCCGCGCCCCCAGTGCGTGCGCGAGCTGCACGGCCATGTGCCCGACCCCGCCCAGCCCGACGACGGCGAAGCGCGTGCCGGGACCCGCCTGCCAGTGCCGCAGCACCGAGTACGGGGTGACGCCCGCGCACAGCAGCGGCGCCGCCTCCCGCAGGTCGACGGCGTCGGGGACGCGCAGGACGTAGCGCTCGTCCACCACCAGGTGCGTGGCGTAGCCGCCGTAGGTGGGGCGGCCCTCGTAGTCGGTGTCGTTGTACGTCCCCACCGGGGTGTCCAGGCAGTACTGCTGCAGCCCGGCGCGGCAGTTCGCGCACGTACGGCAGGAGTCCACGAAGCAGCCCACCCCCACCCGGTCGCCCACCCGGTGCAGGCTTGCCTCCGGCCCGGCGGCGGTCACCGTCCCGGCGATCTCGTGGCCGGGGACCATCGGATAGAGGGCGCCGCCCCACTCGTCGCGGGACTGGTGGATGTCGGAGTGGCAGATGCCGCAGTACGCGACCTCGATGAGCACGTCGCGCCCGCCCAGCGGCCGGTGCTCGATCACGGTGCGCTCCAGCGGGGCGCCGGCGAAGGGGGCGGCGTAGGCGGTGACCTTGACGGGGGCTTCGGCGGGGGCGTCGGTGGGGGCTTCGGCGGGGGGCGGGTCCGCAGGGGTGTGCATGCCCCTCAGCTTGCGGTATCCCCCCGCCGCCCGGCGGACAGCGCCGCCGCGATCCGCCGCGCGTCGCGGGAGATCTCGCGGAGCATGCCGCTGATCGGGTTGGTGTAGCCGATGAAGTGCAGCCCGGGCGCCTGCGGCAGGGTGGCGGCGCCGTGGGTGCGCGGGGCGCCGCGCTCGTCCAGGACGTCCAAATGGCCGACCAGCGGCTCCAGTCCGCGTCCGTAGCCGGTGGCCGCGATCACCGCGTCGGGGGTGATCTCCGTGCCGTCGGCCAGTCGTACGGACGCGCCCGCGAAGGACTCCACCGCCGGGACCGGGAGCACCAGGCGCTCGCGCACCGCTTTGGCGAACCCCGTGTCCTGCACCGGGATCGACCCCTGGGCCGCCCGGCTGAACAGGCCGCTCGCCGGCCGGGGGATGCCGTACGCGCCCAGGTCCGGGCTGCTCAGGCGGGTGACGCGGGCCGCGAGGCGGTCGGCCAGGCGCACCGGCACCCGGCGCAGGAGGATGCCGCTGCGCTGCGCGGGCCAGCCCAGCGTCGTACGGGGCAGGATGTGCGGGGCGCTGCGCACCGCGATGCGCACCCGCGCCGCGCCGCCGCGCGCCAGGTCGACGGCGAGGTCGGCGCCGGTGTTGCCCACGCCGACCACCAGCACGTCGCGGCCGGCGAAGGGCTCGGCGCCGCGGTAGTCGCGGGCGTGCAGCAACTCGCCGGTGTAGCCGCCGCGGCCGGGCCAGTCGGGCAGGCGCGGGGTGTGGTTGCGGCCGGTGGCGACCACCACGGTCGGGGAGCGCAGGACGCGCCCGCCGGTGGCGTGCAGCGTCCAGTCCCCGGCCGCCTCGCGCTCGATACGGTCCACCTCGACGCCGCAGACCAGTTCGAGGTCGTGGTGCTCGGCGTAGGAGACGAGGTAGCGGGCGACGTCGTCGCGGGCCACCCAGCGCCCGTACGCGCGGGGGATCGGCAGCCCGGGCAGGCCGGACAGGGCGCGGGTGGTGTGCAGCCGCAGGCTGTCGTAGTGCTCCGGCCAGCGGGCGCCGGGGGTGGCGCCCTTCTCCAGCAGCACGGCGCGCACGCCCTTGGTACGCAGGGCGGCCGCGGTGGCCAGTCCGGCGGGGCCGGCGCCTATGACGTACACGGGGGTGGTCGGGCTATGGGGTGTCCCCTGCTCGAAGAGCTTGGCATGGGGTATCGGCATGGGGCTGAGCGTAGAACACCCGTCAAGAGGGGATCACTTGACCGTTGCCCCACCGGGCGGCGGCCTTCGCGCGGCGCTACTTGGCGCCCTTGCGCCCCGTCATCCCGAGCTGGACGAGCGTCGCCAGCGTCGGCTTCAGCTCCGCCTGCTTCACGCCCCAGCCCTGGAAGCCGCGCAGCTGGGCCGCGGTCGCCGCGAGCATGGTGACCAGCGAGCCGGCCACGGCGGTGGGGGAGGCGGACTCGTCCGCCGTGCCCTTGGGGCTCTTGTCGCCCTTGGCACCCTTGGCCCGCACCTCCTCGACGCCGGCCGACAGGGCCCGTACGAGCGGGGTGAGGATCTTCGCGCGGAGTTTGGTGAAGCGCTTGTCGCCCTCGGCGGCGCTGAGGTCCACCACGCGCAGGATGGCCTCGTTGCGGCGCCAGAAGGCGAGGAAGGAGTCGACCAGCTCCGCCGCGCTCCGCGCCCCGGCCTTGCCCGTCCAGCTCTGCCCGCCCGCCCACCGGCCCAGCGCGGCGCCCTCGGCGACCGCGTCGCCGGCCAGCTCCAGCACGGCGGTCTCGACGTCGGGGAAGTACTGGTAGAACGTCGCCGGCGAGGTACCCGCCTTTCGCGCGACGTCGATCACCTTCACGTCGCGGTACGGGGCGGAGGCGAGCAGTTCGCCCAGGCTCTCCAGCAGCCTGCTGCGGGTCGCCTGGCCTCGATGCCCCGCGATCCGGCCGTCGACCGTGCGGACCTGTGCTGTCATACCGTCAGCTTACTGACGGGTGATCGCACCGCGATCGGGCTGGGTCGAACGGGTGGCACGGCAGGTGGGAAGGGGTTTCGGCGGGCGGGGGCGGCGGGAGACTGCCGGGAGCGGATAAATCAGTCATACGTTCGCAGAATCGTTTCATGGGTGCGCTCCATGATCGACCGCTACCTTGACCTCAGGGCGACGGTCGCCCGCCCAAGGGAGTCGTCTTGATGGCCTCGGCAGCAGCCCCGTACCCGGAAGGGGCCCCCTGCTGGGCCGATGTCGCGCTCGGCGACCCGGCGGCGGGCAAGCGCTTCTACGGCGAGCTGCTGGGCTGGACCTTCGGTCAGCCCGCCGAGTCCTACGGCGGCTACACGGAGGCGTACCTCGACGGCGCGAAGGTCGCCGCCCTGGCCGCGAAGCCCGACGGGCGGATGCCCACCGCGTGGAACATCTACTTCGCCACCCCCGACCTCGGCGCCGCCGCCCAGCGCGTCACCGCCGCCGGCGGGCAGCTCATCGCCGGCCCGGCGCGCGTCGGCGGCCTCGGGCGGGCGCTGACGGCGGCCGACCCCGGCGGCTCGGTCTTCGGCGTCCGCCAGCCCGGCGGCTCCGACGCCGACGCGGGCTTCGAGCGCACCGGCGAGCCGGGCTCGTACTGCTGGGTGGAGAACCACACCCGCGAGCCGCGGGCGGTCGACGCCTTCTACGAGGCCGTCTTCGGCTACGCCCCCAGCGAGTCGCCGCAGGCCCCCGGCCACCGGCTGCTCTCCCCGCGCGGCAGCGAGCCCGGCGCACACACCGCCGTCGCCGGGCGCGAGGTGCTCGGCGGGCTCTTCCCGGCCGAGATGCCGCCGCACTACCTGCTGTACTTCCGGGTCTTCGACGCCGACGAGACCGCCGCCGTCGCGCGCCGGCTGGGCGGGCGCGTGCAACTGGAGCCGCGGGAGGGCCCGTACGGCCGCTGGGCGATCCTCACCGACAACCAGGGCGCCCGGTTCGCCGTCCTCTCCCACCCGCGCGGCGTCAACTGAGCGCCGCTGTGCGCCCGTATGTCCGCGCGGACGCCCGCCCGCAGGGGACGAACAGGCCCGGTGTGAGCGAACCGTGACACGGTGAACCGCCCCCGGGTTCGCCACCGCGGCGTCCGGCGGGGAGAATCGGGACGTCCGGCGGGAGTGCACGACGGCCGGACGGCGGGGCGTACCGCGGACCGACGGTGCGGCGCCGCTTCTGGGAAGCTGCACGGGGTTGGTGCGGGCGGGGGTCCGGTGGGCCCCGACGGGGAGGTGGCAGGGAAGTGGTCGAGCAGCTGACGCAGCACGATCCGAGGCGGATCGGCCCGTTCGAGGTCCTCGCGCGGCTCGGGGCCGGGGGGATGGGGCTGGTCTATCTCGCGCGCTCGCCGTCCGGCCGCCGCGTGGCGATCAAGACGGTCCGCACCGAGCTGGCGGAGGACCAGCTCTTCCGCGTGCGCTTCACGCGCGAGGTCGAGGCGGCGCGTTCCGTCAGCGGCTTCTACACCGCCGCCGTGGTCGACGCCGACCCGCGCGCGGCCGTGCCCTGGCTGGCGACGGCGTACGTCCCCGCGCCCTCCCTGGAGGAGATCGTCAACCAGTGCGGCCCGCTGCCCCCGCAGGCCGTGCGCTGGCTGGCCGCCGGCATCGCGGAGGCGCTGCAGTCCATCCACGGTGCCGGGCTGGTCCACCGCGACCTCAAGCCCTCCAACGTGCTCGTCGTCGAGGACGGCCCGCGCGTGATCGACTTCGGTATCGCCTCCGGCGTCTCCAACACCCGCCTGACCATGACCAACGTGGCCGTCGGCACCCCCGCGTACATGTCGCCCGAGCAGGCGCGCGACTCGCGCAGCGTCACCGGCTCCAGCGACGTCTTCTCCCTCGGCTCCACCCTGGTCTTCGCCGGTACGGGCCACGCGCCCTTCCACGGCAGCAACCCGGTCGAGACGGTCTTCATGCTGCTGCGCGAGGGGCCCAACCTGGCCGGTCTGCCGGGCGAGTTGCACTCGCTGATCGAGGCGTGCATGGGGATGGCTCCCGAACGGCGGCCCAGTCCGGTCGAGTTGACGGAGATGCTGGCACCCCACCTCTTCAGCTCCGGCAGCGACGACGACACCGGGACCGCCTCCGCGTGGCTGCCCGGATCGGCCGTCGCGATGATCGAGGAGCGGCGCGGGGGGCGGTCCAACGGGGTGCGGCCGTCGCCGCCTCCGCCCCCTCCGCCCCCACCGCCGTCCGAGCCTCCGCGTGGGCCCGTCGCCGTGGAGGAGCCCGGCGGCGCGGTGCGCCTCGCCGGCGCCGTCGCCGTGATCGGTCCCGGGCCCCGGGTGAAGGACGCCACCGCCGCGCGGTTGCGTACGACCCCGCAGCCGCATCCGGTTTCCGGCTGGGTGCGGCCTCCCGGCGGGGTCGCCGCGTCCGTCCCCGAGACGCGGCCCGCGCCCGTGGTCGCCGAGGCCAAGCCGTCGGGGGACTGGCGGCCGTGGCGCTTCCGGATGTCCAACGACGTGTGGGGCACCCCTGTGGTGGTGGGCGACCTGCTCTACGTCACCTCCTTCGAGGTGCACGCCCTTGAAGTGGGCACCGGGCGACGGCAGTTCAAGACGCGTGAGGTCGCCTGGACGATGGCCGTGGCCGACGGCCGTATCCACGCCTCCGACGGGCCGAGCCTGTACGCCCTGGACGCCTCCGACGGCGCCGAGCGCTGGCGGCGCGCCGTGGACGGCTGGGTGTACGCGCTGCGGGCCGACGGCGGCGTCGTCGTCACCGGCACGCGTGGCGGCGGCGTCCAGGCGCGTGATGCGCTCAGCGGCGACACCCTGTGGGAACTGGCCGGCGCGCAGGCGGAGTTCGAGACCTCCGAGGCCGGGCCCGTGCTGTACGCCGGCACCGTCTACCTGTGGGCGGACGGCCGGCTGCGTGCCCTGGACGCGCGTACCGGCGCCGAGCGCTGGTCGTACCCGGTCGGTGACGCGGCGGCCTGCGGCGGGGTGCCGGTGCGGCTGCTCGCGGCGCCCGACGGGGCGGTGTACGTCTGCGCGGGCAAGCGGGTGCTGGCGCTGGATGCCGCGTACGGGCGGCTGCGGTGGACCTTCGAGACGCCCGCGGTGCTGCTGTGTCCGCCCGCCTTCGCGCCGGGGGCGGCTGTGGGGGGTGGCGGGGTCTACCTCGCCGACTACCTCGGCACTGTGTACGCCCTGGACGCCTCCGACGGGCGGGAGCGGTGGCGGATCGCCACCGAGGCGCGTAACTCCATCGAGCCTGTGCTGGTTGCCGGTGGGGCGGTGCATGTTGCCTCCGGGCCCGCGCTCTACACGCTTGACGCGGTTGCGGGGACTCCCAAGTGGCGCTTTGCCACCCGGGGGGAGTTGGTCGGTTCGCCTGTCGCGGCTGATGGGCGGGTTCACTTCGGGTCTGCTGATCACTGGCTTTACGCGGTGGATGCTGTCGGGGGGCAGTTGCGGTGGAAGCTGGAGACGGGGGGTGAGATCACCGGGTCGCCTGTTGCTGCGGCGGGGGTGGTTTATGCCTGTAGCAAGGATCGGTGTGTCTACGCGTTGGATGCGGCGGAGGGGACTGGGCGGGGGCGGTGAGGCTTCGCCTTTTCGGGGGCGGGGGCGGGAGCGGGCTTCTTCGCGTCGCTGGGGCGGGGCCTCTCCGCGACAACTCCGAAAAGCCATAGGGATTGACTTGCCATCGGTCGATTTGCTGCTCTGTCGGGGGCCTGCGTTGCGGTGCGTCTTTTCGGAGTCGTCGCTCCGGGCCCCTCACACGGGCGGGTGGGTTCCTGTTGCGCTCGGGGTGCGTTCTCGATCCGGGCCCCTTACTTGGGCGGCCGGGTGTGGGTGCGCTCTGGGAGTGCTCTTGCCTCGGGTTTTCGCTGGTGCTGGTGGGGTGGCGTGGTTACGATGGTGGCGATGAACTTCTTCCGGTGTGGATTGGGGGAATCGTTCGCTCAGGGTGAGTGCTGATGGCAGCTCACTTTGCGGATGCGATTCCTGACCGTTTGCTGATGTGGCAGCGCGTGCGTGAGTACGCCGTGCCACCGTCCATGATTGAGATCGCTGCCGCGCGTCGTGCGGGTGGTGACTGGGCGGGGGCCTGTGCTGCCGCCCGTGTTGATGTCGATCTTGATCTGTGTGGTGTGCGTGATCGATACGGCACCGAGATGTCTCGATGTCTTCGGGCTGATCTGCGTTCTCTGGCGCCTGATCTGCTCCGGTGGCATCTGCCTCGGGTCGCCCCCGATGGGCGGTTGCGGCCCGGGCTGACCATCCCCCTTGTTGATTACGGCAGTTGGGGGCCCGTGCTGGTGGTACGGACTCCGCCGGCCCGGGCGGATGCCGGGCAGCGGATCTCCCTGGCCCTGTGGGAGGGGGTGCGGGGGGATGCCTCCGGCCGTCACTCCCATCCCCACCCTCATCCCGATCGGCGCTTTCGGCTTGATCTGCACCGGCATCTCTGGGATGCCGGGCGCAGTGGGGAGCTGGCGCGGCGGTGTGGTGCGGGGTGGGGTACTGACTCTCCCTGGGCTGTGGGGCGTTGGGCCGCTGAGGCCGAGTTGCTGCTCCGTTCCGAGGGGCGTTCGCGTGGTGCCTTCGTGGTGCGGATGGGTGCGCGGGGGCGTGGTGTGTTTGAGCTGGTCGCTCCCGATGACAGTCATGTTCCGGTGCTCCGGCCGCTGCGGGGGACGCTTTCGGCGGGGGAGGTCCGTGCGCTGCCCGTACTGCCGGAGATGGCTGCCCGGACTCTGCCGGATCTTGAGCTGCTGCGGGCCGGGCTAGTCGCGGTTGAGCGGCTGCATCCGCTGGTCGCGGCGGCGTTGGGGGCGTGGGGTGGGGTTGCTGATTCGGACGTGGGGCCGGTGGTCGTGGCTGATTCCGGCTCCGGTGATCCGCACCGGGTGGAGTGCCGGGGTGAGAGTCACCGTATTGCCCTGCGGGATGGCGTACTGACGGCTGTCGATCATGATGCTGACCAGCTGCGTCGTGAGGAGCTGCTGGTGGCGCTCGGGGGGCCGCCGTTGCCGTGCCTGCGGGCGATCGACGCGGTGCACCGTGATCCGCAGGCGCTTCCCGCCGTTCGTGAGCGGCTCGGGCACGGTGATATCGCCGGTGCGCTGGCCGTGGTCGAGGGGTTGCTCGGCCCCGGCGCTGTCCTGCGTGAGGGGCCGCTGCGGGCTGAGTTGGAGTCGGCCGCCGCGCGTCGGATCGAGCATGGTCTCTTCCGTTCCGGGCTCGTCGACGTTCATCCCGGTGCGGTGGCGGGTGCCTCCGGTACGGGCCGTCGCCGGCGGCTTGACCGTCGTACGCCGCGCGAGCTGCGGCGCAGGTGGGCCGCCCGGTCGCGGCCCCGTACCGCTCTGGCCGACTGACCGCCCCGGCCGACTGACCGCTCTGGCCGACTGGCCGCTCCGGCTGGTCAACCGGTCATTCGCATATCCGCGCATCCGCATGTCTTCCCGACCTCCGGGGCGGCTCGACCGTCCCCTGTCCTCTCCCAGGTGATGACCATGACTTCCACTGCCCTCCTGCCCGCTGCCTCCACTGCCCAACTCGCCCTTGCCGGCAGCCTCCTTGACCGCCTGCGTGCCACCACCACGGAAGCGCGTCCCGACGAGCAGTTGGAGGCGCTCACCCTTGCCGTCGCCGCCGATCTGCCCGTGCTCCTGTGGGGCGAGCCCGGTATCGGCAAGACCGCCGCGCTGACCCAGCTCGCCGCCTCCCTCGAACTGCCGCTGACCACCGTGATCGCCAGCGTCCACGAGCCGTCGGACTTCTCCGGGCTGCCTGTCGTGGGGGATGATCCTGCTGTCCAGGGGGTGCCGATGGCTCCGCCGCAGTGGGCGGTGGAGCTGGTGCGGGCCGGGCGGGGGCTGCTCTTCCTGGACGAGCTCTCCACCGCTACTCCGGCTGTCCAGGCCGCCCTGCTCCGGGTCGTCCTGGAGCGGCGGGTGGGAACGCTTCAACTCCCGCCGGGCGTACGGATCGTGGCTGCCGCCAATCCGCGTGCCTCGGCGGCCGACGGCTGGGAGTTGAGTCCGCCGCTGGCCAACCGCTTCGTCCACCTGTACTGGGTGCACGATCCGGAGGTGGTGGTACGCGGCCTGGGCGGCGTCTGGCCCCGTGCCGAGCTGCCGCGTCTGGACCCCGACCGGATGGCGGAGGCGGTCGACCTCGCCCGCCGTGCGGTCTGCGGCTTCCTGCGGGCCCGCCCCACCCTCATCCACCGGCTGCCCAGTACCGAGACCCGGCGCGGCGGCGCCTGGCCCTCGCCCCGCAGTTGGGAGGCGGCGCTGACCCTGCTGGCCTTCGGTACGGCGGCCGACGTCTCGCGCGAGGTGCTGGCGCTGCTGGTACGGGGCGCGGTCGGCGACGGCCCCGGGCTCGAACTCCTCGCCCACCTCGACCGGATGGACCTCCCCGACCCCGAGTCGCTGCTCGCCGTACCGCCCACCGCCGAGCTGCCGGTCCGGGGCGACCTGCGCCAGGCCGCGCTGGAGTCGGTGGTGGCCGCTGTCGGGGCGCGGCCCGAGCGGGCCAGGTGGGAGGCCGCCTGGGGGGTGCTGGTACGGGCGATGGAGAGTGGCGCCCCGGATCTGCTGGTCGCCCCCGCGACGGCGCTGGCCGCGCTGCGGCGCGACGACTGGGAGGTGCCGGCGGCGATGGAGCGGTTGGCGGCGGTGGTCGGCCTCACCCGGCGGGCGGACCGCTCGGTGGCCGGAGTCGCGGCGGCGGTGCGCCGGTGACGGGGGCCGTGCGGCGTCCGCTGCCGCGTCCGATGGCGCCGCCCGCGCCACCGCGTCCGGTACGCGCCGTACCGGCCGGGGCGCCGGGGGCCGCCGGGCCCGAACTGCCGCTGGACATGGAGAAGCTGCTGGCCGCCCGGCTGCACGCGGTCAAGGTCCGCCCGTACCTCGCCGCCGCGCTCTTCGCGCTGCACGTGGTGGCGGACCGGTCGGTGCCGACGATGGCGGTGGACGTCCACTGGCGCTGCTACGTCTCACCCGCCTTCGTGGCCCGTACCCCCGTGGCGGAACTGGCGGGTGTCTGGGTGCACGAGGTCTCCCACCTGCTGCGCGACCACCACGGGCGCGGCGAGCGCTATGCGCGCGAGCACGAGGAGTACGGGCCCGGCGAGCGGCTGCGGCGCAACATCGCCGCCGACTTCGAGATCAACGACGACATCTACGGCGACGGCCTTCCCCGGCCGGCCGGCGCGGTGCTGCCGTCGCTGCTGCGGCTGCCGACCGGGCTGCTGATGGAGGAGTACCTGCGCACCGCGTCGATGTCCGGGCTCGCCGCCGACCTGGCGTGGCTGGACTGCGGCAGCGGCGCCGACGGGCAGCGGCGGCCCTGGGAGCTGGGGGCCGACGGGGCGCACGGGCTGAGCCGCCAGCAGCGCGACGCGGTCCGCTTCCGGGTCGCCGAGGGCATCAGGGGACAGCCGGGGGACGCGCCGGAGGGCTGGCGGCGCTGGGCGGACGAGGCGTTCCATCCGCCGCAGCCCTGGCGGCAGTTGCTGGGCGCGGCGGTCCGCTCGGCGGCGGGCGCGCCGGGCGTGGGGGAGGACCACAGCTACCGGCGCCCGTCCCGGCGCTCGGCCAGTGTGCCCGGGGTGATCCTGCCGAGCCTGCGCCGCCGACCGCCCCGGGTCTGCGTCGTGATCGACACCTCGGGCTCGGTGAGCGACGCCGAACTGGGCGGCGCGCTGCTGGAGGTGGCGGCCATCGCCCGGGCGGTGGGCGGCCGGCGCGACCTGGTCTCGGTGGTCTCCTGCGACGCGGCGGCCGGGATCGCGGTCCCGCTCTGCCGCGCGGAGAGCATGGAGCTGATCGGCGGCGGCGGTACGGACCTGCGCTCCGGCTTCGCCGCCGCTCTGCGCAGCCGCCCGGACGTGGTCGTCGCCCTCACCGACGGCCAGACCCCCTGGCCCTCCGCGCCGCCGCCCTGCCGCACGGTGGTCGGCCTCTTCCCCCGCCCCGCGCGCGTACGCGAACACGATCCGGACTACGTGCCGCAGGGGCCGCCGGCGTGGGCGCGGGTGGTGACGATCGGGTGAGGGGACGGGAGATCCGGCCGGCTGCCGCTCGCGGGAGCGGCAGCCGACCGGATCATCGGGTGGCCTCGGTTACGCGGCGTTGCGGTGGTCGCCGCTGTCCTCCTGGCCGCCTGTGTCCGTACCCGTGTCCGTACTCGTGTCCGCGTCCGCCTGCGGCTGGTCCGCGGTGTGGCGCTTGCGGAAGTGCAGGAGCTTGCCGCTGTCGGCGGTGGGCTGCTGCGCGGTGTCGTGCTCGGGCGGGGGGTGGACGGGGTCCTGGACGTACGGGCCCTCCTCCGGGTGCTCGTCCGGGGCGCCGTGGTGGGCGTCCCCGGCGTGCTGCCGCTCCTCCCAGTGCTGCTCGCCCACCGGCACCGGGGCCGGGGCGCCGCGGGCGTGCTTGCCGGTGCTCTGGGCGCCGGCCGCGCGGCGGCTGCCCATCAGGACCGTGCCCGCCAGGATCGCGAGGGCGCCGAAGAGGGCGCCCAGGACGCCCATGCCCAGGCCGCTGCCGCTGGTGGTGATCCTGATCCCGTCGGAGACCTGGCCCACGCGCACCATCCACGTCACGACGGTGGCCAGCACGAGCAGCCCGGAGAGCGCGGTGAGGATCCGCGAGCGCATCAGCACCCCCAGCAGGGCGAGCACGGCGACCACCAGCATGGGGACGAAGAGCGACTCCATCAGCACGGCGCGGGTGTCGCTGATGCCGCCGAAGAGGTCGTCGACGCTGTAGTACCGCCCGTGCCGGCCGTTGTACCAGGACCGGAAGGGGCTGTAGAGGGCGATCGCGGCGCCCAGCAGCACCACGAGTCCTCCGGCGCCGTAGCGCATCGTCGACGCGGCGTTCCGTGGCATCTCCACTCGCCTCCGCTCAGCTCGGGGCAGGGCGCACAAGCACCCACTCCGCCTCCGACGCTACGCCGGACGGGGGAGCCCCGCATCCGCGCCCGCCCCGACGCCGTACGGACGAGGGGGCGGTGGCGCACCGCAGGCCCGGACCGGCGGTGCGCCGGTCCGGGCCTGCGGCGGGGTGGTTCAGGGAGCCGGGGTGACCGGCATGTGGAGGTTGGCCAGGACGACGCTGCCGTCCTTCGGCGAGACCGGCATGTGTCCCTCGCCGGCGAGGGCGGCGGTGGCGGAGCCGGCGCCCAGCAGGGCGGCGGCGAGGACGGCGGTGGCGGCGAGGAGGGTCTTCTTAGCGGGAGTCATGGACATCCTTCGGGTTGGGCCTTCGGGGCGGGCGGCGACGCCGGACGATACGACGGATGCGTCAGCCAACTGGGATGCAGCGAACGGAAGTTACCGGCACGCGGTGCCAAGCCCCCTCGGCGCCTCCTCGCAGAGGTGCCCGGAACGCCGGACGGGCCGGCCGCGACGACCCCCCTCCCGGCGTCGCGGCCGGCCCGTCCGTCCGGCGGTGGTGCGGGCGCCTTACGGCGTGTGGAGGTTCGTCGGTTGGATCGGCGTCCCGTCAGTGCTCTCCGCCTTCCCCTTCTTCTCCGTGTCAGTGCCCGCGACCGTCGTGTCGTCGGCGGGCGGAGCCGGGGTGTGGAGGTTGTCGTTCTTCTCGGTGACCGTCGGGTCGTTCGCCATGGCTGTTCTCCAAGGTGTCGATCTGCTGAGGTGGGCGGCTGGCCGACGACTCCCCCGCGGGTCGTCGGACAGCCGCCCCATCAGGCCGCGCATTCGTGTGGTCCCCCGTACGGCCTGGCGTGCGACCCCCGTGCCCCCCGACATCGGGAGCCGCAAGAACAAGAATGGCGCAAGGCGATAAACGTTCGATGAACGCGCACGTTCATGGGTGAGATGCCAGGTCAGAGCGCCGGAGTAGGGGACATGAGAGCCCGCACGGATGCCGCCTCGTCCGAACCCGTCTGTTCGTAGAGGGCCAGGGCCTGGCTCCAGCACGCCTGGGCCCGACCGTGCTGACCGATCTGCTCCAGCGCACGTCCCAGTACCACCAGGACATTGGCGGAGTACCAGTCGCCGCCGATGCCGTGGAGTCGGGCGAACGCCTCGTCCGCCAGTGCGGCTGCCTGGGCGGGGGCCTCACCGACCAGGTGGGCCTCGGCCATCCGTAGCAGTGCCATCGCCTGCCACAGCCGCATCCGGTGCTCCCGGAAGGTCTCCACCGCTTCGGAGAGGCGTTGCACCGCGCTCTCCGCACGTCCTGCCCCGGTGAGGGCGATACCCAACGCGTACAGCGCGTTGGCGGTCTGGAGCGAGGCTCCCAGCTCCCGGTAGAGGGCCACCGCCTTCTCGGCCAGCTGGATCGCACTTTCCTGACGTCCGGTCCTGGCGTGGATGCGGGAGAGGTTGCTGAGTGCGCTGGCCTCCCCGGAGAGGCTGCCGTCCGTACGGAAGGCGTTGAGCGCGATCTGCAGACAGGACTCTGCCGTCGGGTAGTTGCCCAGGACCGTGTTGACAGCCCCCCGGTCATTGGCCGCGCGGCTGCACACGAACACATCGCCGCACGCCTGTCCCAGCAGCATCGCCCGGGTCGCGTGCCGGTCCGCCTCCTCGAAGCGGCCGGAGAAGGTGTGCGCGAAGGTCAGGACGGTGTGGGCGCGTCCTTCGGCGCGGGCGTCGCCCTCCTGCCGCGCTGCCTCCAGGGCCAGGGTGGCGACCTGGTTGAACTGCTGGGAGTACACCCCGGACTCCGCGAGGTCGACGGCGGCCAGCAGCAGGTCGACCGCCCGGCCCAGGGAGGCGCCCGCTGTGTGCCGGCGCGCCGTCGCGAGTACGCAGTCGGCCTCGACGAAGAGCCACTCCTGGCTCAGGCTGCCGTCCTCGACCCGCAGGGTGGACGCCGCCAGCGGGCCGATGTGGGCCAGCAGCGGGTCGCCCGGCCGGCTGAGGGCGTACACCCCCGCCGTCGTCGCCAGATAGAAGTCCAGCAGCCGCGACAGCGCCGCCGTCCGCTCCGTCGGCGGCTGCTCGTCGCGCTCCGCGCACTCGCGGGCGTACAGCCGCACCAGGTCGTGGTAGCGGTAGCGGCCGGGCGCGGTGGACTCCAGGAGGCTGGCGTCGACCAGGGCCTCCAGCACGTCCTCGGCCGCGTCCGGATCCAGTACGAGCATCGCCGCCGCGGCGTGGACGGAGATGTCGGGGCCGTCGGCCAGGCTCAGCAGGCGGAAGGCGCGGGCCTGGGCGGGCGGGAGTTGGCCGTAGCCCAGCTCGAAGGTGGCCTTGACGGCGAGGTCGCCGACGCGCAGTTCGTCCAACCGCCGGTGCTCGTCGGCGAGTTTGGCGGCCAGGGTGGAGACCGTCCAGGTGCGGCGGGCGGCCAGGCGCGAGGCGGCGATGCGGATGGCGAGGGGGAGGTAGCCGCAGCGGCCGACGACGTCCATCGCGGCCTCGCGTTCGGGGGCGACGCGGTCCTCGCCGACGATCCGCACGAACAGCTCCATCGCCTCCACCGGGCTCATCACGTCGAGGTCGACGTGGTGCGCGCCGGCGAGGTCGGGCATCCGGCCCCGGGAGGTGATGAGCGCCGCGCAGCCCTGGGTGCCCGGCAGCAGCGGGCGTACCTGTGCGGCGTCGCGGGCGTTGTCCAGCAGCGCCAGCACCCGGCGGCCGGCCAGGGTGGAGCGGTAGAGCGCGGCGCGCTCGGACAGGCCGTCGGGTATCTCGGCGTCCTGGGCGCCCAGCGCGCGCAGGAAGGCGGCCAGGACGGTGCCGGGTTCGGCGGGGGAGGGGCCTGAGCCCTGAAGGTCGACGTAGAGCTGGCCGTCGGGGAAGCTCTCGCGGGCCGCGTGGGCGACGTGGACGGCGAGGGTGGTCTTGCCGACACCGCCGATCCCGGACACGGAGGACACCGCCATCACGCTGCCTCCGGTGGTCGACAACTGCTTGGACAGGTCGTCCACATAGGCCATCCGACCGGTGAAGTCGGAGACAGAAGCGGGCAGTTGGGAAGGGCGTACGAAGGTGCGCTCGGTGGCGGGGGCGGAGGGAGGGGCCGGTGCGGTCAGGGTGCGGTCCGCGCGCAGGATGCGGGCCTGGAGCTCCGACAGTTCGGGCCGCGGGTCGACGCCCAACTCGCCCCGCAGCAGGCGGCGGGTGTCGGCGTAGACGGCCAGTGCCTCGCTCTGGCGCCCGTTGCGGTAGAGGGCCAGCATCAGCAGCTCCCGCAACCGCTCCCGCAGCGGGTGCGCGGCGCTGAGCGCGGTCAGCTCGGCTATGGCGTCGGCGTGGCAGCCCGCCTCCAACTCCAGGCGCACCCGGTGCTCCAGCAGCGTCAGCCGCAGCTCCGCCAGCCGTACGCGCTGGGTCTCGGCGTACGGCCCCGGCGCGCCGGCCAGCGACTCGCCGTCCCACAGCGCGAGCGCCTCGGCGTACAGGGCGCGCCCACGCGCGAGGTCGCCGTCCGCCGCCGCCCGCTCGGCCTCGGCGCCCAGCGCCTGCGCCCGCTCGGCGTCCAGGCTCCCCGGCGCGCGCACGGCCGCGTACCCGCCCGCCCGGCTGGTCAGCGTGCCGGCGCCGAGCGCCTTGCGCAGCCGGGAGGCGTAGGTGCGGATGGTCGCCACCGCGTGCTCCGGCGGAGCGTCGCCCCAGAGCGCGTCGACCAACTCCCGCACGGTGGCGGTGCGTCCGTCGCGCAGCAGCAGGGCGGCGAGCAGGGAACGCTGCTGCGGCGACCCGGTGGCCAACTCGACACCACCGCGAACGGCCCGCACGGGCCCCAGGACATGGAAGGACAACTCCCCGTCGTCCCGGTGACCGCCACCGCTGATCTCCTCGCCCATCACCAACCCCCTCCCCGAGGCAGACAACCGCACCGCCACAGTCTGCACCCCCCGCGCCCCGCAGTCAGCGGCAGTTTTGGACGTTCACAACCACGAAGCGGACATTAGCCACGCACCGAACGAGACTTCCCTCAAATCCCCCTCAAATCCCACACGGCCCCCGAGCACAACGCCCCAGAGGCGCAGTAGATCCCCCCGAGCGCACCAGGAACCCACCCGCCCAAGGGAGGGGCCCGGATCGAGAACGCACCCCGAGCGCAACAGGAAGCCGCCCTACCCAAGGGAGGGGCCCGGAGCGACGACTCCGAAAAGACGCACCGCAACGCAGGCCCCCGACAGAGCAGCAAATCGACCGATGGCAAGTCAATCCCTATGGCTTTTCGGAGTTGTCGCGGAGAGGCCCCGCCCCCACAGGACGAAGCCCCGCCCCACAAGCACGAAGCGCCACCCACGAACACCGCCGAAGCCCCCCGTATCCTCGGAGAATGACCGCGACAGCAACCCGCCGCGCCCTCAAGCGCGCCCGCGACGGCGTAGCCCTGAACACCGAAGAGGCAGCGGTCCTCCTCCAGGCCAGAGGCGCGGACCTGGCAGCCCTGTGCACCTCAGCCGCCGCGGTCCGCGACGCCGGCCTGGCACAAGCCGGCCGCCCGGGCGTCATCACGTACTCCAAGAGCGTCTTCATCCCGCTCACCCGCCTGTGCCGCGACACCTGCCACTACTGCACCTTCGCCACCGTCCCCGGCAGGCTGCGCCGCGAGGGCCACGGGATGTTCATGTCCCCGGACGAGGTCCTGGCCGTAGCCCGCCGCGGAGCCGAACTCGGCTGCAAGGAAGCCCTCATCACCCTCGGCGACAAGCCCGAGGCCCGCTGGCCGGAGGCGCGCGAGTGGCTCCAGGCGCACGGCTACGACGACACCCTCGCCTACGTGCGGGCGATCTCCATCCGCGTCCTGGAGGAGACGGGACTGCTCCCGCACCTCAACCCAGGCGTGCTGAGCTGGCAGGACCTCCAGCGCCTGAAGCCGGTGGCCCCGTCGATGGGGATGATGCTGGAGACGACGGCGACCCGCCTGTGGAGCGAGCCGGGGGGCCCGCACTACGGCTCCCCGGACAAGGAACCGGACGTGCGGCTACGGGTGTTGGAGGACGCCGGCCGCTCCTCCGTCCCCTTCACCACCGGCCTGCTGATCGGCATCGGCGAGACGTACGAAGAGCGCGCCGAATCCCTCTTCGCCCTGCGCCGGATCGCCCGCGCCTACCACGGCATCCAGGAGGTGATCATCCAGAACTTCCGCGCCAAGCCGGACACGGCGATGCGCGCCCGCCCGGACGCGGAGCTGGACGACCTGGTGGCGACGGTGGCCGTGGCCCGCCACCTGCTGGGCCCGGCGGCCTGCATCCAGGCGCCCCCCAACCTGGTGGACGCCGAGTTCACCCGCCTGATCGAGGCCGGCGTCGACGACTGGGGCGGCGTCTCACCGCTGACGATCGACCACGTCAACCCCGAGCGCCCATGGCCCCGTATCGACGAACTGGCTGCGAAATCAGCCGAGTCGGGCTTCGAGCTGCGCGAACGCCTCTGCGTCTACCCGGAGTTCGTCACCCGGGGCGAGCCCTGGCTCGACCCGCGCATCCTCCCGCACGTCACCGCACTGGCCGACCCGCGGACCGGCCTGGCCCGCCCCGGCGCCCCGGTCCGGGGCCTGCCCTGGCAGGAGCCGGACGGCGGCTTCACGGCCACGCCGACCGGCCGTACGGACCTGCACCGCACCATCGACACCGAGGGCCGCAGCGACGACCGCCGCACCGACTTCGACTCGGTGTACGGGGACTGGGGCGCCCTGCGCGAGGCGGCGGCGCCCGGCATGGTGCCCTCGCGGCTGGACGCGGACGTACGGACCGCGCTGGCCCAGGCGGCGGACGACCCGGAGAAGCTGACCGACGCCCAGGCGCTGGCGCTGCTGCACGCGGACGGCGAGGCGCTGGACGCGCTCTGCCGGATCGCCGACGGGCTGCGCCAAGACGTCGTGGGCGAGGAGGTGACGTACATCGTCACCCGCAACATCAACTTCACCAACGTCTGCTACACCGGCTGCCGCTTCTGCGCCTTCGCCCAGCGCCGCACCGACGCCGACGCCTACACCCTCTCCCTCGCCCAGGTCGCCGACCGCGCCCAACAGGCGTGGGAGGTGGGGGCGGTGGAGGTGTGCATGCAGGGCGGCATCCACCCCGACCTGCCCGGCACCGCGTACTTCGACCTCGCACGCGCGGTGCGCGAGCGGGTGCCGGGGATGCACGTGCACGCGTTCTCGCCGATGGAGGTCGTCAACGGCGCCTCGCGCACGGGCCTGTCGATCCGCGAGTGGCTGACCGCCGCGAAGGAGGCGGGCCTGGGCTCGATCCCGGGCACGGCGGCGGAGATCCTCGACGACGAGGTGCGCTGGATCCTCACCAAGGGCAAGCTGCCGACGGCCAGTTGGGTGGAGGTCGTCACCACCGCCCACGAGCTGGGCCTGCGCTCCTCGGCCACGATGATGTACGGCCACGTGGACCAGCCCCGCCACTGGCTCACCCACCTGCGCCTGCTCGCGCGGATCCAGCAGCGCACGGGCGGCTTCACGGAGTTCGTCACCCTCCCCTTCATCCACACCAACGCCCCCGTCTACCTCGCGGGCATCGCCCGCCCCGGCCCGACGGAACGCGACAACCGCGCGGTGACGGCGATGGCCCGCCTCCTGCTGCACCCGCACATCCCGAACATCCAGACCAGCTGGGTCAAACTGGGCGCAGAGGGCGCGGCCCGCATGCTCCGCAGCGGCGCCAACGACCTGGGCGGCACGCTGATGGAGGAGACGATCTCCCGCATGGCGGGCTCCTCCTACGGCTCCCACCAGGCAATCAGCGACCTGGAGCACATCGCGACCCTCGCGGGCCGCCCGACGCGCCCCCGCACGACGCTGTACGGCGAGGTCCCCCCGGAAAGAACGGCGACGGCCCGCCGCCATGACGGCCAACTGCCGGAGCTGCTGCCGGTGTTGGAGTGAACGCACCGATGGAGACTGAGGAGTCGGACGTACACGACGAACCCCCCAGCCCGTCCGGCCCGCGGGCGGAGCCCGCTATCGGATGCAGCGAGGACGAGGCGCGAAAGCGCCAACACAGCCCGGCCGGCGTTTGAGGCCAGAGCTGCGAAGCAGCGATCCGGGGGGCCGGGGGCGAAGCCCCCGCAGCGCGACGCAACCCCAGGACCGAAACCGCCGAAGGCGTTATCGTGCACCGCATGACCAACACCGCGTGGGGGCGCGCAGAACAGCAGGACTTCCGCAGCAGAGTCCGCGGCAGCCTGCTCGGCGGCGCGATAGGCGACGCCCTGGGCGCAGGCATCGAGTTCGACTCCCTGGAGTCGATCCGCGAGAAGTACGGCCCGCAGGGCGTGACGGACTATGTACCGGCCTACGGCCGACGAGGCGCCGTCACCGACGACACCCAGATGACCCTCTTCACCGTGGACGGCCTCATCCGCGCCCAGGTCAGACGCGACGTCGGCGCCTGGCACCCGCCGTCCGACGTGCACGCCGCCCACCGCCGCTGGTACGCCACCCAGCACGACTGGGGCCCCGACGAGCGCAAGGCGGACACCGGCTGGCTGGCCGCCCAGGAGTGGCTCTACGCCCAGCGCGCCCCCGGCAACGCCTGCCTCTCCGGCCTCGCGGACGAGACGGCCGGCACCCTGGCGGCCCCCAAGAACCCCGACTCCAAGGGCTGCGGCGCCGTGATGCGCTCGGCGCCCTTCGGCCTGCTGGTCGGCTGGGAGCCGCACCTCGTCTTCCAGCTCGCCGCCGAGTGCGGCGCCCAGACCCACGGCCATCCCACCGGCTACCTCTCCGCCGCCGCCTTCGCCGTGATCGTCCACGGCCTGGTGCGCGGGGAGAGCCTTCCCGCCGCCGCCCACCGCGCGCTGACGCTGCTGGCCGCGCAGCCCGGCCACGAGGAGACGGCGCACGCCCTGCAGCGGGCGCTGGCCCAGGTACGTACCGGAGCGCCGAGCGCGGAGCGGGTGGCCGAGCTGGGGGAGGGCTGGGTCGCCGAGGAGGCGCTGGCCATGGGGCTGTACTGCGCGCTCGTCGCCGAGGACGTGACCCACGGACTGCTGCTGGCCGTGAACCACGGCGGGGACTCCGACTCCACCGGCTCGATCTGCGGGAACCTGCTGGGCGCCCTGCACGGGGAGACCGTGCTGCCGCCGGCCTGGCTGGCGGAGCTGGAGGGACGCGGCACGATCCTGGAACTCGCCGACGACTTCGCGCTGGAGATGACCCACGGCGCGGCCCTGCACACGGCGGAGCACATGGCCCCGGGCTGGCAGGCCCGCTATCCGCGGGACTGAACCACGGCGAACCTCCCCTGGACCGGCGGGAGGCGGCGGGAGTCGGCGGGAGTCCGCACCGCCGCGCCCCCTCGCCCAGGACGGCGTGCCGGTCGAGAGGGCGTCTGAGCGGCGGTGCCGGACGGACGGGCGGCTCAGGCCGCCTCGAACGCCCCGTCGTTCACCGCGGTGACGAACGCCACCCAGGACTCCGGTCCGAAGTCCAGTGTCGGACCCTGGGGGTCCTTGGAGTCGCGGACCGAAACAAGGCCCTGGGTAGGGGACTTGATCTCGACACACGCGCCGTTACCGGCGGAGTAGGACGACTTGGTCCACTCCTGCGTGGCTCCTTGCTGGATAGTCATGTTCACTCCGGTTACTGCCAGTGGGGAACTCGCCTGTCGGCGTACGTGCGTTGATCCGTTCTTCAACGCCTGTCCGACGCTACTCCCCAACATCACGACCCGAAGATGACTTTCACTCGACAGGATGGCTTCTTCCGGCCATCCCTTCCCCGCAGCTAGGGGCGGGGTGTACTGTGCCGCCGATCAGCTACGGGCGGGGTCAACGCGCGTACTCCTTCGCCGCGTCCAGGACGAAGCGGCGGGTCTCCTCGGCGCTCAGCGCCTGCGCGCGCAGATGCTCGTACATCATGCTGTAGCTCTGCACGTCGTTGGACTTCTCCAGATAGAGGTCGCTCGTCACGCCCTCCAGGTAGACCACGCTGGAGTCGGAGGTGTCCGCGAACTCCAGGATCGCGTACTGCCCGGTCACACCCGGGTGCGCGCCCATCGTGAAGGGGATGACCTGGAGGGTGATGTGCGGCTCCTTGGACAACTCCACCAGGTGGTCGAGCTGTTCGCGCATGACGGCCCGGCTGCCGACCTCGCGCCGCAGCGCGGACTCGTCCACGACGACCCACAGCCGCAGCGGGCCGTCCGGGTCCTGTATCCGCTCCTGGCGGCGCATCCGGACCTTCACGCGCTTCTCCACGTCCGCCTGGGCGACCTCCGGCAGGGCGCCGCGGATCACGGCCTCCGCGTACGCCGGGGTCTGCAGCAGGCCGGGGATGATCAGCGACTCGTACACCCGCAGCGAGGACGCGGCCGTCTCCAGGCCGATGTAGACGCTGTAGGGCATGTCCCCGAAGGCGTGCCACCAGCCCTGCTGGCGGGAGTCCTTGGCCATCTCCATCAGCGAGTCGACGACGCGCTGGTCCGCCACCTCGTACACCCCGCACAGATCGCGTACGTCGCGCTGGCTGATGCTGCGCCGGCCGTTCTCCAGCCGGGAGATCTTCGACTGCGAGACCAGCAGGCGCTCCGCCACCTGCTCCGCGGTCAGCCCCCGTTCCTCACGCAGCCTGCGCAGCTCCATACCGAGTCGACGCCGCCTGACCGTGGGATTGACGAGGGACGCCAAGGGAGTTGCACCTCCGAGCCGCGATGTGTCCGAACTACTGCGCAGCAGACTGCCACTCCTGCGCGTCGCGGCGCTGGCCTCCGGTGAAAAAAGCGCCCTGTCCAGCCGATGGCTTGACCGGACGGGGCGGGGCGGGGTCGGATTTCGCGTCCCCGCTCCGGCCTGCGGGGATCCCGGCGCTCCCGCAGTGCGGCGGGAGCGCCGGGTCCGTCTCGGCCGGGCCGTCCCTCGGCCCTCCCGGCTAGCGGGCCATCGCGGTACGGACCGACATCCCCGGATGCCGCTGCAGCCCCGACGGCTCCGGGTGCAGGCCGGTCCTGCGGCCGCCGCCCGGACCCCGGCGCGGCTGCGCGCCGACGCCGTTCTGCACGTCCATCACGGCGTGCGCCACCAGCCCGCCCATCGGATCGTGCCGGATCAGGTCCCGGAGGCGGGAGCGCGAGGAACGCCCCTCGTTCCCCGGGTAAAGGTGCTTGCCCAGCCCGATCGCGTGCGCGAGCGAGGCCAGGGCGGCGGTCCGCGAGTCCGGCGGGACGCCGGTGCGGATCGCCGTGTCCAGCCGGGCCTTGATGTCCCGGCAGACGGCCGAGTCGGACGCCTGGTAGCGCGTCGTCGGCAGCACCCCGCACATCTGGCCGGTCACGGCGTGCACCATGCCGCACCGCTCCAGATGGGTGAGATAGGTCTGGCGCAGCCCCAGCCGGGGCCCGCCGATCCAGTTCACGGCGCGAACGGGACTGCCGCGTCGGCGCAGCAGTTCCAGCGCGTGATCCAAGGTCGGATCTCCTGTCGGCCGTGGCAGCACCACGGCGATACGATCCCCGTCTGGGGCTATCCGTCCGGCCAGCGCCAGCTCGACGAGCTGTGCACCGGCCAGGCCGAGATCGAGCGACTGCGGCTGCGCTGTGGTACCCGTGGCCGGGTCCAGAGCGAGCAGCAGGAGCTCCTCCGGAATGTTTCTGCGGCTCTTGCCCATCCATGCCTCCCCGCGTGGATGTACGACAGGGTGACCCCTCTCACATTCATCTGTCGAGAGCGCGTGCGCGCTTTGTACGGGAACCAGTAGGTATGTCGTTCTCGTCATAGGGGAGAAGCGCGGCGGACGCACCACCGGCTACCCGTAGGGTGGGGCGCCGGGTGGTGCGGTGTTCGAAGGAGGAACCGGTGGCGGGCGAGTCCCCCGACAAGTCGGAGCAGCAGCAGTCGTCGGGGGCGGCGACTACGACTACCGAGGAGCGGAAGACGGAGGGCGGGTCCGCCGGGTCCGTCGATCCGCGGCTTGCGTTGTCGCTGCCGGACGAGGTCGGCACGTCGGAGGCGTCGGATTCCTCCGAGGCTGTACGAGAGGACGCGGCGCCCGCGGACGCGGTTGCGGCGGTGCCGGCGGCGCGGGAGGCGGACGCTCCCGAGGCTGAGGCGGACGACGAGGCGGATGTCGAGCCGGAGCCCGAGGCGGATGTCGAGCCGGAGGGCGCCGAGTCCGAGTCGGACGCCGGGTCCGCGCCGGAAGCGGAAGCTGAGCCGGCCGTCGAGCCCAAGACCGATGACCGGCTGCGTGCCGCCGTGACGGCGTGGGTCGCACTGGCCTCTGCGGAGGAGGGCGCGGAGCCCGAGGCGGACGCCGAGCCCGAGCCCGTAACGGACGCCGAACCGGAAGCGGAAGCCGAGCTTGAGGCGGACGCCGAGCCCGAGGCGGACGCGCAAGCCGAGCCGGCGGCGCCCGAAGACGCCGCGCCCGTCACGGAGGCGGACGAGGACGCCGAGCCCGTAACGGACGCCGAGCCCGTAACGGACGCCGAAGCGGAAGCGGAAGCCGAGCTTGAGCCCGCGGACGCTGCCGCCATCGAGGACGCCGCGCCCGCCGAGCCGGAAGCGGAAGCCGCGCCCGTAACGGACGCGAAGCCCGAGCGCCCCCGCGACCAGCCGACGACCGCCATCCGGCTGCCGGCCGCGAAGCCGGAGCCCAAGCCCGAACCGAAGCCCGAACCGAAGCCCGAACCCAAGCCCGAGCCCGCCGCGGCGCTCGTACCCGCGCCCGCGAAGCCCGCGTCCGAGCCCACGTCCGTCTTCGCCCCCCTGCCCGCCGAGAGCAGCGAGCGCACCTCGCAGCAGCCGCTGCCCCCCTACGCGCGGCCCATAGACCTGCTCGCCGAGCTGACCAACACCCCGCCACCGCCGGAGACCCCCCTGCGCACCATCGTGCGCCGGATCAAGATCTGGACGCCGCTGGTCGTGCTGCTCGCGGTCGTGCTCGCCGTGGTGCAGCTCGCCCGCCCGCTGCCCGCGCCGGCCATCGTGCTCACCGCGCAGACCCCGTACACCTTCGGCGGCCAGGACCCGAAGCTGCCGTGGCCCCGGTCGGGGCAGGCGGCCGTGGAGGTGGTGGGCCTCGGCGACCTGGGGACGCACGGCGAGCAGAAGCCGGTGCCGATCGCCAGCGTGGCCAAGGTGATGACCGCCTACCTGATGCTGCGCGACCACCCGGTGCGTGCCGGGAGCAAGGGCGCGATGATCCCCGTCGACCGCAGGGCCGAGGAGGAGGCCGGGCTGTCGGAGACGGACGGCGAGTCCACCGTCTACGTACGCGCGGGCCGGAAGATCAGCCAGCGTGAGGCGCTGGAGGCGATCATGCTCCCCTCGGCCAACAACGTGGCGCGGCTGGTGGCCCGGTGGGACGCCGGCTCCGAGAAGGACTTCGTGGCGAAGATGAACAAGACCGCGAAGGAGCTGGGGATGCGCGACACCACGTACACCGACCCCAGCGGCCTGAACCACACCACCGTCTCCACCGCCGCCGACCAGGTGCGACTCGGCAAGGCGGCCATGGAGGAGCCCCTGTTCAAGGAGGTCGTGCGGCTGCCGAAGTACCAGGACAGCCTGGGCGCCTCCCACCAGAACTGGAACCACCTGGTCCCGGCGAACGGCGTCGTCGGCATCAAGACCGGCACCACCACCAAGGCCGGCGGCAACCTGCTCTTCGCCGCCGAGCGGCAGATCAACGGCACCACGCAGCTGGTCGTCGGCGCCGTCCTCGCCCAGCCGCCCGCCGCCCGCGACAACTCCATCCTCACCGGCGCCCTGGACGCGGGCGCGGCGCTGATGGCGAAGGCGCAGGACGTGCTGGAGGCGGTGACGGTGGTGAAGAAGGGCCAGGTCGTCGGGTACGTGGACGACCGGCTCGGCCGCCGTACCCCGGTGCTGGCGACGAAGGACGTCACCGCGATCGGCTGGACCGGGCTGACGGTGGACCTGCGGATCGGCGACGGCGGCACGCCGCTGCCGCACGCGGGGAAGGCCGGTGAGAAGGTCGGGGTGCTGACGACCGGCGGCGGCCAGGGCGAGGTGAAGGTCCCGGTGGTGCTGGGTGAGGATCTGGTGGAGCCGGACTTCGGGCGCAAGCTGACCCGGATCGGATGAACTCCCGCCCCGGGGACGGCCCGGGGCGCGTGGGGCAGGACGGGGAGAGCCGTGGGCGACGGGGGGGTGCCGTGAGCACCGTGCGTTCCGAGCGGCGGCCCGCGGCCGGGGGGCCGGGCATGCCCGAGCCCCGTGTGCCGCGGCGCCGCTCCTGGCTGGGACTGGTGGACGGGCTGGTGGACTGGCTGCGCGGCGTGCTGCTGCGCCCGGTGCCGGCCTCGCTGCTCCTCGCCGGGGTGCTCCATCTGCTGTGGCTGCTGTTCTTCGCCAACAGCGGCGGCGATCTGGCCGCGCAGGACGCCTGGGCGGAGTTCGCCGGGCGGCATCCGGACTCGGCGTACAACCTGTCCTGGTACGGGGGGATGCACCCCGTCTCGTACAGCGTGATCTCGCCCTATCTGATGGCCGTGTGCGGCGTGCGCACCACGATGATCGTCGTGGGGACGCTGTCGGCCGGGCTGCTGGCGCTGATCGTGACCAGGTCCGGTGTGCGCCGGCCGCTCGCGCCCTCCCTGTGGGGCGCCTTCGCGCTGACCTGCAACGCCGGCTCCGGCCGGGTCACCTTCGGGCTCGGGCTGCTCCTCGCGCTCGGCGCGGTCGCGGTGGTCTTCCCCGGCCCGCGCGAGTGGAGCCGGTGGCGGCTGGCTGCGGTGGCGCTGCTCTCCGCGCTGGCCACGGCCGCCTCCCCGGTCGCCGGGCTGTTCCTGATGGTCGTCGCCGCCGCCCTGCTGCTGCGGCGGCGCACCGGGCCGGCCCTGGCGATGGCGGTCCCGCCGCCGGTGGTGGTGGGGCTCTCCGCCTGGATCTTCCCGTTCGCGGGCACCCAGCCGCTGTCGCTCGGCGCCGCGAGCGTCCCGCTGGCCTGCACGGTCGCGGTGTACGTCCTCGCGCCGCCCCAGTGGCGCACGGTGCGCCTGGGCGCGGCCGTCTACGCCCTGGGCATCGTCGCCACCTGGCTGATCCCCACCCAGATCGGCAGCAACGTCGAACGGCTCTCGCTGATCTTCGGCGGCACGGTGCTGCTGGCCGCGGCCCAGTACCGGTGGGAGCACCGGTCGGCGGACGGACCGGAGCACGGCCCGGAGCCCGGCCCGGCGGACGGCCCGGAGCCCGGGCGGGGACGCTGGTGGACCAGCCACCGCACGCGCCGGCTGGTGGCGCTCTGGCTGGCCTTCGCGGGCATCGCCTTCTGGCAGGGCCTCAAACCGGTGCAGGACACCGTGCTCACCACCCCGCACGCCGCCTGGACCCACGAGCTGTCGCCGCTGGTCCACCGGCTCAACGAGGTGGACGCGGAACTGGGCCGCGTCGAGGTCGTCCCGGTGCGCAGCCACCGCGAGGCCTCCGCGCTCGTCCCGTACGTCAACCTGGCGCGCGGCTGGACCCGCCAGGCCGACCTGGAGCGCCACCCCCTCTTCTACGACGACACCCTCACCCCCGCCACCTACCGGGCCTGGTTGAAGCGCTGGGCGGTGCGGTACGTCGTGCTGCCCGTCGAGGACCGCCCCGACGTCGGCGCGAAGGTGGAGACGAAGCTGGTCGCGGCCGGGCTGCCGTATCTGACGGAGATCTGGACCGACTCCAACTGGCGCCTCTTCCGCGTCCAGGACCCCACCCCGCTCGCCGGGCCCTTCCCCGGCCCCTCCACCGTGAAGCGCCCCATGGCGACCGCGTGGCGGACGGACGAGAGCGAGCTGACGGTACGGGTGGAGGGGCCCGGCGAGGTGCTGGTACGGGTCCCCTACTCGCCGTGGCTGACGCTGGTGGACGCCGAGGGCGAGGCCGTCGAGCCGCCGCAGGAGCTGGACGCGCAGGGGCTGGCCCCGGGCGCGGAACTCCCCGCCGGGGAGTGGAGCCCGGAGGGCACCGCGTACCTCAACCGCAACGGCTGCCTGCGGGAGGCCGGGAACTGGACACGACTGAGCGTGCCACGCGCGGGGACATACCGGATCGACTCCCCCTACCGCTTGCCGCGCGGCACAGCATGTCCTGACTAGCTCCGCGATGGGCGGCCGGAGTGCGGGGGGTCGGGCTCCGTGGTCGAATGCCTGGCAGGGGGATGGTGCCGAGGTGAGACGGGTGCGAGTCATGGCGGTCATGGGTCCGGTGGAGTTCGTCGTCCTGACGTTTCCCGGGGAGCGGCTGAACGTCGGGGCGGTCGCGGCGCTGGAGCGCCTGCGCCGCTCCGGAGCGGTGCGGCTGATCGACTCGCTGGTCGTCACGCGCTCGGCGGAGAGCGGCGAGGCGGCGAGCGCGCACCCGGCGGAGCTGCCGGAGCTGGCCGCGCTCTTCCCCGCCGACGAGCGGCCCGAGCTGATCACGCCGCACGAGGCGCACGAGGCGGCGTCGCTGCTGAGCCCCGGCGACTGCGCGCTGCTGCTGCTCGTCGAGCACCTCTGGGCGGCGGAGGCGGCGCAGGCGGTGTGCGAGGCGGGCGGGCGCATCGCGGCGTCCGTACGCATCGCGCCGGACCGGATGGCGGGGGCGCACGCGGGGGCGCTGGCGACGGCGTAGACGGCGTAGACGGCGAGTGGCCCTTGACGGGAGCGGGGCGGGGGAGGAGCCTGAACTCCCCCCACGCCACTCCCAGTTGGACCCACACGCCCAGGGGGCAAACCGTCCATGCGCAGTCTCTCTCGCTGCCTTGTCGCAGCGGCCGTATCCATCGGCGCTCTCGTCAGCGCCGTGACCCCCTCCGCCGCGATCACCGGCGGCACCGAGGACACGGCCAACACGTACTCCAACGTCGGGATGCTGGTCTTCTACCAGCCCGACGGCCGCTTCCGCTGCTCCGGCACCCTGATCAGCCCGCGGGTCTTCCTGACCGCCGCGCACTGCACCTTCAACGACATCGGCAAGGTCGCCGTCACCTTCGACCCCGAAGTCGCGCGCACCGCCGAGGAGTCGGCGCGCAACATACCGCGGGCCGCCGATGACAGCGGGCCGGCCGACGCGGTCTCCGAGACCGGCTTCGCCGCCTCCGACGTGACCGGGCCGAAGTACCAGGGCGACCTGGACTGGCATCTGGGCAGCGCCCGCACGCACCCGCAGTACAGCGACTTCACCGACATGGCCAACTGGAACGACACCGGCGTCGTCATCCTCGACGAGCCCGTCGACCTGCCCGTCGCGCAGCTGGCCCCGGCCAACTACCTCGACCGGTTCGCCCAGCCCCGGCTGAACTCCACCGAGATACTCGCCGTCGGCTACGGCACCGAGGTGCGCCAGGCGCCCTCCGGCCCGCAGAAGCCGACGCCGATGGGCCTGCCGGTCGTGCGGCGCTACACCACCGAGATCGGCCAGAAGCTCACGCCGCAGGTCCTGCAGCTGAACGGCAACGAGCACGACAACCGCGCCGGCGGCGGCACCTGCTTCGGCGACTCCGGCGGCCCGTCCTTCCACGGCGGCTACGTCGTGGGCGACACCAGCTACGGCTACACGGACAACTGCCGCTACCTGGGCGGCATCCAGCGCGTGGACGCCCCGGTCGTCCGCAACTGGCTCCTGGACTGCATGGCCGACCTGGCCTGCGCCTCCAAGGACGACTGAGCCCCGCGCACCGCACGCCGCCCGCCCCACCGGGCGACCACCGCACGCCGCCTCCGGCCCGCCCGCTTCCCCAGGGGCGGGCCGGAGCGGTCTCACCAGCCCAGCCGGGGGTCGCCGTCCTTCGGCGGCGCTGTCGAGGTGGGGGCCTCGGACGGGGGCCGGGACGCGGCGGGGGTGCGGGCGGCGCGCGTGGCGCGGACCGGCTCCGGCTGGGGGGCCGGCCGGGGCCCGGCGTCCTCGTAGCCCGGGTCGTCGTCCGGGGGGAAGTCGTACTCCGGGTCGGGGGCCGGCTCGTAGTCGGGGTCCGGGCCGAAGTCGTGGTCGTAATCCGGCGGCGGCGGTGGCGCGTCGGCGGCGCGGGCCGCCGAGGGCCTGCCTGCCGCCGCGGGCCTACCGGCCGCCGGGGGCTCGGCTGCCGTCGAGGGCTCGGCGCCGGACAGGGTTTCCAGGATCTGGCGGCCGTACTTCGCCAGCTTGTTGTCGCCCACGCCGCTGATCGCCGACAGCTCCTTCGAGGTGGAGGGGACCGCCTGGGCGATCTCCCGCAGCGTCGCGTCGTGGAAGATCACGTACGCCGGGATGCCCTGCTCCTTCGCCATCGCCCCGCGCCAGGCCCGCAGCCGCTCGAAGACCGCCTGCGCCTCCGCCGGCAGGTCCGCGGCCGCCGAGCGCGAGCGGCGCGAGCCGGAGCGGCCACCGGCCGCCGCCTTGCCCGAGGGCGCCTTGGCCCGCTCGGCCTCCCGGCGCAGCAGCACCTCACGACGCTGCCCCAGCACCTCCGCCGAGGCGTCCGTCAGCACCAGCGAACCGAACTCGCCCTCCACCGCCAGCAGCCCCTGGGACAGCAACTGCCGCACCACGCCCCGCCACTGCACCTCGCTCAGGTCCGCGCCGATGCCGAAGACGCTCAGCCGGTCGTGGTCGAAGCGGATGACCTTCGCCGTCTTGCGCCCCATCAGGATGTCGATGAGCTGCCCCGCGCCGAACTTCTGCCGCCGCTCGCGCTGCAGCCGCACCACTGTGGATAGCAGCTTCTGCGCCGGCACCGTGGCGTCCCAGGTCTCCGGCGGGCTCAGGCAGGTGTCGCAGTTCCCGCAGGGCTCGGCGCCGTGCTGGCCGAAGTAGTCCAGCAGCCGCACCCGGCGGCAGGCCACCGTCTCGCAGAGCGACAGCATCGCCTCCAGGTGCGTGGCGAGGCGGCGGCGGTGCGCCTCGTCGCCCTCGGAGGTGTCGATCATCTTGCGCTGCTGGACGACGTCCTGCAGCCCGTACGCCAGCCAGGCCGTCGCGGGCAGGCCGTCGCGGCCGGCCCGGCCCGTCTCCTGGTAGTACCCCTCCACCGACTTGGGCAGGTCGAGGTGGGCGACGAAGCGGACGTCCGGCTTGTCGATGCCCATGCCGAAGGCGATCGTGGCGACGACGACGAGGCCGTCCTCGCGCAGGAACCGCGACTGGTTGCGCGCGCGGGTCCCGGAGTCCAGCCCCGCGTGGTACGGCACGGCGTCGATGCCCTCGCGCACCAGGAACTCGGCCGTGCGCTCCACCGAGGCGCGCGAGAGGCAGTACACGATGCCCGCGTCCCCCGCGTGCTCCTCGCGCAGCAGGCGCAGCAGCTGCTTCTTGGGGTCCTGCTTGGCGTCGATGCGGTACTGGATGTTCGGCCGGTCGAAGCTCGCCACGAAGTGCCGCGCGTCCTCCAACCGCAGCCGCTTGGCGATCTCGGCGTGCGTGGCCTCGGTCGCCGTGGCCGTCAGGGCGATGCGGGGGACGTCCGGCCAGCGCTCGTGGAGCGCGGAGAGCGCCAGGTAGTCGGGCCGGAAGTCGTGGCCCCACTGGGCGACGCAGTGCGCCTCGTCGATGGCGAAGAGGCTGACCTTCGCCTGGTCGAGCAGCCGCATGGTCGCCTCCGTGCGCAGCCGCTCGGGGGCGAGGTAGAGCAGGTCCAGCTCGCCGGCGAGGAAGGCCCGCTCCGTCTCGCGGCGCTCGTCGGCGAACTGCGTGGAATTGAGGAAGCCGGCCCGCACGCCCAGCGCGCGCAGGGCGTCCACCTGGTCCTGCATCAGCGCGATCAGCGGCGAGACCACCACGCCGACACCTGGTCTGACCAGCGCGGGGATCTGATAGCACAGGGACTTGCCGCCGCCGGTCGGCATCAGCACCAGGGCGTCGCCGCCCCCGACGACGTGCTCGATGATCTCCTGCTGCTCGCCCCGGAACGTGTCGTAGCCGAAGACGCGGTGCAGCACGCGCGCCGCCTCGCCGCTCCCGGTGCCGCCCTCGGTGCCGCTCTCGGCACCGGGGTCGGCGGCGGGGGCGGCTCCGCGCTCGGTCGGCTCGTCTGCGGGCTCGTCGCCCGCCGCATCCAGGAAATCCATGTCCGCCACTCTATGAGCAGCCGCTGACAGCACGCACAGCCCTGTGGACAACCCCGGCGGCGACCCGGGCGGGGCCTGTGCGCGGCCGGGCGGGGAAACTCCGTTGACGCCGTGGTCAGGGGCCGCGCCAGGATGGCCGTATGCCCTCCCTCCTCCCGCCCGTCATCCCCGCCGGCAGCCTCGCCGCCGCCGGTCAGCCCGTACTCCCGGCCGCCGACGGCCTGCGGCTGCGCCCCTGGCGGCCGTCCGACGCCCCGGTGTTCGTGTCCGCCTTCGCCGACCCCGCGATCCGGCGCTGGCACGCCCGCAGCGTCGACTCCGAGGAGGAGGCGCGCGAGATGATCGCCGGCCACCCCGGCGCCTGGGAGGAGGAGCGGCGTGCGGAGTGGGCGCTGGAGGACGCCGCCGGGAAGGTCGTGGGCCGCGCGGCTCTGGCGGGCGGGATGGGTATGAACCTCCACGACGGCCTGGCGGAGGTCGCGTACTGGATCCTCCCCGAAGCGCGCGGCAGGGGCATCGCCCCCCGCGCGGTCGAGGCCCTCACCACCTGGGCCTTCGAAACGGCGGGCTTCCACCGCCTGGAACTGGCGCACTCCGTGCACAACACGGCGTCCTGCCGCGTCGCCGAGAAGACCGCCTTCCCCCTGGAGGGCACCCTGCGCAGCGCCCTGCGCCACACGGACGGCTGGCACGACATGCACCTGCACGCACGGGTGGCGGCAGCGGGAGCCGGACTTATACCACCTGCGTCATGATCCGGGGTGGCTTCTCCCGGAAGAGTGCGGGGCGCGCCTCTCGCGGCGAGATCATCTTGCGTACAGGAAGCCCCGATTAAGGGAGGTGCCCCTGATGGCGTGTGGTCGGTGGAGTTCCCGCCGCTGTGGAAGCCCGCGTTGCTCGCACATACGACCGCCGCGTGACTACGGTCGGCCGGCGCCGCGGCGCGTCCGCAACTGGAGATGCGCGGCGGGCGGTCGGCGTACGCGGGCCTGCGTCTGACGTCCTGGGCGGGGTGCGGTCGTACGTGTCGTTTTTCCGCCAGCGCCGCGCCCGCGCGGGGGGTCTACTGGGCGGTATGAACCCGCAGTCGAACCAAGCCGCCGCCTTCCGCGCCCTGCATGTCCCCGGCGCCCCGCTCCTGCTCCCGAACGCCTGGGACGCCGCCAGTGCCCGTATCACCGAGGACGCCGGCGCCGCCGCCGTGGCCACCACCAGTGCCGGGGTGGCCTGGAGCCTGGGCGTCCCCGACGGCGACGCCCTGGACCGGGCGTCGATGCTCGCACACCTGCGGCGGGTGGTGGCGGCGGTGCGCGTGCCGGTGTCGGCGGACATCGAGAGCGGCTTCGGCGCGACGCCGCGGGAGGTCGCCGCGACGGTGCGCGAGGTGATCGCGGCCGGGGCGGTCGGCGTGAACATCGAGGACGGGCACGGTGCCGCGCTGCGGCCGGTCCAGGAGCAGGCGGAGCGCATCGCGGCAGCACGCCGGGCCGCAAAGGAGGCGGGCGTCCCGCTGTACATCAACGCCCGCACGGACGCCTACCTGTACGGGATCGGCACCGCGGAGGACCGCCTGCCGCAGACGCTGGCCCGCGCGGCGGCGTACCTGGCGGCGGGCGCGGACGGCGTCTTCGTCCCCGGCGTGACGGACCCGGCCACGGTGTCCGCGCTGGCGGAGGGCATCGGCGCCCCCCTCAACATCCTGGCGGGCGCCGGCGCCCCCACCGCCCCCGAGCTGGCGAAACTGGGCGTGGCCCGCATCAGCCTGGGCTCCTCGATCGCCTCGGCGGCCTACGAACTGGCCCGCAAGGCGACCCGGGAACTGCTGACCGAGGGCACGTACGAGGCGACGGCGAGCCGCCTGTCGCACGGCGAGCTGAACGGCCTGCTGCGGCCGTAGCGCACGAAAAGCCGCGGAAAGCGGAAAAAGGGCCGGCTCCCGGGGGTGATCCCGGGAGCCGGCCCTTCGCTGTGCCCCCGGCAGGATTCGAACCTGCGACACCGGCTTTAGGAGAGCCGTGCTCTATCCCCTGAGCTACGGAGGCGGGGTGTGCGCTGGCGCGCGGGTCGGGGCGGTGGGGCGCGCCGACCGTGTCACAGGGTAGCGGATCGGCTCGGGGCCGGTGGCGGCGGTCCGGGGCCGGGCGCAGCCTCGCGCCCGCGCGGTGGACCGGGGTCCGGGGCACGGGCGCGAGGGGGCGCGGGTGTTACTTGTGCTTCTTCTTCGCCGCGCGCTGTTCCTTGTGCGTCGGGGTCTGGGAGAGGGCGCTGGCCGCCGCCGTCTTCTCCTCCGGCGTCGAGCTGGGGTCCTGGAGGATGCGCCCGGCGTCGGAGGCGGCCTTCTTGTGGGTGTGGCGGTTCTGGGCCATTGCTCGGTCCTTCCATGGTCTGCACGTAAGGAGCAGCCGGTACGCGGCGCCGCGCGGTTCTGGGTCCGTGCGCACGCTGCCACCGGCCGTGGGGACGCTTGGTCCTCCTTCAGGCTGCGACATACCGGTGTATTTCGCCACTGGAGGTTTGTGCGGGAGGTCAGCGTCGGCGGGGCGCGGCGGCGCAGCGTACGCACCTCGTCGCCTCCGGGCGGATCTCCAGGCGCTCCACCGGGATGTCCCGGCCGCACTCGGCGCAGCGGCCGTAGTCGTCCGCCGCCAGTCGCTCCAGCGCGGCCTCCAGCTTCTCCAGCTGGTCGCGGGAGAGCGTCAACAGCGAGGCCACGTGGGCCCGTTCGAAGGCGGTGCTCTGGCCCTCGGGGTCGTGCTCGTCGTCGACCGCCACCAGGGCGTTGGCCTCCACGATGGCCTGGTAGTCGGCGTCCAGGGCCTCGATACGGGCGTTGACGGCGTCGCGCTCGGCCGTGAGGCGGGCGTGGACGGCCGCGTACCGGGCCCCGTCCGCCCCGGTACGCACCTCGTCCGCGGCGTGCTGTGCGCTCTCGTCGTCCATGATGGTTGCCAATATGGCCCCTTTGCCGCCGTCGCGCAGGTCCGGGGCCGTCATCGGGCGGCCCCTGCCCATGCCCCTCTCATCCCGCTCTCAGATACGGGCCCTACCCTCCCCCTATGAGCGAGACGAGCCCCGCCGGGTGGTACCCGGATCCGCAGCGCACCGCCGAGGACCCGCCGTGCGAGCGGCGCTGGGACGGGGAGGCGTGGACCGGGGAGGTCCGGGCCGCCGTGCCGGCCGCCTTCGCCGCGCCCCCGCCCCGCAAGCGCCCGGAGCCGGTGCGCTGGCTGCGGGCGCGCCCCTTCGTCGCCGGGGTGCTCCTGGGCGCCCTGGGCATGCTCGTCGTGGGCGGCGGGATCACCGGCGCCGTCGTGGCCGCCACCGACTCCGACGGCGGTGGGCGCCACCACGTCAAGGAGGGCATGCCCTTCGAGGACGGCAAGGGCCGCCCCGGGCCGGACGGTGACGGCCCGCGCGGGCCCGGGGAGCGCCAAAAGGGCGCCCCCGGCATCCCCGGCACGGAGAAGGGGTACGCCACCGACCTGGCCAGCGGCATCAGCATCCGCGTACCGGAGGGCTGGAAGTCCCGCTCCGGAATGGGCGCGGCGCTGTCCACCGGCGGCTACGAGTGCCCCGCCGACCCCGGGCAGCGCTGCACGCTCGGCGGCGTCAACTCCGCCCCGGCCAAGGCCCTGGGCATCGAGGAGGACACCGCCGAGTCGGCCGCGAAGGCGGACATCGAGGCCAACGCCGAGGAGTCCTACGGCGAGCAGGGCTACGGCGGCATCACCTCGCACGAGGTGCTGAAGGAGGAGGCCGTCACGGTCGCCGGGCGGCAGGGCTACCTGGTGCGCTGGAAGGTCGTCACGAAGGAGGGCGACGACGGCTACGTGCAGTCGCTGGCCTTCCCCTCCCCGGCCGCGTCGGGGAAGGGCGGCGCACCGCTGGTGATCGTGCGCTTCGGCTTCGACGTGAGCGACAAGGCGCCCCAGCTCGCGCAGATGGACGAGATCACGCAGGGCATCAAGGCGGCCAAGCGGCTGGGGGAGTGGAAGTCGGCCTGACAGCAGGGAAGTTGACGACCGGCCGGTGCTGCCCGGCCGGTGGCGGGGAAGGCCCGCCGGGCGCGTACCCCCACGCGCGCCCGGCGGGCCTTCCCCGTCTCGTGTGCCCGTACCCCTACTTCGTGTACAGCGCCTCGATCTCCGCCGCGTACACCTTCGCCACCTCATGCCGCTTGACCTTCAGCGACGGTGTCAGCAGCCCGTTCTCCTCGGTGAACTCGCCGTCGATGACGGCGAACGACCGGATGGACTCCGCACGGGAGACAGCCTCGTTGGCGTAGTCCACGGCCCGCTGGATGTCGGCCCGCAGCTCCTCGTCGCGCGCGAGTTCGGCCAGTGGCGTGGCGCGGTCGCGCTTGCGGATCGACAGCCAGTGCCGCATCGCGTCCGGGTCGAGGGTGACCAGCGCGGCGATGTACGAGCGGTTGTCGCCGACCACGATGCACTGCCCGACCGGCGGGCGGGAGCGCAGCCGGTCCTCCAGCACGGCGGGGCTGACGTTCTTGCCGCCCGAGGTGATGATCAGGTCCTTCTTGCGGCCGGTGATCGTGAGGTAGCCGTCCTCGTCGAGGGAGCCCAGGTCGCCGGTGGCGAACCAGCCGTCCGTGAGGACCTCGTCCGTCGCCGACTGGTTGCCCCAGTACGAGCTGAACACGATCGGGCCCTTGATCTGCACCTCCCCGTCGTCCGCGATCCGGATCGAGGTACCGGGGACGGGCTTGCCGACCGAGCCGGGGCGCGGCTCCAGGGGCGGGGTGAGGGTGGCGGCGGCGGTGGTCTCCGTCAGCCCGTACCCCTCGTAGATGACGATCTTCGCGGCGTAGAAGAAGAGGTTGAGGCGCCTGTCGAGCGGTGAGCCGCCGGAGATGGCGTAGCTGACCCGGCCGCCGAGTTCCTTTCGTACCCGGCGGTAGACCAGCAGGTCGTACAGTGCCCAGGCCAGCGCCAGTTTCACACCGGGGCCCCTGCCCGTACCGAGGTAGCGCTGGAGGTACGCCTCGCCGAAGCGCACCGCGATGGTGTCGGCGCGCTGGAAGGAGGATCCGCGCCCCAGCTTCTCGGCGGTGGCCCGCCCGGTGTCGTGGATCTTCTCGAAGAGGTACGGGACGCCGACCAGGAACGTCGGCTTGAACGTCCGGAACTCCGGGCGCAGTTCGTCGGGTCTGATGCTCGGCCAGTGCCCGATCTCGATCCGCGCGCTGAGGCAGGCGAGTTGGAGTACGCGGCCCAGGATGTGCGCGAGGGGGAGGAAGAGCAGGGTGGACGGCGTCTTCCCGGTGACCTCGCGGAAGACGGGGAGCAGCAGCTCGACGATGTTGCCCGACTCCGCCAGCATCGCGCTGTGCGTGAGGACCACGCCCTTGGGGCGGCCGGTGGTGCCCGAGGTGTAGCAGATGGTGGCGACGGTGTCCGGGGTGAGGGCCTCGCGGCGCGCGGTGGCCTCCGCGTCGCCGATCTCGGCGCCCAGTGCGGTGAGCTCCGCGATGCCCTCGGCGTCGAACTGCCAGACCTGCGGGGCGGCGGGGAGGTCCTTGGCGGCCTCCGCGACGGTCTCGGCGTGCGCGGCGGTCTCGACGGCCACGTGCGTCACCTCGGCGTCGCGGAGGATCCAGCCGACCTGGTCGGCGGAGGAGGTGGGGTAGATCGGCACGGTCTGGCCGCCGGCCGTCCAGATGGCGAAGTCCAGCAGGCACCACTCGTAGCGGGTACGGGACATGACCGCGACCCGGCCGCCGGGGCGCAGCCCGGCTGCGATGAGGCCCTTGGCGAGGGCGCTGACCTGCTCGGCGAACGCGGCCGCCGTGATCGGCGTCCAGCTCTCGGCCGAGCCCTCGGCCCGGCGTCGGATGACGACCGCGTCCGGCTCCTCGCCGGCGTTGGCGAAGGGAATGTCGGCGCAGGAGCCGCTGGTGGCGGGGGCGACGAGCGGGGAGGCCCGCACCTCGCGGACCACGCCGTCCTTCTTCGTGACCTCGTAGCGCACGCGCGCGGCCAGGTCAGGGCGCTTCCGCGCCCGCTTCATGTCCTGCCAAACGCCCATCTGCTGGCTCCTGTTCGCGGCTCTGCGGGGATGGTTCGGGGGAGGGTGCGGGCGGTGCGTTGACGCGGGGTGCGGGTACGGGCGGTGAGTGCGCGGCACGCGGTCGGGGTCCGGCAGTACGCACATTCGTACGACCGTAGCCGGGTCGGACGAACGTATCGAGAGGGCCTGCACGGACCCGGGCCGTGCGACGCCGTCATGCCTCAAGCAGCGCGGTGACGCCCTGGCCGCCCGCCGCGCAGATGGAGATCAGGCCGCGCACCGGGGCGCCGTCGCCGCCGCGCGCCAGGGCGTGCAGCTGCTTGGCCAGGCCGGCGACGATCCGCCCGCCGGTCGCGGCGAAGGGGTGGCCGGTGGCCAGCGAGGAGCCGTTGATGTTCAGGCGCGCGCGGTCGACCGTGCCGAGCGGGGCGTCCAGGCCCAGGCGGCTCTTGCAGAAGTCGGCGCTCTCCCAGGCGGCGAGGGTCGCGAGGACCTGGGAGGCGAAGGCCTCGTGGATCTCGTACAGGTCGACCTCGGCGAGGGGGATCCCCGCGGCGGCGAGCAGCTTGGGCACGGCGTAGACCGGCGCGGTGAGCAGGCCGTCGGGGCCCGAGACGTAGTCCACGGCGGCCGTCTGCGAGAAGCCGACGTACGCCAGCACCGGCAGTCCGCGCTCGGCCGCCCACTCCTCGCTGGCCAGCAGCACGGTGGAGGCGCCGTCGGTGAGCGGGGTGGAGTTGCCCGCCGTCATCGTCGCGTCCGGGCCCTGGCCGAAGACGGGGCGCAGCGTGGCGAGCTTCTCGACGCTGGAGTCGGGGCGCAGGTTCTGGTCGCGCTCCAGGCTCCGGAAGGGGGTGATCAGGTCGTCCTGGAAGCCCGCCTCGTAGGCGGCGGCGAGGCGGTGGTGGCTGGTGGCGGCGAGTTCGTCCTGCGCCTCGCGGCTGATGCCCCACTCCTTGGCGGTCCGGGCGGCGTGCTCACCCATCGACAGGCCGGTACGGGGCTCGGAGTTCTTCGGGATGTCGGGGACGAGGTGCCGGGGCCGGAAACCGGCGAGGGCGCCCAGCCTGCCGCCGTTGGTCTTGGCGCGGCGGGCCTTCAGCAGCAGCTTGCGCAGGTCGTCGTTGAGGCCGAGGGGGGCGTCGCTCGCGGTGTCCACGCCGCCGGCGACACCGGCGTCGATCTGGCCGAGGGCGATCTTGTTGGCGACGAGGATGACCGCCTCAAGGCCCGTACCGCAGGCCTGCTGGAGGTCGTAGGCGGGCGTGCGGTGGTCGAGGGTGGAGCCCAGGACCGTCTCGCGGGCCAGGTTCCAGTCGCGGGCGTGCTTGAGGACGGCGCCCGCGACGAACTCGCCGAGCTGGACGCCGCCGAGGTCGAAGCGCTGGATCAGCCCCTCCAGGGCGGCGCCCAGCATCTCCTGGTTGGAGGCGGTGGCGTAGGGCCCGTCGGCGCGGGCGAAGGGGATGCGGTTGCCGCCGAGGACGGCGACGCGGCGGGGGGTCGGGGTCATCGCGTACTCCCTGGGGGACGGCGGGGCGGTGGGATGGGCTCCGGTATCCCAACCATCCGCATGCGTCGAACGGTTGTGTACGGAACCACCTAACTTTACTCTTCAGTAGACTTACTCATCCGTAGGGAGGAAATCAATGGCCGACCGCTACCAGAAGTTCACCGCGGGTGGACCTGGAGGATTTCTGGCGAAGCGGCTCGGTCTGCCGCGCCCGGAGCCGCTGCGCCGGCACGCCCCGGGAGACCCGCTGCTGACCGGTCCCGCGCTGCTGGCCGGCGCCGACGGCGGGCGGCTGCTCAAGCCCGTACGAGCCGCCCTGGAATCGGCGTCTGTCGAGGTCAGCACCGACGCCGAGCGTCCCGCCGCCCTGGTCTTCGACGCCACCGGCATCACCTCAAGCGCCGAGCTCGCCGCGCTGTACGCCTTCTTCCACCCCAAGGTCCGCGCCCTGGCCCCCTCGGGCCGCGTTGTGGTGTTGGGCACACCGCCCGAACTCGCCGCCTCCGCCGCCGAGTCGGCGGCCCAGCGCGCCGTCGAGGGCTTCGTGCGCGCGATCGGCAAGGAGCTGCGCCGGGGCGGCACGGCGAACCTGCTCCTCGTCGCCCCCGGCGCCGAGGAGGCCCTGGAGTCCTCGCTGCGCTTCCTGCTCTCGGCCCGCTCCGCGTACGTCAGCGGGCAGCCGGTCCGCCTCTTCGCGCCGGCGGCGGCCGTCGAGGCGCCCGCCTCCTGGGACCTGCCGCTCGCCGGGCGCAGCGCCCTGGTCACCGGCGCCTCCCGGGGCATCGGCGCGGTCGTCGCGCAGACCCTCAGCCGGGACGGCGCGACCGTCACCCCGCTGGACATCGCCGCGCAGTCCGCCGACCTGGCGGCGGTGGCGGGCACGTTGGGCACCCAGGCCCTGGAGCTGGACATCACCGCCCCCGAGGCGGCCGAGGCGATCGCCGCCCGCTACCCCGACGGCCTGGACATCCTGGTCCACAACGCGGGCATCACCCGGGACCGGACGCTCGGCCGGATGGACCAGGGCCGCTGGGACTCCGTCATCGCCGTCAACCTCACCGCCGTCGAGACGCTGACCGCCGCGCTGCTGGAGGCGGGGGTGCTGCGCGCGGGCGCCCGTATCGTCTGCACCTCCTCCATCAGCGGTATCGCCGGCAACATGGGCCAGACCAACTACTCCACCAGCAAGGCCGGCCTGATCGGGTACGTCGACCACCTCGCCCCCGAGCTGGCGCCGCGCGGCATCACCCTCAACGCGGTGGCGCCCGGGTTCATCGAGACGCAGATGACGGCGGCCGTCCCGCTGTTCATCCGCGAGGCGGGGCGCCGGCTCAACAGCCTCAACCAGGGCGGCCTGCCGGTGGACGTGGCGGAGGCGGTGGCGTACTTCGCCGCCCCGGCGAGCGGCGCGGTGCGCGGCCAGACGCTGCGCGTCTGCGGCCAGGCGCTGCTGGGGGCCTGAGCGATGACACGCGACGTCCGTACGCTCACCGGCCCGCCCGGGATCGCCGCGCAGTACCTGCGCGCGGTGCTCCCCAAGGGCCGGGGGAACGGTGTGATCCCCCCCGGCGCGCTGGGGCTGCGCGCGGCCCCCGTCGACGCCGCGCGGCTGCGCACGTACGCCCGGGTCTGCGGCTTCGAGGATCCGGCGGCCACCGGGCGGATGCCGGCGACCTTCCCGCACATCACCGCGTTCCCGCTGGCGATGGAGCTGATGACGGCGCGGGCCTTCCCGTACCCGGTGCTCGGCCTGGTCCACCTCACCAACCGGATCGAGCAGCTGCGCCCGATCGGCGCGGAGGAGCCCCTCGCCTACGAGGTCTGGTGCGAGCAGCCCGTCCCGCACGCCAAGGGCGTCACCTTCGACGTCCGCGGCGAGGCGCGGGCGGCGGGGGAGGGCGAACCGCTGTGGCGGGAGGTCTCCACGTACCTGGTGCGCGGCAGGGGTACGGGCGAACGGGCGGCGCCGCACGAGGAGTTCGACCTCGCCGCCCCCGAGCTGGAGACGGTGTGGCGGCTCCCGGAGTCGCTGGGCCGCGGCTACGCCTCCGTCTCCGGTGACCGCAACCCGATCCACCTGCACGCGCTGACCGCGAAGCTCTTCGGCTTCCCGCGCGCGATCGCGCACGGCATGTGGTCCAAGGCGCGCGCGCTGGCGGATCTGGAACGGGCGGGTCTGCTGCCGGCCGCGTACGCGGTGGGCATCGACTTCCGGGCGCCGATCCCGCTGCCCGGGGAGACGCGTCTGCGGGCGGTCCGCGCGGGCAAGGGCGTGCGGTTCGCCGTCACCGCCGAGCGCGAGCAACTGCGGGGAGAGGTCACCGCGTTGTAGCCCCCGCCACAGACGCCGGGTGTCCCCGCCGAGGGGGGCGCCCGGTACCGCCCCCGTCTGCCGGACGCCGATGCCGTGCGGGCGGGGGTGCGGCCGTTCAACCTCGCGGCGGCGTCCACGTCTCGCCCGCCAGGGCGTTGCGCATACCGACCCAGATCATCGACATCAGCCGCTGCGTCACCTGGTCCGGCGACTCGCCCGGGTGCTCGGCCATCCAGTCCGTCAGCGCGTCCGCCGCCCCGACGAGCGCCATCGCGACGAACGACACCTCCGGGTCCGCGAGCCGCGCCGAGGTGTCCGTGCGCGCGATGCCGCTGGCGACGAGCGAGGCCACCGCCGCCCCCACCTCACCGCGCTGGCGCTGGACCTCCGCCGCCACCTCGCCACCGACTTCGGACGCCTGCCGGTAGAGCACCACCCAGCCGTCGCGGTGCTCCGCGACGAAGCCGAAGAACGCCGACAGGCCCCGCCAGAGCTGCGACTCGGCGTCGCGCGCGGTGCGCGCGGCGTTCGCGAAGGACTCCGTGAGCAGCTCGCCCTCCCGGCGGATGCAGGCGGTGAACAACCCTTCCTTGGAGCCGAAGTACAGGTACACCATGGGCTTGGAGATGCCCGCCAGTTCCGCGATCTCGTCCACCACGGCCAGGTGGTACCCCCGCTTGGAGAACACCTGGATCGCAGCGTCGATGATCTGCTGCTCCCGCACGTGGCGGGGCAGCCTGCGCCGGGTTTTATCGCTCATCTTGTCGGCCACCTTGCCAGGGTATCTATCCCACCAGTAACTTAACTCCACAGTAAGTTTACCGAAGAGTAAGTACCGCTGGAAGGACAGTCGATGCCCGACGCAAACGGTCTGGGAGAGATGGACTTCGAGTCCATCTCGCCGGAGGACTACGCCAAGCTCGTCAAGTCGCTCTCCATCAAGGAGATCCGCGAGATCGCCGCGGACGCCCCGCTCCGCGCCACGATCATCGCCGCGATCTTCGCCCGGATGGGCCGCCAGTTCCGCCCCGAGAGCGCCGCCGGCCTCAAGGCCGTGGTCCGCTGGAAGATCACCGGCGAGGGCGAGGCCGACGAGCTGGTGTACGAGACGAAGTTCGACTCGGGCACGGTCGCCGTCAGCGAGGGCCGCACCGACGTGGAGCCCCGTACCACGCTCACCATGGACGACCTGATCTTCCTGAAGCTCACCTCGGGCAACAGCAACCCGGTCACCCTCTTCCTCACCCGCAAGCTCAAGCTCGCCGGTGACGTGGGCTTCGCCGCCGGCCTGACCCGCTACTTCGACATCCCGAAGGCGTAGGGACGGCCATGGCTTTCAATCTCGACCTCACCGAGGACCAGCGCGATCTGCGCGACTGGGTGCACGGCTTCGCCAAGGACGTCGTACGGCCCGCGGCGGCCGAGTGGGACGAGCGCGAGGAGACCCCCTGGCCCGTCATCCAGGAGGCCGCGAAGATCGGGCTCTACGGCTTCGAGTCCCTCGCCGACCTCTTCGGCGACCCCAGCGGCCTCTCCCTCCAGATCGCCAACGAGGAGCTGTTCTGGGGGGACGCCGGCATCGGCATGGCCCTCTTCGGCACCTCCCTGGCCGTCGCCGGGATCTTCGCCGCCGGCACCCCCGACCAGCTCGCCGAGTGGGTCCCGGAGTGCTTCGGCGACGAGAGCGACCCGAAGGTCGCCGCCTTCTGCGTCTCCGAACCGCAGGCCGGCTCGGACGTCTCCGCGATGCGTACCCGCGCCCGCTACGACGAGGCGAAGGACGAGTGGGTGCTCAGCGGCCAGAAGGCGTGGATCACCAACGGCGGCATCGCGAGCATCCACGTCGTGGTGGCTTCGGTGGACCCGGAACTGGGTGCGCGCGGGCAGGCCGCGTTCATCGTGCCGCCCGGCACCCCCGGCCTGGTCGGCAACAAGAAGATCAAGAAGCTGGGCCTACGCGCCTCGCACACCGCCGACGTCTTCCTCGACGAGGTCCGGGTCCCCGGCCGCTGCCTCCTGGGCGGCAGGGAGCGCCTGGACCGGCGCCTGGCGAGGGCGCGCGACGCGGCGGCGGGCAAGGTCGTCCCGGGCCAGAAGGGCCAGGCGGCGATGGCGACCTTCGAGGTCTCCCGCCCCACGGTCGGCGCCCAGGCCCTGGGCATCGCCCGCGCCGCCTACGAGTACGCGCTGGAGTACGCCGGCGAGCGCGAGGCGTTCGGCCGCCCGATCATCGACAACCAGGCCGTCGCCTTCCCGCTCGCCGACCTGCGCACCGAGATCGAGATGGTGCGGCTGCTGATCTGGCAGGCGTCCTGGATGGCCCGCAACGACCGGGTCTTCGACGCCGCCCAGGGCTCGATGGCCAAGCTGCGCGCGGGTGAACTGGCCGTCTGCGCAACGGAGAAGGCGATCCAGATCCTGGGCGGCGCGGGCTACAGCCGCGAGCACCCGGTGGAGCGGATGTACCGCGACGCCAAGATCTACACGATATTCGAAGGCACGAGCGAGATCCAGCGTCTGGTGATCGCCCGCGCCCTGTCCGGGAGGCAGATCCGATGAACGGCAAGGGATACCGCACGGTACTCGTGGGTACGGACGGCTCGGAGTCCTCGCTGCGCGCGGTGGAGCGGGCGGCGGTGCTGGCCGCGGCGGAGGGGGCGACGCTGGTGATCGCCTGCGCGTACTCCCCGATGCGTGGACGCGAGGTGGAGCGGGCCCAGGACGTGCTGGGCGCGGAGGAGGCGTACCAGGTGGTGGGCTCGGCGCCGGCCGAGGACACCCTGCTGACGGCGGCCGACCGGGCGGTGGCGCAGGGGGCGGCGGAGGTACGGACCATGGCCGTGGAGGGCGACCCCGTCTCGACGCTGGTGCGGTTGACCCAGGACCTCGACGCGGACCTGGTGGTCGTCGGCAACCGGGGGCTGCGCTCGCTGGCCGGGCGGCTGCTGGGGTCCGTACCGGCGGACGTGGCGCGCAGGTCGGGCACGGACGTGCTGATCGTGCACACGACCTGAGGGCGGGCGCATGGACGAAGCCGTGGACGAAGCCGTGGAGAAGGCCGTGGACCAGGCAGTGGATGAAGCCGTGGACCGGGCAGTGGACCAGGCCGTGGACGGGGCTGCCGACGAGCAGGCCGCCGCCCGGGAGCGTATCGAGGGCATCCTCCTGGGCGGCCCGCGCCGCTACTCGCGCGCCGACGTCACCCGGCTCTCGGGGGTCTCCGCCGAGCGCACCCAGGAGATCTGGCGTGCGCTCGGCTTCGCGGTGACCGACGAGGACGAGATCGTCTTCACCGACGGCGACCTGCTCGCCCTCGCGGGCGGGGAGCGCTTTATCGAGGCCGGTCTGATCACCGCCGACAGTGAGACGGCGATGACCCGCCAGCTCGGCCACCACCTCTCGCGCCTCGCGGAGTGGCAGGTGATGACCATCTGGTCATGGCTGGAGGGAATCAGCGAACTGGAGCCGGGGGACGAGGAGTTCGCCCGGCTGGTGGAGATACTGCTCCCCGAGCTGGAGCGGCTGCAGACCCATGTCTGGCGCCGGCACCTGGCGGCCTATGCGGGCCGTACGCTCACCGCCCCCGGCGAGCGGCAGGAGGCCTCGCTCAAGGCCGTGGGCTTCACCGACATGGTGGCGTACACCCGGATGACGCGCGGGCTGGACGACGCCCAACTGGACAGTGTCCTGGGCCGCTTCGAGGCCCTCGCCGGCGATGTCATCGCCGACCACGGGGGGCGGCTGGTGAAGACGATCGGCGACGAGGTGCTCTTCACGGCCGACACCCCGGACGCCGCGGCGGAGATCGCGCTGGAGCTGACGGAGCGGGCCGCCGCGGACGAGGTGGTCCCCCGGCTGCGTACGGGCCTCGCCTACGGCACGGTGCTCAGCCGGTACGGCGACGTCTACGGGGAGGTGGTCAACATCGCGGCGCGGCTGACCTCGGTGGCCCGCCCCGGCACCGTCGTGGCGAGCGAGGAGCTGGCCGAGAGGCTGGCGCGGGGCGGGGCGTACGAACTGCGCGCGCTGCGTCCGGTGTCGGTGCGCGGCTACAGCAGGCTGCGCTCGGCGGTGCTGCGCAGGGCGGGGCGCGGGGGAGCGGTGTGAAAGGGGACTGTCACCTGGTGACAGTCCCCGCCCGCCCCCTGCTCAGTCACGGCTCAACTGCCGTGGACCAGGGCTCTGTTGATCGGGTTCGACCCCTCGTGCCGTGTGGCTCAGATCACATTACCGCCGGTATCTGAAACATGCTGTCGCAGGTAAATTGCGGGTAACACATGGAGTACAGGCGCCACCGGCCGACCCGTCCGTCCGCGCAGCCCGAAGCGACAGAAAGAGGGATACGGAGATGGACCAGCACGTCGATGTACTGATCATCGGCGCCGGGATATCCGGCATCAGCGCCGCCTGCCATCTGGAGCGTGAGGGCGGCGGTCGCAGCTACGCCATCCTGGAGCGCCGCGAGCGCCTGGGCGGCACCTGGGACCTCTTCCGCTACCCCGGTATCCGCTCCGACTCCGACATGTACACCTTCGGCTTCGGCTTCCGCGCCTGGCACGGCACGAAGATCCTCGCAGCCGGCGGCGACATCCGCGAGTACGTCCAGGACACCGCCGCGGCCCACGGCGTCACCGACCAGATCCGCTACGGCCGCCGCGTGGTGCGCAGCGACTTCGACAGCGCGAGCAACCTGTGGACCGTGCGGGTCGAGCGGGAGGACGGCTCCCCCGACGAGGTGTGGACCGCCGGCTTCGTCGTCATGGCGACCGGTTACTACGACTACGACGAGGCCTACCGCCCCGCCTTCCCCGGCGAGGAGGACTTCGCCGGACAGGTCGTCCACCCCCAGTTCTGGCCCGAGGACCTCGACTACGCCGGCAAGCGCGTCGTCGTGATCGGCAGCGGCGCCACCGCGATCACCCTGCTGCCCGCGATGGCCGACGAGACCGCGCACGTGACGATGCTCCAGCGCTCGCCCACGTACATCCTCGCGCTGCCCGAGGACGATCCGATCGCCACGGCGATGCGCGCCCTGCGCCTCCCGGCGAGCCTCGTGCACCGCTTCGGACGGGCCCGCAACATCTTCCTCCAGCGCTTCTCGTACGACATGTGCCGCAGGTACCCGCGCGCGATGCGCCGCGTCCTGCTGCGCCTGGTGCGCCTGCAGACCGGCGGGGCGGTCGACATGAAGCACTTCACCCCGAGCTACAACCCCTGGGACCAGCGCCTGTGCATCATTCCGCGCGCCGACCTGTTCCGGGTGCTCAAGAAGGGTCAGGCGTCGATCGTCACCGACCACATCGAGCGCTTCACCGAGAAGGGCATCAGGCTGAAGTCCGGCGAGGAGCTGCCCGCCGACCTCGTCATCACGGCCACCGGACTGAAGATCCAGCTGGGCGGCGGCGGCGTCATGGCCGTGGACGGCGAGGAGGTCCGGCCCCACGAGCGCTCCTTCTACAAGGGCGTCCTGCTCGACGGCGTCCCCAACATGTCCTTCATCGTCGGCTACACCAACGCCTCCTGGACCCTGAAGGCGGACCTGGCCGCCGACTACACCGCCAAGCTGCTCGCCAGGATGAAGCGGGGCGGCTACGACCGCGTCACGGCCGTCGGCACCGACGGCGACCGCGCCGCGAACTCCATCCTCGGCGACTCGATGACCTCCGGCTACATCGCCCGCGGCAACGAGGTGATGCCCCGGCAGGGCACCCGCGACCCCTGGATGATCCACAACAACTACTACGTGGACCGCAAGGCGCTGAGCAGGGCGCCGATCGACGACGCGGTCCTGGAGTTCGCCCGTACCGCCGCTCCTGGCGGGAAGGCGGAGGAGAAGGCCGGCGAGGCCGCCGCCTCGGCCGCCTGACGCACGCTCTGCCCCTGCGGCTCCCCGGAGCCCCCGGCGTCCCAGCGGACGCACCCCTGCCCCACCTGTGCCAAGGCCCCCAGGGACCGGCCATCAGACGGAGGACGGCCATGACCGCGCTGACCAAGCAGCAGTACCACGAGACGATCCGCACCCTCTCCGAGGCCTCCACCCACGTCCACTTCCAGGCGTTCAAGGACATCGACTGGGACCACCCGGACAACGCGATCGACCCCGCGGACCCCCGCTGGGTGCTCGCCGAGGCCGACGCGCTGGGCCGCCACCCCTGGTACAAAGCGCAGCCGGTGGAGTTGCAGGCCCGGATCGGGCTGATGCGGTACGCCAACATCGCCAAGGTGGGGATGCAGTTCGAGAACGTCCTCATCCGCGGCGTGGCGGACTACGTCTACCACCTGCGCAACGGCAACCCGGAGTTCCGCTACCTGACGCACGAGAACACCGAGGAGTGCCACCACACCCAGATGTTCCAGGAGTTCGTCAACCGCTCCGGGATGGACGTGGGAGGCGCACCGGGCTGGTTCAACAAGGTCGCCCGCCTGCTGCCGCTGGCCGGCTCCCTGTGGCCCGAGGTCTTCTTCACCGGCATCCTCGCCGGCGAGGAGCCCATCGACCACGCGCAGAAGGCGGTACTGCGCAGCGGCGACGTGGTGCACCCCCTGTTCCGGCGGATCATGCAGATCCACGTGGCGGAAGAGGCCCGCCACATCTCCTTCGCGCACATGTTCCTCACCCAGCGGATTCCGAAGCTCGGCCGCCGGCGCCGGGCGGTGCTCTCGGTGGCCTTCCCGATCGTCATGCGGACCCTCGCAGACGTGATCATGATTCCGGACCGCAAGGCGTCCGAGGCCATGGGCATCCCGCGCTGGGTCATCAAGGAGGTCTTCTGGGACTCCGCGGACGGCGAGCAGATGCTGCGCGAACTCTTCGCGGACGTACGGCTGCTGGCCGAGGAGACCGGTCTGATGAACAAGACCTCGCGCCGCGTCTGGAAGCGCCTGCGGATCGACGGCCGCCCCTCGCGGTTCCGTGGCGAGCCGGCCCCGCTGGCGAGCCGCGCGGCAGCGTAGCGACCTTTGCCGGACCCCTTGTCCGGCCCGGATGAGCCGTGAGCCGACGGCCCCCGCCGTCGGCCCCTCTGAACGGAGTACCACCCCCTCATGCCCCACGTCGTCACCCGGTCCTGCTGTGCCGACGCGTCCTGCGTACTGGCCTGCCCCGTCAACTGCATCCACCCCGCCCCGGGCGAGGAGGGCTTCGGCCAGGCGGAGATGCTCTACATCGACGAGCGCTCCTGCGTGGACTGCGGGGCCTGCGTGAGCGCCTGCCCGGTCGACGCGATCAAGCCGCACACCAAGCTGGGCGAGGGCGAGCTGCCGTTCCTGGAGCTGAACCGCTCCTACTACCGGGACAACGCGCACGAGGACCGTGCGCCGATGTACGTCCTGCCCAAGGCGCGCCCGATCCCGCCCGGCGAGCTGAGCGTGGGCGTCGTGGGGGCCGGTCCCGCCGGACTCTTCGCCGCCGACGAACTGCTGCGCCACCCCGAGGTGTCGGTGACGGTGTACGACCGGCTGCCGACGCCGTACGGGCTGGCGCGGGCCGGGGTCGCCCCCGACCACCAGGACACCAAGCAGGTCAGCGAGCTGTTCCGCGTCATCGAGAGCCAGCCGGGCTTCAGCTACCGCCTCGGTGTGGAGGTCGGCCGCGACACCACCCACGCCGACCTGCTGCGCGAGCACCACGCCGTGATCTACGCGGTGGGCGCCGCGACCGACAAGCGCCTGGGCATCGAGGGCGAGGACCTGCCCGGCAGCGTCTCCGCCACCGACTTCGTCGCCTGGTACAACGGCCACCCCGACCGCGCGGGCGACCACTACGACCTCGACTGCGAGCGCGCGGTCGTCGTCGGCAACGGCAATGTCGCCCTCGACGTGGCGCGCATCCTCACCGCCGACCCCGGCGCCCTGGCCCGTACCGACATCTCCGACCGGGCGCTGGACGCCCTGCGGGCCAGCGCGATCCGCGAGGTCGTCCTCCTGGGCCGGCGCGGGCCCGCGCAGGCGGCGTTCACCGTCCCCGAGCTGATCGCGCTGAGCGCCCTGCGGGAGGTGGACGTGCTGGTCGAGGGCTGGCCCGAGGGCCTGGCAGCGGACGGCTCCCAGGCCGAGGGCGGCGAGAGGGTCCGGCTGCTGGCCGAACTCGCCACCCGTACCCCCGTCGAAGGGCGCCGCCGGATCGTGCTGCGGTTCTGCGCCGCGCCGGTACGGATCGAAGGCGACACGGCGGTCACCGCCCTGGAACTGGCCGCCACCGAACTGAGCGCCGGCACCGACGGCACCGTCCGCGCGACCCTCACCGAGCGGCGCGAGCTGCTGACCACCGGCCTGGTCCTGCGCTCCATCGGCTACCGCGCCCGCCCCGTCGCCGGGCTGCCCTTCGATGAGGCCGCCGCCACCGTTGTGCACGAGCGCGGCCGCGTCGAGCCGGGCGTGTACGTCGCGGGCTGGATCAAGCGCGGTCCGACCGGGTTCATCGGCACCAACAAGACCTGTGCGAAGGAGACCGTCGAAGCACTGCTGGAGGACTTCGCGGCGCAGCGGCTGACGGCGCCGACCTCCACGCATCCGGCGTCGGGTCCCGTGCCGGGGATCACGACGGCCGGCTGGCGGGCCATCGACCGCACCGAGCGGGCGGCGGGCGAGGCCCAGGGCCGCCCGCGCGTGAAGCTCACCTCGACGGAGGCGATGCTGGACGCGGCCTCGCAGCCGCACTGAGGCGGTGGGTGCCGTGCTGAGGCGACCGCATACGCGTATCCGTCGATAGCATAGAAGGATGGCGCACAGCAGGACCCGGCGTGACAGCAAGAGCCGGACAGAGACGGTGGACGTCGCCACGGACGGGCGCTCCACCCGCTGGGACGAGCATCGTGCCCAACGGCAGGGCGAGTTGCTCGATGCGGCGGTCTCGCTGATCGAAGCGGAGGGCCCGCGCTTTCGCGTGGGCCGCCTCGCGGAGCACGCCGGGCTGCCCCGCTCGGTGCTCTACCGGCACTTCAAGGACCGGGCCGGCCTGGAGCGGCTGATCCGGCGGCGGGTAGTGGATGCCTTCATGCGCCAACTGGAGCCCACGATGCGCTTCGAGGGGACGGTCGCGGAGTCCACCCGCCAAGTGATCAACGCCTATCTGGACTGGGTCGTCTCCCATCCGAGCCTGTACGCGTACGTGGGCGTCGGTACGCACTCGCTCAGCGACGGATCGGTCGTCGCGGACGCCAAGACGGCCATCGCCCGCACCCTCGCGGACCGCTTCCGCGAGGTGCTGGACTCGATCGGGGTGCACGACGCACCGATAATGCCGATCGCGACGGGGCTGGTCGGCTTTGTGGACGCGACCGTCAACCAATGGGTGGCTGACGGTCAAGAGGCCACCAGTGAGGGCGAGTTGCGCGAGATCCTGGTCCTGGCCGCAGAGGCGATCCTTGAGAGCGGCCTGGCCTACCTGGGCGTCCGCATCCCCCCGGACCAACCCCTCAAGGACCTCCTCGTCCCCTGACGGCGGACCACCGGCCGGTCGGCCGCGCTCCCGTCAGCGAGCGCGGCAGGCCCCCGTCGCGCCCGCGGCCGCGGCCTCAGTCGCGCGTCGTCTGCCGCGCTCGCAGCTCCAGCCCCCGCAGCACGATCTCGACCGCGAACCGGTCGTCGGGATCCGCCAGCAGATCCCCGAACGTCTTGTCCAGGCCGCGCATCCGATAGCGCACCGTCTGCGGGTGAAGCCCCAACTGCTCAGCCATCTGCACCGCGTTGCCCCGGGTGTCCAGCCAGGCGCGAAGGGTTCTGATCAGCCGGTCACGCTGGCTGGCGGTGAGTTCGGTGAGCGCCGTCAACCGCTGCCTGGTCAGCGCCTCCACCAGACCGGGATCGGCGAAGAGGAGCAGGGTCACCAGATGGTCGGCGCAGTTCACCATCGGGCCGGGAGGCAGCACCCCCGACTCGGCGAGTGCCAGCGCCCGCCGTGCCCAGCGCAGCGAGTCCGCCGCCTCCGCCAGCGGGACGGTGAGCCCGACCGCCATCTTGGTGCCCAAGGGCATCAACGCGAGGGTGGCGCGTACCTCCTCCGTCATCTCGCCGGGGAGTAGCGCATAGGGCTGGTGGTCGTCGAGGTCCAGCAGCAGGGTGTCATCGAAGACGCCCCGAGGGGGCGCCATGCCGGCGTGGAAGGCGAGCAGGGTGACCTGCCCGGGCAGCGGCCACTCGACCCGCTCGGCGACCTCCTCCAGCGCCGCGCGCGGCGCCGCCGAGCCGGAGAGGATGAGGTGCAGCAGCCGGCGGCGCTGGGTGCCGATGCCCTGCTCCATCTCCGCTTTGGCTTCCAGGTAGCCCTCCCGGGCCACCTCCACCAGCTCGTCCACGTACACGAGGAGCGCGTCCGCGAAGGAGAGCAGCAGCCCGGAGGAGAGATTGAAGCGGCGGGCGACCTTGCGGGAGCGGTGCAGCGCCATCCGCGTCCCCAGCCGGAAGGCGGCCTCCATGGTGTCCAGGCCGCGCCCCTCGTACGCCTCGAAGCGGCCGAAGCGGCGGAAGGTCTTGTCGCGCTGGACGGTGGGTGCGCCGGGGGCGCCCACTTTCTCGACGAAGGTGGTGAGGGCCTGCTGCACGATGAGCACGACCGTGCGCCCGTAGGGGCCGTTCTGGAGGGAGGCGTAGTCCGGTATCTGCATCCGGATCTCCGCCCGGATCTCCTCGATCAGGCTGGGCAGCTCCGGTCGCATGATCGCAGCCAGCTCGGGCGGCAGGCCACTCATGGCGCGTGAACGCTGTTCGGCGGGTATGGCCGTCGTCATGATCACCCCGATGTGCGGCTCGGGCCCCGTCGTATGGGGCGTTCCCTGGTCCTGGGCGGGCTGCTCGGGACGCGGTGGCTGTACGTGTTAAGTGCGCGATGACGGTAGGCGCCTCGGTCGGTGAAGGCACCTGTCGCGCGGTAGCGGTGCCTCGATGCCAGGGCCGTCGGCATCAGTGTCTGGAAGCAAGGTAGAACATCCGTCAGGTAAACGCGATGCTTCGGCTGTGTATAAACCGTGGAGGATTGCTCACTTCGGTGCAGAGCGGTCCTCCCGGGCAGTCCTTCCGAAGGCCCGGTGGGTCCGATCTTGCTCACCGAGTGACAGGGGTTGACTGTGAGGTGCGCCCGTGGAGAGGTACCCGGGGGACCGCAAGACCACTCCGCCGGTCCGGAAGTTATGCCTCCCGGCAGGGGGCGTTCGACTGCGTGCTCACTTCTTGATGAGCCGTGGGCCGCGATTGCTGGGCTCTGCACAAGGCAGCCGGACCGTAAACCTGTGGCGGCATCTTTTCGAATACAAGCATTGCGCTACCGGGTTACCCGTACGTAACGTCCCTCGCAGCCCCAGTACGTCCATCCCCTGGAGAACCGTCATGCGAGGTGCCGCGAGGCGAGTGCGTGCCGCACGGTTCGCCGGAATCGGCGCCTTGGCGCTGCTCGGCGGTCTGCTGCCCGGCTCGAACCCGGCTGTCGGCGCCGGAGCCGGCCGAATCGACGTCCTCTTCGACTGCGCTCTGGCCGACGGCTCCACCGTACGGACGGAAGCCGCCATCGCGGTGGTACTTCCCGAATCCGGGACGCCTGGCGAGCGTATCCAGCCCACCGACGTCGAGGTGGCGGTAGAACCGCCCGCCGCCACGCTGGCCGCGTTGGCCGCGCAGGGCACCACCAGCGTGGACAGCACCGTCACGCTCGGCGTGGACCTGCGGCAGGGCGCGAACGCGGTGAAGGCCCCCTGGGGTCCGCTCGCCGCCGCGGCATCCACCACGGCGGCAGAGCGCCCCACGCACACCGGCGAGGTGCCCTGGGTGCTGCTGGCGGCCGAGGGCGAGGTCAGCTTCACCACCGCCGACCTCCAGCTGACGCTGACCCCGAAGGACGGCTCCTCGCTGGCCCCGGTCGACGTCACCTGCGCTCCGACCGGACCGGGCACCTTGCTCGGTACGGTCGAGGTGAGGGCTTTTGGTGCGCCGGAGGCGTCGGCTCCCGAGGACGCGCCGCCCGCGACATCCGGCGCCGGCGCCGCCCCGGGCGGGGAGTCCCCCGGAGCGGACGGGGGCGAGGACGCCACGGACGGTGGGCCCGGCGTCAAGACGCCGGAGTCCAAGCCGTTCGTCATGCCGCGCCAAGCCGCCGGTGTGCGGCGCGGCGAGGCGTGTCCGGAGGAGAAGCCGGACACCAGGCCCGACCCGAAGCTCTACCCGCCGATGCCCCCGACCGCGGTCCTGGGTTCCCCCGGCGTATCGAACAACCTGTGCGCCATCGCGACCGGCTTCGCGACGGTGAGGAAGCAGCAGCGCTCGATGATCGTCAATGACGGGCGCAAGAACGTCATGACCGCGCTGAGGCTGGTCTTCAACCAGGAGCGGTACACCGACCCCCGGCAGCCGGGGTGGACCCGCAGGATGCACTCGGGCACCATCGCGCTGCCGGACGCCGAGTCCTCCTTCATGGTCTTCGACTTCCAACCCGCCAGCGCCAAGGTGGCGTTCGAGGCGGGTCCGGTCACCGCGGTCTCCGACCAGCAGAGCGGGACCACGGGCTTGACCATGCACGTCGGCTACTTCCAGCACCTGCGCCTCTACGACGTCAAGATCAACGGCGTGCCGCTCAGGGTCGGGCCCGACTGCCGCACCTCCAAACCGATCAAGACCATGCTGAGCGGCAAGTACGCCACCACCATCAACAACGGCGGCATCCTCACCACCGGCAGCCTGGAGATCCCGCCGTTCTCCGGTTGCCGCAACGGGACCGAGGACGTGAGCCGCCTGCTCACCCTCGCGATCTCCGGACCCGGCAACAAACTCAAGATCCGTCAAGGCCAGGCCTATCGAACCGGCGAGCCCCTGGGCAGCGCCGTCCCGGAGCTTCCTCCACTGTGACCCACACGAACCAGTCCCCCAGCCACGCATGAACGCCCGGGAGGTGCAATGGGAATCGAGGTAGTCGTCGAAGGACTCACCAAGTCCTTCGGCCGGCAGAACATCTGGCAGAACGTGTCACTCACCCTGCCCGCCGGTGAGGTCAGCGTGATGCTCGGCCCCTCAGGAACCGGCAAGTCCGTCTTCCTCAAGTCGCTGGTCGGACTCATCCGGCCGGAACGCGGCCGCGTCCTCATCAACGGCGTCGACATGGTCAACAGCCCCGAGCGGGACGTTTACGAGACCCGCAAGCTCTTCGGCCTGATGTTCCAGGACGGCGCGCTGTTCGGCTCGCTGACGCTCTTCGACAACATCGCCTTCCCGCTGCGCGAGCACACGCGCAAGAAGGAGAAGGAGATCCGCGACATCGTCATGGAGCGGATGGACATGGTCGGCCTGCGAGGCGCCGAGGGGAAGCTCCCCGGCGAGATATCCGGCGGTATGCGCAAGCGCGCCGGCCTGGCTCGCGCGCTGGTCCTGGATCCGAAGATCCTGCTGGTCGACGAGCCGGACTCCGGCCTCGACCCGGTCCGTACCGCGTACACCTCCCAGCTCCTCATCGACCTCAACGCCCAGATCGACGCGACGATGCTGATCGTCACGCACAACCTGGACATCGCGGCGACCGTCCCCGACAACATCGGGATGCTCTTCCGCCGCAACCTGGTGATGTTCGGCCCCCGCGAGGTGCTGCTGACCAGTGAGGAGCCCGTCGTCGAGCAGTTCCTCTCCGGACGGCGCGCCGGCCCGATCGGCATGTCCGAGGAGAAGGACCACGCGACGATCGCCGCGGAGGAGGAGCAGGGGCTGTACGAGAACCTGGGCACGCCCCGGGGCCTCGAACCGCAGCTCGTCCCGTCACCGGGGCTGCCGATGCGCAAGGCGGTCCACCGCCGCCGCGCCCGGGTCCGCACCATGCTGCACGAGCTGGCCCCCCGTGCCCGCGCCGCGGTCGAAGCGGACCTGCGGGAAGCGGAGGCGGAGATGACCATGCCGCTGCCGGCCGTGCCGGGGCTGCCCGCCGACCTCAGCCCCGCGCTGTCGGCCGCGCCCGCCGCGCCCCACCTGCCGCCGCCCGGTGGACCGGCCGCGGCGCCGGCCCCGCGCACGCCGACCGTCGCCGAGGTCCACGCCGGCCTGTTCCGCAAGGCCCCCACCGGGGACCGCGAAGACGGGGCCGCCGAGGCGGGCGCCGCCGAGGAGACGGACGACGTCTCCAGGGGTCCGGGGAGCGCGTGGTGAGCCGGACGACACCGGAACCGGCGGGCGCCCCGATACCGGAGCCCCACCACCAGACTCCGGCCAAGGCACCTGAGGTCACCTTCGAGCGGGAGCCGTTGCGCCTGCTCAATCCGCTGCGCGAGGTCGGCCGGATGTTCATCCTCGGCCTGCTGGTGACGCGCGAGATCTTCCGCCGCCCCTTCCAGTGGCGGGAGTTCGTCGAGCAGTTCTGGTTCATCGCCAGCGTGACGATCCTGCCCGCGATGCTGGTGACGATCCCCTTCGGCGCCGTCATGGCCCTCCAGGTCGGTTCGCTGATCTCGCAGTTCGGCGCCCAGTCCTTCACCGGCGGCGCCAGCGTGCTGGTCATCATCCAGCAGGCCAGCCCGCTGATCGTCTCGCTGCTGATCTCCGGAGTGGCCGGTTCGGCGATCTGCGCCGACCTCGGCTCCCGCACCATCCGCGAGGAGCTGGACGCCATGCGCGTGATGGGCGTCTCGCCGATCCAGCGCCTGGTGGTGCCCCGCGTCCTCGCGGTGATGCTGGTCGCGCTGCTGCTCAACGGCATGGTGTCGGTGGTCGGTACGCTCGGCGGCTACTTCTTCAACGTGATCATGCAGGACGGTACGCCCGGCGCGTACCTGTCCAGCTTCTCCGCGCTGGCGCAGCTGCCCGACCTCTACATCAGCGAGCTGAAGGCGCTGATCTTCGGCTTCATCGCCGGGATCGTCGCCGCCTACCGGGGTCTCAACCCCAAGGGAGGGCCGAAGGGCGTGGGTGACGTGGTGAACCAGTCCGTGGTCTTCACCTTCCTCATCCTCTTCTTCGTGAACATGGTGCTCACCGGCATCTACCTCCAGCTCGTACCGTCGAAGGGGCTGTGAGCCATGGCTGTCACCTCGGACCGCGGCGACCACGTCTCGCCGCCGCCCACCCCCAAACCGCCGCTGCGCTACCGGCTGCCCGCGCACCGCGAGGAGGTCGGCGCCCTCTTCCGCTTCCTGGACCGCCCCGGCGATGAGATCCTCTTCTACCTGCGCGCCCTGGCATGGATACCCCGCGCGATCCGGCGCTACCCCAAGGAGATCCAGCGCGTCATGGCCGAGGTCGCCTTCGGCAGCGGCGGCCTGGGCGTCATCGGCGGCACCGTCGGCGTGATGATCGGCATCACCGTCTTCACCGGCACCGTCGTCGGTATGCAGGGCTACGCGGCGCTCAGCCAGATCGGCACCGACGCCTTCACCGGGTTCGTCTCCGCGTACTTCAACACCCGGGAGATCGCGCCGCTGGTGGCGGCGCTCTCCTTGTCGACGACCGTCGGCGCGGGCTTCACCGCCCAACTCGGCGCCATGCGCATCAACGAAGAGGTCGACGCGTTGGAGTCGATGGGCATCCGCTCGATGCCCTTCCTCGTCTCCACCCGCGTCGTGGCCGGAGCCGTCGCCATCGTCCCGCTGTACGGGATCGGCCTGCTCGGCTCCTATCTGGCCTCGCGGATGGTGACGGTGCTGTTCAACGCGCAGTCCACGGGCACCTACGACCACTACTTCGAGCTGTTCCTGGTCCCCACGGACGTGCTGCTCTCCTTCCTCAAGGTGATCGTTTTCAGCGTGCTGGTGATCCTGGCGCACTGCTACTACGGCTTCCGGGCCTCCGGAGGCCCGGCCGGGGTCGGCCTGGCCGTGGGGCGCTCGGTGCGTACCGCGATCGTGCTGATCTCCGTCACCGACTTCTTCCTCAGCCTGGCGCTGTGGGGCGCGACGACGACCGTGCGGGTGGCGTGATGGCACTGCTGACCAAACCCGGGTCCTCGACCCTCGGCACCCGGAAGACAAAGGTCCGGTCCAGCGAGCGGTCCTTGATGTGGCGCAGGCGCGCGGGCGGGGTGGCCTACCTCGTGGTGCCCCTGCTGCTGATCGTGCTCTCGCTGGCGATCTACAACAAGCAGTTCACCCCCGCCGACACCGTCACCGTGCTGACCGGCCCGGTCGGCAACGAGATGCGCGTCGGCGCGGACGTCAAGCTCCGAGGCGTGATCATCGGCGAGGTCCGGAAGATCGACACCAATGGCGACCAGGCCCGTATGGTGCTGGCGATCAAGCCCGGCGCGCTCAAGAACGTCCCGGCGAACGTCACCGCGCAGATGCTGCCCACGACGCTCTTCGGCCAGCGGTACGTGGCCCTGGTGTCGCCCGCGGCGCCGGACGCCGTCCCGCTCGCACCCAACGCGACCATCCCCCAGAACCGCAGCTACAACGCGATCGAACTGGAGGAGACGCTCGACAACCTGATGCCGCTGCTCACCGCCGTGCAGCCGGCGAAGCTGGCGGCCACCTTGAGCGCGGTGTCCACCGCGCTCAACGGGCACGGCAAGGAGATCGGCACGGCGATCACCACGCTGGACGCCTACCTCAAGAAGTTCAACCCGCACCTGCCGGAGCTGAACGAGGACCTCAAGCAGTTCGTCGGCGTCAGCAACACCTACGCCGAGGCCGCCCCGGACATCGTCGACGCCCTCAAGGCGGCGACGACGACCACCGCGACCCTGGCGCAGCAGCGCGCCAAGCTGTCCAGCCTCTACACCTCCGTCACGGTCAGCTCCCAGGACCTCGACACCTGGCTGCGCGGCAACCGCGACAACCTCATCCAACTCACCTCCACCGCGCGTCCCACGCTGGAGCTGATGGCCCGCTACTCTCCGTCCTTTCCCTGCACGCTGGCCACCGTGGCCAACTTCGTGCCGGCGATGGACCGCGCCCTGGGCAAGGGCACCGATCGACCGGGCCTGCGGGTGAACGTCACGGTGGAGCCCTCGCGCGGGGCCTACCAGCCCGGCCGTGACGCCCCCGTCTACCGGGCCAACAGCGGCCCCGCCTGCTACTCCGTGCCCTTCAACGGGACAGGCCGGCCCGCCGGCGAGCGGCGCTCGGCCCCTGAGGTCACCGGTCAGACCCTGACCCGGGTGGACGGCGGACTGGGCCTTCCCAACTCACCGCAGGAGAACGCGCTGGTGAACGAACTGCTCGCGGCCCAGGCCCCGGCGGCTGCGGACACGCTGCCCAACTGGTCGAGCCTGCTCGCCGGCCCCGCCTTCCGCGGTGCGGAGGTGACGCTGCGATGACTGGACGCTCCCTTGCCGGCCCGCTGGTCAAATCGCTGATCTTCATCGTGCTGACCGGGCTCGCCACCGCCGTGCTGGCCATCTCCGTGGCGCAGACCTCGCTCGACAACACCACCACGTACAAGGCGTGGTTCACCGACACCACCGGCCTGATCGAGGGCGACTCGGTCCGGGCCGCCGGGGTGAAGGTCGGCCAGGTCGACTCGATCAAGGTGGTCAACCGCCGCTACGCGGAGGTCACCTTCTCGGTGGAGAGGCAACGGGCGCTGCCCGCCACGACCACCGCCGCGATCAAGTACCTGAACATGGTCGGACAGCGTTTCGTCGACCTCGACCGCGGTGCGGGGACCGCCAGCGGCGTTCTGGCGGCCGGCGACACCATCCCGCTGAAGCGGACCATGCCCTCCCTGGACCTCACCCAGCTGTTCAACGGCTTCCAGCCGCTGATGCGGGGCCTGTCCCCGAAGGACACCAACAAGCTCGCCGGCTCCTTGATCCAGGTCCTTCAGGGCGAGGGCGGGACCGTGACGTCGCTGATGGAGGTCGTGGGCTCGCTCACCACCACGCTGGCGGCGAAGGATCAGGTCATCGGCCAGGTGATCGACAACCTGAACACGGTGCTGAAGACGGTCAACGACCGTGAGGACCACTTCACCGAGCTGGTCGGCACCCTGCAGCAGGTCATCACCGGGTTCGCCGAGGACCGCCACACCATCGGCGCCGCCGTCCACTCGATGTCCGAACTCGCGGTCAGCACCGCGGACCTCTTCGAAGAGAGCCGCCCCGCCCTCAAGGACGGCATCCACCAGCTGGGCCAGGTCTCGCAGACGATGGCCGCCAACACCACGCTGCTGGAGAGCTTCCTCCAGAAGACCCCGCAGAAGATGCGCGTTCTGACCCGGGCCGCCTCCTACGGCTCCTGGCTGAACCTCTACCTCTGCGAGGCGAAGGTCACCGGTGTCACCACCTACGACGGCAGCCCGCCGCCCACCGGGATCGCGATCAAGGATGGACGGTGCCGCTCATGAAGCGCGCCCTTCGGCTGCCGCGTTGGCGGCGCAAGCCGCTCAGCGACCGCAACCCGTTGACGATCGCCCTGATCGGCCTGGTGCTGATGACGGTCCTCGGCCTCACCACGTACAACATCGAATCCATCGTCGGCAGCGGCACCACCTACACCGCCGAGTTCTCCGAGTCCGCCGGCCTGCGCGCCGGTGACGAGGTACGGGTCGCGGGCGTCAAGGTCGGCAAGGTCGAGACCGTCGCCCTGGACGGCGCCAAGGTGCGTGTCAGCTTCACCGTCAAGGACGCCTGGGTGGGCGCGGACAGCCGGGTCGGCATCGCCATCGCCACCCTGCTGGGCTCCAAGTACCTTGCCCTCGACCCGCTGGGGAGCAAGCCGCAGGACCCCGACAAGCGCATTCCGCTGGCCCGTACCAGCGCGCCGTACGACGTGATGGAGGCGTTCAACGGCCTCAGCACGACGGTCGGCGAGCTGGACAGCGCGAAGATCGCGATGAGCCTGGACGTCGTCGCCGAGACCTTCAAGGACACGCCGCCCGCGGTCCGCAAGGCGCTCGCCGGTATGTCCGCGCTGTCGCAGACCTTCGCCACCCGCAACACCCAGTTCGGTGATCTGCTGGCCAACACCCGCCGGATCACGACGACGATGAACAGCCAGAGCGCCGAGTTCGAGCGGCTGCTCAAGGACGGAAACCTGCTGCTGGGAGAGGTACGGGCCCGCCGCCAGGCCATTCACAACCTGCTGGTCGGCGCCCGCTCGCTCAGCACCCAGCTGATCGGGCTGGTACGGGACAACGAGACCCGGATCGGCCCGGCGCTCGACGCGCTGGACCGGGTCACCAAGGTCCTCGTCGACAACCAGGCCAACCTGGACAAGGCGCTTTCGCAGGCCGGCGCCTACTACCGGCTCGTCGGCAACACGTTGGGCAACGGACGCTGGTTGGACGGCTACATCTGCGGCCTCGTCCCCAACAGCTACCAGGCCCCCGGTCAGGCGCCGGTCTCCGGCTGCATGCCGCCCAAGATCGGAGGTCGGGGCTGATGGCCGCCAACAGGTTCGCCGGACTCGCCGCACGCCACGGCATGCGCCGGATCGTCGCCGTGGCGGTCGTGCTGACGCTGCTGGCCGCCGGCGCCGTCCAGGGCTTGCAGCGGCTCTTCGGCGAGAAGGACGGCATGCGGATCACGGCTGTCTTCGACAAGGCCATCGCCGTCCACCCCGGCTCCGATGTCCGCATCCTGGGCGTGCCCGCCGGCGAGGTCGAGAAGGTCGAGCCCAGCGGCACCCAGGTGAAGGTGACCCTGCGCGTCGACAAGGGCGTCAAGGTGCCGCTGACGGTACGGGCCGTGGTGGTCGCCCCGAGTGTGGTCTCCGGGCGTTTCATCCAGCTCTCCCCTCCCTACCAGGAGGGCCAGGCGATGCAGGAGGGCGGCGAGATCCCCCGGGAACTCACCGCCGCCCCGGTCGAGGTCGACGACCTCACCCGTTCGGTCACCGATCTGGTCCGCGCGCTGGGCCCCGGCGGCGTCAACCAGGACGGCGCGCTCTCCCGGTTCCTGGACGTCGGCGCCAAGAACCTCAAGGGCAACGGCAAGTACGTCAACGACACCATCCAGGCCCTCGGTGGCGCCTCGGCCGTACTGAACGGACACAGCGCCGAACTGGTCCGCGCCATCCAGGAGTTGGCGAAGTTCGTCGCCATGCTCAAGCGCAACGACGGGCAGATCGGCAAAGCCACCCAGCAGATCGCCGATGTGACGACCTTCCTCGCCGCCGACCGCGAGGAACTCGCCGCCGCGCTCAGCCAGCTCGGCACCGCGCTGGGGGAGATCAAGGTGTTCATCGCCGACAACAGAGGTCGGCTGAAGGGCAACGTCGACAAGCTCGCCAAGGTCACCGACACCCTGGTCAAGCAGCGCAAGTCGATCGCGGAAGCCCTCGACACCCTGCCGCTCGCCGGCCAGAACATCGAGAACGCCATCAACCCGAAGACCAACCGCATCAACGGCCGCGCCAACATCCTCGAAGCACTGCGCCTGACGACCAGCCCCCGCGGGGCGCTCGCGCCCGTCACCGAGGAGCAGGCGCGCACCCTGCCCGCACTGCCGCTGCCCTCTGTGGGCGGGCTGTACGGAACCACCGGTGACACCCAGGAAGGAGCCCGCTGATGGGCCGCAAAGCGGCACGCGTGGGCCTGGCCCTCTCCGCCGCCGTCACCCTGGCGGGACTGGCGATGATCCCCGGCTGCGGGGTGCCCTCCGTCCCCGGTATCCAGCAGCTTCCGCTGCCGGGCGGCGCCGACCTGGGCAACTACCCCTTCACGGTCGTCGCCGAGTTCCGGGACGTCGTCAGCCTCTTCCCGCAGTCCGCGGTGAAGGTCAACGACGTGGCGGTGGGCGAGGTCACCAAGGTCGAGTTGGGCAGGGACGGATGGACCGCCCGCGTCACCATGAAGGTCAACGGCAAGGTGTGGCTGCCGCAGAACACCTACGCCAACCTGGAGCAGTCCAGTCTGCTGGGGGAGAAGTTCATCCAGCTGGTCCCCCCGGGCTCGATGCGCTCCCGACCTGACCTGATCGACACCCAGACCGGCGTCAACGCCGCGTACAGCGCCAACCGCGGACGGCTGCGGGACGGCGCGGTCATCCCGCTGATCCGCACCAACCGCAACCCGGAGATCGAGGAGGCGTTCGGCGCCCTGTCCCTCCTGCTCAGCGGCGGCGGGGTGGAGAAGATCCACACCATCACCACCGAGCTGAACAACGCCCTGGACGGAAACCAGGCCCCGGCGCGCTCCCTGCTCACCCAGATCAACACACTGGCCAAGAACCTGGACAAGAACAAGGAGCAGATCACCGCCGCCATCGACGGGATGAACCGGCTCTCCTCCACCCTGGCCCAGCGCGGCCCCGGCATCGGCCAGGCCATCGACGGCCTCCCCGAGGGGCTGAAGGTGCTCAGGGACCAGCGCGGCGCGCTCGTCACCATGCTGCGCTCCTTGAACTCCCTCTCCGGCGTCGCGGTGGACACCCTCGACCGCAGCAAGAAGGACCTGGTGGCCGACCTCAAGGCGCTGGAGCCGATCCTGCGCAACCTCGACGAGGCAGGCCAGGACCTTCCCGACTCCCTCCAGGTGATGTTCACCTACCCCTTCACCGACGAGGTGCTGAGCGGGGTCAAGGGCGACTACCTGAACGTCTACCTGAACATGGCGGCCGCCCCGGGCAGCACCGAACTCATCGGGCCCATCACCGACGCGACCGAGACACAGCGATCCGCCGGCCAACTGCCCGTACTGCCCGGCCTGTCCGGCTCGGGCACCACCATCATCGAGGGAGGCGGGAACTGATGCTGACGCTCAGTACACACCTGCGGAACCTGGCCTTCCTCCTCCTGGGCGCCGTAGTCCTCTCCTACATCGGCGTGGTCTACGCGGACGTGGGCCGCTACGTCGGCGTCCGCGACTACTACACGGTGTCGGTGGAACTGCCCGCCGCCGCCGGCGTGTACCCCAACTCCAACGTGACCTACCGCGGGGTGGACGTCGGCCGGATCGGGGCCATCGACCTGACCGCCGACGGGGTGCGCGCCCAGGTCCGTATCGACAAGAGCAGCCCGGACATTCCCGCCGATCTCAAGGTGACCCTCGCCAACCTCTCGGCGGTCGGCGAGCAGTACCTGGAGTTGACCCCCAACTCCGACGGCGCCCCCTACCTCCACGACGGCTCCACGGTGCTGCGGACGCAGACCACGCTTCCGCCGCCGGTCACCGAGGTGCTGGACGGGGTCAACGAGCTGTCCGGCTCCGTCGACCTGGACGATCTGCGCACGGTGGTGGACGAGTTGGGCACCAGCTTCCAGGGGCGCGGGCAGGATCTGCAGATCCTGGTGCGCACCGGCGCCGAGTTCATCGACGCCGCCTACCAGGCACTGCCCGACACCACGAGCCTGCTCGTCGACTCGCAGACCGTGCTGAGGACGCAGAACGCCAACTCGCGGGCACTGAAGGACTTCGGCAAGGGCATCAACCAGCTCGCGAAGCAGCTGGAGACCTCCGACGCCGACATCCGCACGCTCATCCAGCGCACCCCCGAGGCGGCCAACCAGTTCACCGGCCTGCTCCGGGACACCGATCCGGGCTTCTCGCTGGTGCTGGCGAACCTGCTGACCACCTCGGAGCTGCTCTTCACCCGCCAGCGCGGCACCGAGGAACTGCTGGTCCGCATCCCCCGGATCGCCGCCGCCGGAGCGACCGCTGTCGGACCCACCGGTGTCCAGTTCGGCCTGGTCCCCACCTTCTTCCAGCCGCTTCCCTGCGTGGAGGGCTACGGGGGCACTACCTACCGTAACGGCCTTGACAGTGCTGACACCGTGCCGAACACTGGCGCGACCTGCACCGCAAGCCCCCAGACGGGCAAGAACGTGCGCGGATCGGGCAATGCGCCCGGAGGTGGTTCCGTGCCCGCTCCCGCCACGCCGGGGGCGCCTGTGGACAGCGCACACAGAGACAGCTCCTCCGCCACCTCGACCGTGGACCTTGGCGGACGATCGGGACTGGAGGAGTAAGTGCGAGGCCTCAGCTATGCCGCCGCGGCACTGGCCGCCGTCTACTGCGGGTACGCCGGCTACTCCTACGCCGAGACCCGCGGCAGCGACGACCTCGCCCTCGCGAAGGCGAGGAGCGCCGCCCTGGACGCGGGCAGCGAGCACATAGCGAGGCTCAGCTCCCTCGACGGAGAGCACCCCGAGCAGGGGCTGAAGCGCTGGCAGGAGGCCACCACCGGGGCGCTCCACGAGGAGCTGGTCCGCAGCGGGAAGCAGAGCGCCGCCACCCTTCGGCAGCAGGGCACCCGTACGGAGGGCACCATCACCGACGCCGCTCTCACCCGGCTCGACGAGCCGGGCGGGCAGGCCGGGATCATCGCGACGGTACGGGTCGAGGTGCGGCCCCGCGGCGGCGAGCCCTCCACTGAGCGCAGGCGCTGCGAAGGCGAGCTGCGGCGCACCCCGCAGGGCTGGAAACTCAGCTCGCTGAAGATCCTCACCCCGGGGGTGGCGTGATGGCGTCGTTGGACGAGCGGCCGCGCACGGAGCGCCTCGCGGCCGCTGAGGCCGCTGAGGCCGCCGGATCCGCTGAGGCCGCCGGGTCGGAGCGCGCCCGCGAACGCCGGGAGTCCGCCCGCCGCCGCCGCGGCCTGGCCGCCGGCCTGCTGGCCGCTGTCCTCACCCTCACCGGGGGTGCCCTGACCTTCGTGGACTGGCGGACCGCCGCCTCGGTCGACACCGCCAACACCGCGCTCACCGACGAGGAGGCCACCGACCGGGTGGCGGCCGAGGTCGGTACCGCGCTCGCCCGGGTCTTCAGCTACACCCCCGACAGCCTCGCCGCCACCGAACGCCAGGCCGCGGAGCTGATGCGCGGACAGGCGGCCCGCGAGTACCGCGAGCTGATGGCCCGGCTGCGCGGGCGGGTCGTCGAGCAGAAGCTCAGCCTCACGACCGAGGTGGTACGGGTCGGTGTCGCGGAGCTGAGCGGCGACACCGCCCGGCTGCTCCTCTTCCTCGACCAACGCACGCAACGCGCTGGAGCCAAAGCCACCACCGTGGCGGCCCAGCTCTCGGTGACCGCCCGGTTCCATGGCGGTCAATGGCAGATCTACCAGCTCACCGCACGCTAGGAGCCCCGACAGTGGCCGACGAAGTCCATGCCCAGGCTGACCGCGACGCCGCCTCCGGCAGCGTTGCCGGCCGGTCGATGCTGGGAGCCGCGCTCGCGTTGACGCTCCTCGCCGCCGCCTTCGCCTCCTGGTCGGGCTATGCCTGGCAGAGCGCCGCCGGCGATGACCGTGCCGCCTTCGCCAAGACCCGCGAGGAGGTGCTGGCCGTCGGTGAGCAGGCCGTCATCAACCTCCACACCCTCGACTTCCGGGACCTTCGAAAGGGCCGGGCGGTCTGGGAGGAGTCCGCGACCGGGGACGTCCTGTCGGACCTGCGGCAGAACTGGGACGCCTTCTCCAAGCAGGTCGTGGAGCGCAAGTCCGTCACCAGCGCGAAGACGCTCTCCGGCGCCGTCACCGAACTCAACACGCACGAGGGCAAGGCGGAGATCATGGTCGCCCTGCGGGTGAGCGTATCGCTCGCGGGAGCCAAGCCCTCGACCAGGGAGAGCCGCATGCTGGCCACGCTGACCAAGACCGCCGAGGGCTGGAAGGCAAGCCGCCTGTACGCCGCTCCGCTGGCCGAGAACCCGGTGGATCCGGCTCCCGCGGAAACGGGGAAGTGAGGAAGCGTCATGTCCACTACCCGTCACCTTGTCAACCGCCGCCGCCGGCTCGCCGCCGCCGAGCGGGACAACCCCGACCGTACGACGCCCGCCGCGCTCCTCGTCAAGGAGCGGCCCGGGGCGCCCGTACGGAAGAAGCCCTCCCCGGGCAGGGGAAGGCGGGGGACCACGGGCGGCGGGGACGCCCCCGCCGCCGCCGACGGGCCCCGCGCCCGGCGGCGCGTCCCCTGGATACCGGTACTCGTCGCCCTCACCCTGGCGTTCGGCGCCTTCGGTGGCTTCGCGAGTTCCCGTGCCGAGGCACTGCGTGATTCGCCCTCCCGCAGCAACACGGCGCTCAGCGACACCGTCCGTACGAGCGAGGTCACCGGGATGGTCAAGAAGGCCGTCGCGGATGTCTTCTCGTACGACTTCACCGCTCCGCAGCGACAGGAGGCAGCCGCCAAGGAGCAGTTGCGGGGAGCGGCGGTCGAGCAGCACAAGAAGCTGGTCGCCGGTGTCGTCCAGCAGGGAGCGCAGCTCAAGACCAAGCTCACCACCACGGTCACCGACATCGGTGTGGTGCTGATCGAGGGCGATCGTGCCCGGGTCCTGGTCTACGCAGACATGATCAACATCAGCACCGCCAAGGGCGGTGGCACCGCCGCGTCAGCGGCGATGTTCGCCGTCGACGCCGCCTATGAGGGCGGCGGTTGGCGGATCACCAGTATCGACACCTTCGGCCGCTAGCGGCGAGGGGAGCGCTGCGGCGCCCGAAGCAAGGGACATGGAGGGCACGACGTGTTGTTGCGAAAGATAGCCGCCACCGCCGCGGTGGTCTGCGCCGCACTGGCCTTGACCGGCTGCGGTTCCGACGACGGGCCGAAGCAGACACCGGGACTGAACTGGGCCGACGGGCTGTGCCAGCAGCTCGACAAGAGTGGCGACATGGTCAGCTTCCCCGAGGTCGACATGAAGAAGCCCAAGGAAGCCCAGGCGAGCATGCTGGTGTTCCTCACCGCGATGGACACCCAGCTCGGCGCCGTTGAGAAGTGGATGAAGAAGACCGGCGCCCCGGAGGTCGACGGTACGAAGGAGGGGTACGACAAGGCGGTCGCCAACCTCGCCCACACCCGCTCCGAGCTGGGCAAGGCGAGGACGAAGCTCAAGGACGCCAAGGTCACCACGACCGGTTCGCTGGTGAAGGTCCTCGCGTCCCTGGACAAGGACATGGCCGCCCTCAACGACTACGCCGGTCCGCATGAGGAGCTGAAGAAGAACGAGGCCCTTAAGCCGGCATTCGCGGAGGCACCCAAGTGCCTGCTCGTGGAGAAGGAGACCAAGGGCTCATGACCGCGACCATGGAGAAGGAAGCCCTCGCGGCGGAAGGGGACGGGAGAGGAATCTCCGGGCCTGAACCGTTGTCACGGGTGCAGCGCTGGTTCGTCATCGGCGTCGCCACCCTGATCGCCGCCGCGGTGACGCTGCACATCGGTATCACCGTCGTAGCGGCGGGTCCCGACACGGAGCTCTCCCGACGCTACGAGACGCAGATCAACGAGTACACGCAGCCGGAGTTCTACCAGAGCTGGTCGCTTTTCGCCCCGGCACCGATGAACACCACCGCCGTACACGCCCGGTTGGAACTGCGCGGCCCCAACGGTGTGCACCAGACCGGCTGGTTCAATCTGGACGTGGTGGATCTCTACCACATTCAGCATGCCCCGATTCCACGGCGCACGGTGTCGCTGATGAACGGCTGGCTGCGCCAGGTTCCGTACCACTCGCCTGAGGATCGTGCCAAGAACGTACCGCTGACCACTGACCGCGAGGCGCAGCGGGTCATGACCCGGCAGATCCTCGACCGGATGGACAAGCTGGTCGGCGATGAGACGCCGGTGCGGATTCAGATCCGTGCCGTCACGACCCCGCAGCCGTCGCCCTCCTGGGTGGATGCCAAGCGCTCGCTGCGAGCCGGGGTTCAGGAGCACGAGTGGTGGCAGGTCGAGGCAGCAGACCGGAAGGGGGGTTCGGAGAAATGAGCAAGGTCGACGAGCTGGCGGACGAGGACCAGCGGCTGCTGTGGCCACTGGTGGACAAGATCTCACACTCCTCCTTCGCGCTGAGGCAGTTGGCGGCCGTCCGCATCCTCATGGGTGTGGCCCTTTTCGGGCTGCTGGTCCGCAACTTCCCCTACCGGCACGAGCTGTACGGCCCTGACGGTTACTACAGCTTTGAGCTGTGGAAGGCTATGCAGGGGACCTCAGGGGTCTTCGGCTGGTCGTCCTCCGAGCTGTGGTTCGAGTTCCTGTACGCCTTGGCCATCGTGGTCTCGGTGGCCCTGATCATCGGTTGGCGCACCCGGTTGGTCTCGGCGGTTTTCTGCCTGATCGTGGTGGGGCTGCACGCCCGGCTCTTCGTGGGGCTCAGCGGTGGGGACATGATCCTGCGGATCACCTCCCTGCTGCTGCCGTTCACCAACTGCGGTGCGGCCTGGTCGCTGGACGCACGCCGGCGCCGTCGCAAGGGTGACGAGCCTGACCTCACCGGTCGGATTCTCCTCGCCGTCTCCGGCCTGGCGCTGGTCGCGATGAGCTTCCAGGGCTACTACTCCTGGAAGTACTTCCTGGCGCTGTGGCTGCTGTGGGCCGCGCACCCGCTCGCGTACGTCCTGCGGGGCTCGGCCTCATGGAGCGCGGTGTTCAACCGGATCTCCAACCTGGCCAGCAATAGCGTGCTGGTGCTGATCGGAGCGCAGCTCTGCGTGGTCTACCTGGCCGCGAGCTGGTACAAGATCCAGCACCCGGAGTGGCAGGACGGCACCGGCGTGTACTGGTCGATGCTTGGCGACGACCACTACAACAGCTGGCCCGAGCTGAGCGAGTTCCTGGCGCGCAGCCCGATCGTCATCCTCATCCTTACCTGGGGCACGGTGCTGCTCCAGTGCGCCTTCCCCTTCGCGCTGTTCAGCCGCAAGGTGAAGAACGTCCTGCTGATCCTGCTGCTCGGTGAGCACATCGGTATCGGCGTGATGATGGCGCTCCCCTTCTTCTCGATCCAGGTGATCGCCGCCGACATGGTCTTCGTGTCGACGGCCTGGATGCTGTACGTGGAGAGGTACGCGGGCATCGGGTACGCGGCGGTGGCCGCCCGGGCGCCTTCCAGGCTGCGCAAGCGCAAGGCCGGCGTGCCCAAGTCGGGGAAGCCGGCGAAGGCGGCCGGGGACGGCGCGGGCGACGCCGCGTCCAACCCGGAGGCCGTACCGGCGGAAGTCGCGAACTGAGAACGGACCGCGGTCGCCGCCATCACGGGCGTCGCCCCCCCCGCGCGCCAATGCGGGAGGGCGACGCCCGCCGGTTGCCGGTGGACGGTCTCCGTTGCTCGGCGGTGGTGCTTATCGCGTCGGAGCAAGCGAGATCCAGATCATCACCGTTGTGTGGCGAGCCTGTGAACACCCCTGTCTGAATGTCCCGTTCCACCCGCTCCTGGATTTGGGGACTGGTCGTGGCTGCCAAGAAATGACGGCGCAGTGCTCACTGCCCTGATAAGAAACCACGGCATCGGAACGCGGGCAAAAGGGCCCGCTTATGTGCCATTGACCACACCGCTTACTCATCAGTACTTTACGTGCTGGAAACGCAGCCAGCTTCGGAGCTCGTCCACCAAGCAACGGCGTTCCTGCTTCGGCGACATCATTCGCGTCGAAGCTCCACTCAGTGTCCGTGCCCAGTGATGACGCACACGAACACGAAGGGTAGCTCTATGCGAGCCTCCAAGAAGACCCGGGCGAAGATCGCCGCGGCGGTTGCCGCGGCGGGAGTCACCGCGGGCCTCCTCGCGGTGCTGGCGCCCACCAACGCCAACGCCGTCCCGGTGAACCTGACGCAGAACTACACCTGTAGCTTCCCGCTCATCGGTGACGCGACGATCGGGATCGACATCGCGTCGGACATGCCCGCTCAGATTGTCAAGGGTGTTCCGACCGGCATCTTCCAGATCCTGGCCGACGCCCATGTCCCGGGGAACGCCACGGACGGTCTGAACATGGTCGGCGCCCAGTCGATATCCGGCAAGGCCGTCGCGACGGCTGTCGTGACGCGCCCGGGTCAGACCAACCTGACCGTCAACGTCACCACCGCGGTCGCCCCGGCGGCCGTGCCGCAGGACGGAACGGCCTTCGACATGAAGGCCACCGGCCAGACCCCGTCGCTGACGTTCCAGAACCTCGGCACCGGCCAGATCGACGTCAACGCGATCAAGCTGGTCGACATGGTCGCCCTGGACGCCGCCGGCAACCCGGTCAACTGGGGCTTGAACGACAACGGTGGCAACGCCGACCCGCTCAAGTTCAACGCCAGTTGCACCCGCGGTGCGGGCTCGACCGTCCTGCACACCTTCGAGGTGGTCGACGAGCCGGTTGCCGCTCCGGCCCCGGCCCCCGCCCCGGCCCCGGAGCCCGCCCCGGCCCCGGAGCCTGCGCCCGAGCCCGCCCCGGCCCCGGAGCCCGCCCCGGCCCCGGCCCCGGCCCCGGCTGAGGGCAGCGGCCTCGACCAGAACCTGACCAGCACCGTCAACACCGCGCCGCCCGTCGGCACGTTGTCGATGACGCAGGCGGGTACCTCCGTGGCGCTGTCCACGGTGGAGAAGGGGGGTACCTCCACGGGTGCGCTCAACACGGTGACGGTCTCCGACACCCGCTCCAGCGGTGCCGCGTGGAACCTCACGGGCAAGGTCTCGGACTTCACGGGAGCCGGTGGCACCATCCCCGCGGGCAACCTGAGCTGGACCCCCGCCTGCGCCACCGGCGCCGGCTCTGACGCCACCTGTGTCCCGGGTACGCCGGGCACCGTCGGCACTGTCGGTGCCACCCTCGCGAGCGCTCCGGCGGCCGCGAGCGGCGTGGCGCGCACCAACAGCTTCGCCGCGGACGCCGGGCTCAGCCTGGCCATCCCCGGTGACGCTGCCAACGGCGACTACAACGCCACCCTCACGCTGACCCTGCTCTAAGCGGACTCTTGCTCAACCGGGCACTGTCAGGTTGAGTGAAAGCCTCTGGGACTCAGCACCGCAACACCCCGGGTGGGGTCCTCCGCTACGGCGGCGGACCCCACCCTCCGGCGGTTCTTGCCCGCGAAACCACTCTCCCTCCTGTCACACTTCGAACTTCTGGGGCCACCATGCACGAAGGAAGCGCACCCGCCAGCCATGTCCGCCTCGCGGTCTCGCTCCTCCTCAGTCTCGCCCTGTGCCTACTGGCCGCGGTGAGCCTCAGTGGTCCAGCCCAAGCCGCCGACAACGGGCACTGGTCGATCTTCCCCGCGCACGCCAAGGGCGAACAGCCGGGCAAGATAACAGACTTCCGGCTGACAGCCGACCAAGGTCAGGTCTTCCAGGAGAAGATCGCCATCCTGAACCACACCGACGCTCCCAAGACCTTCCTCGTCTACGCGGCGGACGCCTACAACACCGCGCGCGATGGCGGGCTGGCGGTGAAGGACATGGAGGAGAAGCAGAAGGGCGTCGGCAGTTGGATCGAGCTGAAGCGCACGAAGGTCACCGTGGCGCCGAAGAAGGAAGTGGAGATCCCCTTCACCCTCACGGTGCCGGCGCGGGCCGAACCCGGTGACCACGTCGGCGCCGTCCTGGCGATGGACGAGAAGACCAGCAAGTCCGAGACCGATTCCAGCGTGAAGGTCCGCCGCTCCGTCGGTACCCGGGTCTACGTCTCGGTCGCCGGTACACGGACGACCGAGCTGAGCCTTGAGAACGTCCGCTTTGACTACGACCCGCCGCTCATCCCCGGTACCGGCGAGCCCGCCACGATCCGCTACACCCTGGTGAACAGCGGAAACGTCATGATCAAGCCGCTCATGGATCTGAAGTCCAAGGGCTTCCTCGGCCGCTCCGCGCTCAGCCTGGATGACCGGCAGCTGCCCACAGAACTGCTGCCCGGCCAGCGGGTCGACATCGTGCAGGAGTGGAAGAGCCCGCCGTTCCTCGACTTCGGCGACATCGAGGTCATCGCGGGCGATGCGGAGGGCGAGCAGGTCAAGACCGTCACCCTCTCGTACAGCACCACCAACTGGATCTCGGTGACGCTCCTGGTGGTCCTCCTGGTACTGGCTGTCGTCGGCATCTTCCTCTACCGGCGCCGCCAGTCCGCCACTGGCGACGGCGAGGACGAGAGTGAGGACAGCCGGGTACCCGAGACCGTCTGACGCTCTGCCGCACGGCTCGCTTCGTATACGCGGCGAATAATCCGAAGGGGCGGCCCCTCTCGTGGTCGAGAGGGGCCGCCCCTTATCGTCGTACCGCGTCGAATGCCCCGCCGTGACTACGCGGGGCTCTGGGACTCCCGGCGGGCGCGGAGGCGTGCGGGCAGGTAGTGGGCACCGCCTATGCCCAGGGCGCTGAGCAGACCGGCGATGGCCAGGAGCCAACCCGCCTGCGTCGCCCCCGTGTCCGCGAGGCCGCCGTCGCTGGAGCCCACCCGGGCGCTCAGGGTCACGGTGCCGGCTCCACCGCTGGTGGTCGCCGCGCTGTCGGCGCCCTCCGTATCCGTCGGAGCCGCCGTCGCACCGGTGCTGTCCTGCCCCGCGCTGTCCTGGTCATCGGCGCTCTGCCCTGAGTCGGCCTGATCGACCGCCCCTTCCCCGCTCGTCGTCTCCGTTGTGTCGATGGCGTCACCGGGGAGGGCGGCCTTGGCTCGGGGTGCGCTCTCGGCGACCGTGAAGCGTGTGAGTGTGACGTCCTGGTCCTTCGAGGAGAGCGCGCAGGGTGCGGACCAGGAGCGCTGGGCGTTCAGAGGTACCACCGCCCCGGAACCGTCCCGCGCGGTGATCCCCCGCAGCCACAGCCCTGTCACCTCAATGCTGCCTACTCCAGCCGAACTCAGACCCATCTCAGGGGTCTTGCCGAGCGCGCGCAGGGCGAGTCGGCCTTCGGGAGCGTCTGGAGCGTTCGGGGCGAGTGTGGCTGTGACAACCGTATCGGCCGCGTCCTGGCCTGGGCGGCGGATGGTGAGCGCGAGAAGGACGTCTCCTGTGAACGAGCGGGCCGCTCCCAAAGCGGACGACGTCACCGCTTCCGCGCTGAGCTGGATGTCGGCTGCCAGCGTGGCACCCGGGGCCACTGTCTGGGCGCGTATCCGATCGGGAGCCTCGCTCCGCACCGCCAACGTGACCGGGCTGGTGGCGCCGTTGGCGAACTGGCAGGTGTAGTCCTGCTGGAGGGCTGCCGAGGCGGCCCCGGCTTCACCGGCGGCGAACAACGCGAGGGACGCCCCCGAGGCTCCCATACCGACGACCAGTGCCAGCCCCCACCGCGAACTCGTCCTGGAAAGCCGCCGTGCTGTCATGATCTACCCTTCGCCGCGCCTAGGTGAACGTGTGGCAGACACGGAGCGTAGTTACGGCTCGGAGAGCCAGTCAATGCGGCGGAACGCTCTTGCGCGACAAGTGAGTGGATGCGCTGGCGAAGCTGTCCAGATGGTACGAGGCCCGATGGTCAACTCCTGGCGGATGAACTTCGTTGTTACCCTGCCGAAAAAATCATGGACGACCTCGAAACGTGATCGCCCATGCACCGTGTGGAGTCAATGCTGACCCTCGTTGCCAATGCCGACGGGCCCTCCACTCACCTTGCTTACAAAGAATCAGGCCGCCTGGCCGGCGGGTGCGAAAGCTTCTGATGTGCCATTGACCACATGTCCTACCGGTCAGTATTTTACGTCCTGGTAACGCGGCCGTTCCGGCGCTCGGCAACCGAGATCAGGCCTTCCGGCTTCGACGGGACTCCTTCTCGTCGAAGGCTTGAAAAGTGTCCGTGCCTTAGTCATCACGCACACGAACACGAAAGGTAGCTCTATGCGAGCCTCCAAGAAGACCAGGGTGAAAATCGCCCTGGCTGCCACCACCGCGGCGGGTGTTACGGCCGGTCTGGTAACGGTTCTGGCACCTGGCGCCAACGCCGTCCCGGTGAGCCTGACGCAGAACTACACCTGTAGCTTCCCGCTCATCGGTGACGCGACGATCGGGATCGACATCGCGTCGGACATGCCCGCCAAGATGGAGCGGGGTGTTCCGACCGGCATCTTCCAGATCCTGGCCGACGCCCATGTCCCGGGGAACGCCACCGACGGTCTGAACATGGTCGGCGCCCAGTCGCTCTCCGGCAAGGCCGTCGCGACGGCTGTCGTGACGCGTCCGGGTCAGACCAACCTGCCCGTCAACGTCACCACCGCGGTCGCCCCGGCGGCCGTGCCGCAGGACGGATCGGCCTTCGACATGAAGGCCACCGGCCAGACCCCGTCGCTGACGTTCCAGAACCTCGGCGCCGGCAAGATCGACGTCAACGCGCTCAAGCTGGTCGACATGGTCGCCCTGGACGCCGCCGGCAACCCGGTCGACTGGGGCTTGAACGACAACGGTGGCAACGCCGACCCGCTCAAGTTCAACGCGGCCTGCGTTCGTAATGCGGGCGACACGCTGCTGCACACCTTCGAGGTAGTGGACGAGACCGAGGCCCCCGGCCCGGCCCCGGCCCCGGCCCCGGAGCCCGCCCCTGCGCCGGAGCCCGCTCCGGCCCCGGAGCCTGCGCCGGAGCCCGCTCCGGCCCCGGAGCCCGCGCCCGAGCCTGCGCCGGAGCCCGCCCCGGCCCCGGAGCCTGCGCCCGAGCCTGCCCCGGCCCCGGAGCCTGCGCCCGAGCCTGCCCCGGCCCCGGAGCCTGCGCCGGAGCCCGCTCCGGCCCCGGAGCCTGCGCCGGAGCCCGCTCCGGCCC
>NZ_JBHSZO010000017.1:0-115345 GCF_042663125.1 Streptomyces polyrhachis | reverse complement strand
GGACCTGGACAACGGCGAGGACCGCCTGCTGCTGCACATGTCCCTCAAGGCCGCCGACCCGGTGCTGCGCTGGGCGGACGCGGGCCCGTACCGCCTGCTGACCCGCCTCCCCGCGGACGCGGCCCCCGACCCGGCGGTGCACCCGCTGCTGGCCGCCGGGCACGCGGAGTTGGCGCGCACGGCGGAGGTCTACCTCGACCACGCGGGGCAGGCGGCGCGCACGGCGGCGGAGTTGGCCATCCACCGCCAGACGCTCTACTACCGCCTGCACCGCGTCGAGCAGCTGACGGGCCTGGACCTGGACAACGGCGAGGACCGCCTGCTGCTGCACATGTCCCTCAAGGCCGCCCGGTTGTGACGGCCCGGGTCGATGGGGCGGCCTCCGGGCCGACGGTGGCGGCAGGGCCGCGGGCCCGGCGATCGCTCGCCGGGCCCGCGGTCTTCCGGTGTGCGGCGGGTCCTACTCCGCCAGGTTCACCGCGCGGGCCGAGGTCGCGCCGACCTCGCCGGCGATCTCCGCCAGCACCGTCGGCGGGATCGTGGTGTCGACGGTGAGCGCGACCAGGGCCTCGCCGCCCTCCTCGGCGCGGGAGACCTGCATACCGGCGATGTTGATGCCGGCCTCGCCCAGGATGCGGCCCAGGGTGCCGACGACGCCGGGGCGGTCGGCGTACCGGAGGAAGGCCATGTGGTCGGCGAGCGCCAGCTCGATGTCGTGCTCCCCCACGCCGACGATCTTCTGCTGGTGCTTGGGGCCGGCCAGGGTGCCGGAGACGGAGACCTCCTCGCCGTCGGCCAGGGTGCCGCGCACGGTCACCACGTTGCGGTGCTCGGGCGACTCGCTGCTCGTGGTCAGCCGCACCTCCACGCCGCGCTCCTGGGCGAAGAGGGGGGCGTTGACGTAGGAGACGGTCTCGTCGACGACGTCCTCGAAGACGCCCTTGAGCGCGGAGAGTTCGAGCACCTTCACGTCGTGCTGGGTGATCTCGCCGCGGACCTCCACGTCGAGGCGCACCGCCACCTCGCCGGCCAGCGCGGTGAAGATCCGGCCGAGGCGCTCGGCGAGCGGCAGCCCGGGGCGTACGTCCTCGGCGATGACGCCGCCCTGGACGTTGACCGCGTCCGGCACCAGCTCGCCGGCCAGCGCCAGGCGCACCGACTTGGCGACGGAGATACCGGCCTTCTCCTGCGCCTCGCCCGTGGAGGCGCCCAGGTGCGGGGTGGCGACCACGGAGTCGAACTGGAAGAGCGGCGAGTCCGTGCACGGCTCGGAGGCGTAGACGTCCAGGCCCGCGCCGGCGACGCGGCCCTCCTTCAGGGCGGAGGCCAGCGCCTCCTCGTCGACGATGCCGCCGCGCGCGGCGTTGACGATGCGGACGCCCGGCTTGACCTTGTGCAGTGCCTCGTCGCCGATGAGGCCCAGGGTCTCGGGCGTCTTGGGCAGGTGCACGGTGATGAAGTCGGCGCTCTGCAGCAGCTCGTCCAGGCTGAGCAGCTTCACGCCCATCTGCGCGGCGCGGGCGGGCTGCACGTACGGGTCGTAGGCGACGACCTTCATGCCGAAGGCGGCCATCCGCTGGGCGACGAGCACGCCGATGCGGCCGAGGCCGACCACGCCGAGGGTCTTCTCGCTCAGCTCGACGCCGGTGTACTTGTTGCGCTTCCACTCGCCCTGCTTGAGGGCGGTGTTGGCCTGCGGGATGTTGCGCGCGGTGGCGATGATCAGGCCGCAGGCCAGCTCGGCGGCGGTGACGATGTTGGACGTCGGGGCGTTGACGACCATCACGCCGGCCTTGGTGGCGGCGGAGACGTCCACGTTGTCCAGCCCGACGCCGGCGCGGGCGATCACCCGCAGCCGGTCGGCGGCGGCGACGGCCTCGGCGTCGACCTTCGTCGCGCTGCGGACGAGGATCGCGTCAACGCCCTTGATCGCGCCGAGGAGTTCGGCCCGGTCGGCGCCGTTGCAGTGGCGGATCTCGAAGTCGGGGCCGAGGGCGTCGACGGTGGCGGGCGACAGCTCCTCGGCGATGAGTACGACGGGCTTCCTACCGGTTGCGCTCACAGTGCTCACAGGGCTCACAGTCCTCACAGATCCCATGCGGACGGCCGTCCCGACGGCCGCGGCGGTGGAGGGGGCGATATCAGCGCAACGGGGCCTTGCGGCCCCTGAGGACACACGACGCTGTGGGCTCCTGGCGTGCGCTTGGTGCTTCGCAGTCTATCGGGGCGCGACGGCCCCGCAGCCGGAGTCGGACAAGGATCACCCGTCCGGGGCGCGGGGCCGTACAGGGCGGCGGCGGCCCGGCGATCCCGCGCCGAAGAGCGGGATCGCCGGGCCGGCTCCGGCGGCCTACTTGTCGTCCACCCAGGACATGAGCTTGCGCAGCTCCTTGCCCGTGCTCTCGATGAGGTGGTCGCCGTCCTGCTTCTTGTACTCGTTGTACCGGGGCAGGCCGTTCGCGTACTCGGCCATCCACTCCTTCGCGAAGGTCCCGTCCTGGATCTCCGCGAGGACCTTCTTCATCTCGGCCTTCGTCGCGTCGTTGACGATGCGCGGGCCGGTGACGTAGTCGCCCCACTCGGCGGTCTCGGAGACCGACCAGCGCATCTTCTCCAGGCCGCCCTCGTACATCAGGTCGACGATGAGCTTCAGCTCGTGGAGGCACTCGAAGTACGCGATCTCCGGCTGGTACCCCGCCTCGACCAGCGTCTCGAAGCCCGCCTTCACCAGCGCGGAGGCGCCGCCGCAGAGCACCGCCTGCTCGCCGAAGAGGTCGGTCTCGGTCTCCTCGGTGAAGGTCGTCTTGATGACGCCCGCCCGCGTGCCGCCGATGGCCTTCGCGTACGACAGGGTCAGCGCGAACGCACCGCCCGTGGCGTCCTGCTCGACCGCCGCGATGCACGGCACGCCGCGGCCCTCCTCGAACTGCCGGCGCACCAGGTGGCCCGGGCCCTTGGGGGCGACCATGCAGACGTCGACGCCGGCCGGGGGCTTGATGAAGCCGTAGCGGATGTTGAGGCCGTGGCCGAAGAACAGCGCGTCGCCGTCCTTCAGGTTGTCCTTCACGGACTCCGCGTAGACCCTGGCCTGGATCGGGTCCGGCACCAGGATCATGATCACGTCGGCCTCGGCGGCGGCCTCGGCGGGGGTCACCACGCGCAGCCCCTGCTCCTCGGCCCGCACCTTGGAGGACGAGCCCTCGTGCAGGCCCACCCGGACGTCGACGCCCGAGTCACGCAGCGACAGGGCGTGGGCGTGGCCCTGGCTGCCGTAGCCGAGGACCGCGACCTTGCGGCCCTGGATGATGGACAGGTCGGCATCGTCGTCGTAGAACAGCTCGGCCACTTCGGGTCTCTCCTTGGGTCTTGCGGACTTCCCTCACCGTACGCGCGGTGCGGCGGGGCGTTCTCTGGGGTTGTTGACGGGGGTTGACCGCCGCGCCGGCCTCAGGCGGAGCGGTCGAGCGCGCGCAGTGAGCGGTCGGTGATGGAGCGGGCGCCGCGCCCTATGGCGATCGTGCCGGACTGGACCAGCTCCTTGACGCCGTAGGGCTCCAGCATCTTCAGCATCGCCTCCAGCTTGTCGGCGCCGCCGGTCGCCTCGATCGTGACGGCCTCCGGGGAGACGTCGACGGTCTTGGCGCGGAAGAGCTGGACGATCTCGGTGATCTGGCTGCGGGTCTCGTTGTCGGCGCGGACCTTCACCAGGACGAGCTCGCGCTGGATCGCGGCGGCGGGCTCGAGTTCGACGATCTTCAGTACGTTGACCAGCTTGTTGAGCTGCTTGGTGACCTGCTCCAGCGGCTGGTCCTCGACGTTCACCACGATCGTCATCCGGGAGATGTCCGGATGCTCCGTGGTGCCCACCGCGAGGGAGTCGATGTTGAAGCCGCGGCGGAAGAAGAGGGCGGAGATCCGCGCCAGGATGCCCGGCTTGTTCTCCACCAGGACCGAGAGCGTGTGCTTGGTCGAAGGTGTCAGGGATGACATGGGGTGTCGGCCTCTCGCTCGCTCAGTCGTCTTCGCCGTCGCCGAAGTCCGGGCGCACGCCGCGCGCCGCCAGGATCTCGTCGTTGGAGGTGCCCGCCGCGACCATCGGCCAGACCTGGGCGTCCTCGTGGACGATGAAGTCCACCACCACGGGCCGGTCGTTGACGGCGTTGGCCTGCTCGATCACCGCGTCCAGCTCCTCGGGCGTCTCGCAGCGCAGCGCCACGCAGCCCATGGCCTCGGCGAGCTTGACGAAGTCGGGGACCCGGGTGCCCGCGCTGGGCTTCGCGGCGGAGTCATCGGCCGAGCCGTCGGCCGAGCCGCTGTACGCCTCGGCGCCGCCGGAGTGCAGCACGGTGTTGGAGTAGCGCTGGTTGTAGAAGAGGGTCTGCCACTGGCGGACCATGCCCAGGGCGCCGTTGTTGATGATGGCGACCTTGATGGGGATGTTGTTGAGCGCGCAGGTGACCAGCTCCTGGTTGGTCATCTGGAAGCAGCCGTCGCCGTCGATCGCCCACACCGTGCTCTCGGGGCGGCCGGCCTTGGCGCCCATCGCGGCGGGGACGGCGTAGCCCATGGTCCCGGCGCCGCCGGAGTTGAGCCAGGTGGCGGGGCGCTCGTAGTCGATGAAGTGCGCGGCCCACATCTGGTGCTGGCCGACGCCCGCGGCGTAGACGGTGCCCTCGGGGGCCAGCTCGCCCAGGCGCTGGATGACCTGCTGGGGGGAGAGCTGGCCGTTGGCGGGCTTCTCGTAGCCGAGCGGGTAGGTGTCGCGCCAGCGGTGCAGCTGCTCCCACCACTCGCTGTAGTCACCGGAGTTGCCCTCGCCGGCCTCGGTCTGCAGGGCGACGATCAGATCGGCGATGACCTCGCGGGCGTCGCCGACGATCGGCACGTCCGCCTCGCGGTTCTTGCCGATCTCGGCGGGGTCGATGTCGGCGTGGACGACCTTCGCGTACGGGGCGAAGGAGTCCAGCTTTCCCGTGACGCGGTCGTCGAAGCGGGCGCCGAGGGCGATGATCAGGTCGGACTTCTGCAGGGCGGTGACCGCCGCGACCGAGCCGTGCATGCCGGGCATGCCCAGGTGCTGCCCGTGGGTGTCGGGGAAGGCGCCCAGCGCCATCAGCGTCGTGACGACCGGGGCGCCGGTCTGCTCCGCCAGCACCCGCAGCTCGGTGGTGGCGCGCGCCTTGAGCACGCCGCCGCCGACGTAGAGCACGGGGCGCTTGGCGGCGGTGATCAGCCGGGCGGCCTCGCGGATCTGCTTGGCGTGCGGCTTGGTGACGGGGCGGTAGCCGGGCAGGTCGTTCTTCGGCGGCCAGGAGAAGACCGTCTTGGCCTGCAGGGCGTCCTTGGCGATGTCGACCAGCACGGGGCCGGGGCGGCCGGTGGCGGCGATGTGGAAGGCCTCGGCGATGGTGCGCGGGATGTCCTCGGCCCTGGTGACCAGGAAGTTGTGCTTGGTGATCGGCATGGTGATGCCGCAGATGTCCGCCTCCTGGAAGGCGTCCGTACCGATGGACTTGGCGGCGACCTGGCCCGTGATGGCGACGATGGGCACCGAGTCCATGTGCGCGTCGGCGATGGGCGTGACCAGGTTGGTCGCGCCGGGGCCCGAGGTGGCCATGCACACGCCGACCCGGCCGGTGGCCTGGGCGTAGCCCGTGGCCGCGTGGCCGGCGCCCTGCTCGTGGCGGACCAGGATGTGGCGCAGCTTGACGGAGTCCATCAGCGGGTCGTACGCCGGGAGGATCGCGCCGCCCGGGATGCCGAAGACCGTGTCGACCCCTACCGCCTCCAGGGAGCGGATGAGGGACTGCGCGCCCGTCATCGCCTCGGGGGCCGGGGGGTGCGGACCGCCCAGGCGCGCTCGCGGCGGCTGGGGGTGGGGCTCACTCCTGGGGGGAGCGTGCTCGGTCATCGGGTCCTCCGTGGATACTTCCGGTTTCGGGTACTGCCGGGTCTTACGTCTACCGTGCCGGTGCCGCGTGCGTGCTGTGCCGGTGCAACAAAAAACCCCTCGTGCCGTGAGGCAGGCGAGGGGAGCGCGTCGGTGTGCGGTGTCAGCCGACGCGCCGGCCAAGTACGAGAACTCGGGTGCGCATGGCCACGACCTTGCCCCTGCCTCAAGGGGAGTGTCAAGTGGATGGGATATGCGTCTCATGATGTGGGCGCGCGGCCACTCCCCCCGGTCGCCTGCGGCCCCTCAGGTGAGGGCGATCGCCGAGGCGCCTCCCTCCGGCAGCCCGGCCGGCACGGCGAAGCCGCCGCCGCGCAGCGCCCGGCGCAGCTGCGGCTCCTCCAGCGGGCCCGTGAAGGCCAGCCCCTGCCCGTACCGGCAGCCCAGCTCCCGCAGCACGGGGATCTGCTCGGCGCGGTCGACACCGTCGGCGACGGCGTCCAGGCCGAGGTCGCGGGCGATACGCAGCAGCCCCGCGGTGATCTTGCGCAGTCGGCCGGACTCGTCGATGCTCTCGATCAGGCCGCGGTCGAGCTTCAACGCGTCCACCGGCAGCCGGCGCAGGGCGCCGATGGCGGCGTGGCCGTCGCCGAAGCCGTCCAGCGAGATCCGCACCCCCAGCCGGCGCAGGGCGACGATGCGGTGCTCCAGCTCGTCCAGGCCGACGCGGGGGTCGTGGTCGCAGACCTCCACCGTGAGCACTCCGGCGGGCAGGGCGTGGCGGGTGAGTATCGAGGCGATGGCCTGCGGGGGCAGTCCGTGGTCCGTGAGCCGCAGGGCCGGGATGCGGACGGTCACCGGCACCGCCAGTCCCTCGCGGTGGCGCTCGGCGGCCAGCCGGACGGCCTCCTCCAGGGTCCAGCCACCCAGCTCCGCCGCGCGCAGCTCGCTCTCGCCGCCCCGGTCGGCGAGGCGCAGGAACTCCGCCGGGGTGTGCACGACGCCCTGTGCGGAGCGCCAGCGGGCGTGGGCGACCACCGAGGCCGGCCGGCCGGTGTGCAGCTCCACCACCGGCTGGTGGAAGAGGAAGAACTCCCCGCCGGGCAGGGCGGCGCGCATCGGCCCCGGCGTGCGGGGCTGCCCGGGGCCCTCGCGGACGGGCCCGGCGCCGGCCGCGCGGCGCCCGCCCGCGAAGGGCTCGGCCCGCATCTGCGGGGAGTACAGCTCGACGCGGGCCTTGCCGGCCTGCTTGGCGCGGTACATCGCCAGGTCCGCGTTGCGCATCAGCTCCACCGGGGTGATGCCCGGCTCGGCGAAGGCGACGCCGATGCTGGGTGTCACCCGCACCTCCCGCCCGCTCACCGGGTAGGGCTCGGAGAGGCGCACCCGCAGCCGGTCGGCGATCTCGTAGATCCTGACCTCGCGGTCCATGGGGTGGGTCCGGTCCGGAAAGCCCTGGGGGTCCTGGAGGTCCGGTGGCTGCGAGGGGTGGCCGGCGCCGTGGCCGTGGATCAGCACCGCGAACTCGTCGCCGCCGAGGCGGGCGGCGATGTCGCCGCTGCGCACGCCCTCGCGCAGCCGCCGTCCGGCGAGGACCAGCAGCTCGTCGCCGGCCTGGTGGCCCACGGTGTCGTTGACGGACTTGAAGCCGTCGAGGTCGACGTAGAGCACGGCGGCGGCGTGCTCTACCGCGCGGCCGGTCCCGCGGTCGCCGGCGCGCCGGCCGCCCAGCGCCTGCTCGACCCGCTGGGTGAAGAGCGTGCGGTTGGGCAGGTCGGTAAGGGCGTCGTGGGAGGCGCTGTGCTGCAACCTGGCCTGCAGCCGCACCCGTTCGGTGACGTCGCGGCTGTTGAAGATGAGCCCGCCGTGGTGTCTGTTGACGGTGGATTCGACGTTGAGCCAGCCGTTGTCGCCGCCGCGGCCGTCGCCGGCCCGGAAGCGGCACTCGATCCGGGTGGACCTCACCTCGCCCGGCGGCGCGGCGAGGAACCTGCGCACCTCGTGCAGCACCCGGCCGAGGTCCTCCGGGTGGATCAGGCTGGCCAGCTCGGCGCCGACCATCTCCTCCGCCCGCACCCCGTAGACCCCCGAGGCGGCCGGGCTGACGTAGCGCAGCACGCCGGTGGGGGCGGCGATCATGATGACGTCGCTGGAGCCCTGGACCAGGGAGCGGAAGTGGTTCTCCTTCTGGGCCAGCTCCTGGGTGAGGCTGATGTTGTCCAGCAGCATGATGGCCTGGCGGACCACCAGGGCCAGGATGACCGTGCAGGCGGTGAAGAGCACCACGCGGTCGACGCTGCTCCCGCTGAGGACGTTGTAGAGGATGCCGAGCGTGCAGACCCCCGCCGCGAGATACGGCGCGAGGGCGCTGAGCTGTCCGGCCATCGGCCGCCGCGCGCGAGCGGCGGCCGCCGCGACCGCGGCGGGCGAACCGGCCGGGGCTGTCAGGGCGGGGGCGAGGGCCGGGGCGGCGGTGGAGTAGGCGTCGGCGCGGTCGGCGGGCCGCTCCTGGCGGTGGGCGGCCCGGCGGCCCCGGGGGCGGTTCACCCACGGCGCGTAGGCCAGCAGCAGCGAGCCGGCGAACCAGCCCGCGTCCAGCAACTGCCCGGAGTGGTAGCTCTCGTGGAGCAGGGGCGAGGTGAAGAGCGCGTCGCAGAGCACGGTGAGCGCGAGCGCGCCGATGGCGGTGTTGATCGCCGAGCGGTGCGCGGCGGAGCGGCGGAAGTGCAGCACCAGCACTATCGACACCAGCGCGATGTCCAGCAGCGGGTACGCCAGCGTCAGCGCGACCTCGGGGACGGACTCCCCAGTGCGCTGGGTGGTGTGCGCCAGCGCCACGCTCCAGGAGATGGTCAGCAGGGAGCCGCCGATGAGCCAGGTGTCCAGCACCAGGCAGACCCAGCCGGCCCGGGAGACCGGGCGCCTGGCGAGGATCAGCAGGCCGACGACGGCCGGCGGGGCGAAGAGCAGGAAGCAGAAGTCGGCCGGCGAGGGCGAGGGGACGCTCTGGCCGAGCACCACCTCGTACCAGCCCCAGATGGCGTTGCCCGCGCCCGCCATCGCGGAGGAGACGCCGAACATCACCCAGGCGGGACGGAAGCGGCCTCGCCTGGCCAGCGCGTAGTGCAGACAGGAGACGGCCGCGGCGAACGCGGCGGCGCTGAGCCCGAAGTCGCCCATGATCAGGGCCAGTCGGCTGGAGCCCCAGCCGAAGGCGGCACCCGCGGCATAGCCTCCGCACAGCGTCACGAGGGCCAACTGCGGGAGCAGGCCCCCGCGTCGCCCCCGGCCGCCCGGCGGCGGGCTGGGACGGGCCGTCACCGCCGCCCCGACCAGCGTACTCACCGCGCTCCCCACCGCGGGCGGGCCCCCCGGCCCCGGCGTACGGCCAAAACCGGCCCCGGAACCGGCCGACCGGTCCATTGTCCGTGCACGTCCATCGCCCCCCTCGAGTCTCCGTTGCCCCGCGGCGACACGCCGCCTTCATCGAGAGCACCCCTTGGTCCCGGACGATACACCAGTTTCGTCACTCAGGGACATACTTCTTCTACGCAGCGTAACTGAGGGGTGGGGAACGGGAGTTCGCACCGGGAAGCGGATCAACTGCTTCCGGTGGGTTTCAGCTCTCCGCGACCACGTGGCGCAGGGGGCGGTCCGCCGCGAAGCGCTGGAGCTGGTCCGCCAGCAGGCGCTTGGCGCGCGGCAGGAAGGCGGAGGTGGGGCCGCCGACGTGGGGGCTGATGAGCACACCGGGAGCATCCCAGAGCGGGTGGCCCGGCGGCAGCGGTTCGGGGTCGGTGACGTCGAGGGCCGCGCGCAGCCGGCCCGTCCCCAGCTCCGCGAGGAGGGCCCCGGTGTCGACCACGGGGCCCCGGCCGACGTTGACCAGCAGGGCGCCGTCCTTCATCCGGGCCAGGAAGGCCGCGTCGACCAGCCCCTTCGTCTGCGGCGTGAGGGGGGTGACCACGACGACCACGTCCGCCTGCGGCAGCAGCCGGGGAAGGTCGGCCACCGCGTGCACGGGACCGCGCTCCGTCTCACGGGGGGAGCGCGCGAAGCGCAGCACCCGCGCGCACTCGAAGCCCGCGAGCCGGTCCTCCACCGCGCTGCCGATGGCGCCGTAGCCGACGATCGCGACCGTCCTGTCGGCGAGCGAGGGGTGGAAGCCGGAGCTCCACTCGTGCCGGTCCTGGCGGCGTACGAACTGCGGGATACCGCGCAGCGAGGCGAGGACCAGGGCCAGCGCCATCTCGGCGGTGCTGGCCTCGTGCACGCCGCGGGCGTTGCACAGCCGTACGCCCGGGTGCAGCCGCGCCAGCGCGGGGAGGAACTGGTCGACGCCCGCGGTCAGCGTCTGGATCACCCGCAGCCCGCTCATCAGCGGCAGGGGCTGGACCTTCACGGGGGCCTGCTGCATGTAGGGCGCCACGTAGAAGACGCAGTCGGCCGGATCCGCCGGGAACTGCTCACCGGCGTTCCAGTACACGTACTCCAGCCCGGCGGGCAGGCCCTCGACCTCCTCGGGCGCGATCGGCAGCCATACCTGGGGGGTGCGCACAGAAGTCATGGTCAGAGGCTATGTCAGGCGCTCGGAAGGCAGGGGTTAGGGTTCATTGCCGCGGCAGTGGAGGAGGGGATCGGGCTCGTGGAGCGCAGAGGGATGGGCGCGGGGGCCCTGGGTGTGGGCGCGGTGGGTCTGGGCTGCATGCCGATGAGTTGGGCCTACACCGCCTCCCGGCGCAGCGGCGAGGAGTCGCTGCGGGCCCTGCACACCGCGCTGGACCTGGGCGTCAGCCTGCTCGACACGGCCGACATGTACGGGCCGTTCACCAACGAGCGGCTGCTCGGGCGGGTGTTGCCCGAGCGCAGGGCGGAGGCGTTCGTCTCCACCAAGGTGGGACTGCTGGTGGGCGAGCAGCATCTGGTCGCCGACGGCCGCCCCTCGTCCGTACGCCGGGCCTGCGACGCCTCGCTGCGGCGGCTGCGTACCGACGTCATCGACCTCTACCAGCTGCACCGGGCCGATCCCGAGGTGCCGGTCGAGGAGACCTGGGGGGCGATGGCAGACCTGGTGGCCGCGGGCAAGGTGCGGGCGCTGGGCCTGTGCGCGGTGGGCGCGCGGGCGCAGCGGCGGGCCGGGGCCGCGCTGCACGAGGGGACGATCAGCCAACTGCGGCGCGTACAGCGGGTGTTCCCGGTGACGGCCGTCGAGGCGGAGCTGTCGGTGTGGTCGCCGGAGGCGCTGGGCGCGCTGCTGCCGTGGTGTACGCAGCGCGGGGTCGCGCTGCTGGCGGCGATGCCGCTGGGCAACGGCTTCCTGACCGGCTCGCTCACGCCCGGCGAGGGCTTCGAGCCGGAGGACCTGCGGGCCCGCCATCCGCGCTTCACCGCCGAGATGATGGCCGCCAACCAGCCGATCGTGGTGGGGCTGCGGCGGGTGGCCGCCCGGCACGACGCCACACCGGCGCAGGTCGCGCTGGCCTGGGTGCTGGCGCAGGGCCCGCAGGTGGTGGCGCTGCCCGGGGCGAAGCACGAGCGCTGGGTACGGGAGAACGCGGCGGCGGCGCGGCTGCGGCTGACGCCGGCGGACCTCGCGGAGCTGGCCGCGCTGCCGGCGGCGCTGGGGTCGTGGGACTGACCCGGGCCTGTTTCGAGGAGCCCTGCGGGCCCGGAGGCCGCGGGTACGCGGTGCGCGTAGGTCACAGAGCGGACGCGGTACGACGGAAGGCCGCACCGCGGGGCCCTGCGGGCGGCAGTGTGGTGTGCTGGCCGGGTGACCGGGACCGCCGCAGGAGAGGACCCCACGTGCGCCGTCGTGTCGTGACCGCCGCGCTCGCCACCGCCGGGCTGCTGCTCGCCGGCTGTACGTCGGAGGGGGGCGACGGCCCCGGCGGCACCGACGGGCGCACACCGGGCGCCGTCTCCGGGCGGCCGAGCGGCTCCCCGGGGCCCGGCGCCGCGCCCGCGAAGGGCAGCGCCGAGGTGACCGCCACCGTCGCCGAGGGGCTCGACTCCCCCTGGGGGCTGGCGCAGTTGCCGGACGGCGGTCTGCTGGTCTCCTCGCGCGATACGGGCACGATCCTCCGGATCGACGCCGGCAGCGGTCGCAGCACCGAGCTGGGCGAGGTCCCCGGTGTGGCACCGGGCGGCGAGGGCGGGCTGCTGGGACTGGCCCTGGGCCCGGACGACCGGATGGTCTATGCGTACGTCACCTCCGACTCCGACAACCGGATCGTCCGGATGGCCTACGATCCGCAGAAGCCGAAGGGGCAGCAACTCGGCGCCCCGGACGTGGTGTTGCGGGGCATCCCACGCGGCTCCAACCACAACGGCGGCCGGATCGCCTTCGGCCCGGACCGGATGCTCTACGCGGGGACGGGCGAGACGGGCGATCCAAAGCTGGCGCAGGACCGGTCCTCCCTGGGCGGCAAGATCCTGCGGATGACGCCCGACGGGGAGCCGGCCAAGGGCAATCCCGACCCGGACTCGGTCGTGTACTCCTACGGCCACCGCAATGTGCAGGGCCTCGCCTGGGACGCCCAGCGGCGGTTGTGGGCGGCGGAGTTCGGCCAGAACACCTACGACGAGCTGAACCTGATCGAGCCGGGGAGGAACTACGGCTGGCCGGCCGTCGAGGGCGGGAGCGAGGACGAGCGCTACACCGACCCCGTCGCCCAGTGGCCGACCGAGGAGGCCTCCCCGAGCGGGATCGCCTTCGCCGAGGGCTCGATCTGGATGGCCGGTCTGCGCGGCGAGCGGCTGTGGCGGATCCCGCTGGACGGCACGCGGCCGGCCGCCGAGCCGCAGTCCTTCCTCAGCGGTGAGTACGGCCGGCTGCGCACCGTCGCGGCCACCGACGACGGCGGGCTGCTGCTGCTCACCAGCGAGACCGACAGCCGCGGCTCCCCGCAGCCCGACGACGACCGCCTGCTGCGCCTGGACGTCAGCTGACCGTCCGGATACTCCGCACCGGCGAGGCGCCCGGGGCCGCCGGAGCGCTCTGGACACTGGCGGTGCTCTGGGCGCTGGCGGTGCTCTGGGCGCTGGCGGTGCTCTGGGCGCTCTGGGTGTCGAGCACCCCCAGCCGGTGGGCCAGGGCCGCCGCCTCGCCCCGGCCGGAGGCGCCCAGCTTGGCGAGGATGTTCGAGACGTGCACGCTCGCCGTCTTCGGGGAGATGAACAGCTCCTCGGCGATCTGCCGGTTGCTGCGCCCCGCCGCGACCAGCCGCAGCACGTCCAGCTCCCGGACGGTGAGACCGAAGGACTCCGCCGGTGAGGCGGCCCGCGGCCCGCGCGGGTCCGGCGCCTGCAGCGGGATACGGGCCCGGCCCGCCAGCCGCTCGGCCCGCGCCCGCAGCGGCTCGGCTCCCATCGGACGGGCTGCTGCCTCCGCCTGGCGCAGCAGCTCGCCCGCCCGGCTGCGGCCGTCCGGACCGCCCGCGCCGATCAGGGCCTCCGCCAGGCGGATACGGAGCATCGCCAGCAGTGCCGGATTGCCCACCGGCTCGGCGGCGGCCACCGCCTCCTCCCAGCGGGCGACGGCGTCGCGCCCCTCGGCGGTGAGCAGCGCGGCCTCCGTCGCCAGCGCCTGTGCGGCCAGCAGCGGCACGAACTGCGGCAGCCCGCGCATCGCCGCCCGGATCCGCGCCACGGCAGCCTCCCGGCCCGGCTCGGCCACGGTCAGGGCGCGGGCGTCCGCCTCCGCCGCCGCGGCCTCGAAGAGCACGGGCCAGCCGTAGCGCTGCATGCCGGGCGGAATGCCCTTGCCGGCCGCCTCCTCCAGCAGGCTCCGTACGTCCAGGATGCGGCCGTCGGCGGCGGCGAGCGCGATCGCTATGCGCGCGCAGGGCAGCGTGTGCTGCAGCTCCTGATAGCCGGGGCCGAAGCGCTGGGCGCTGGTCTCCAGCAGCCGTCTGACCTCCTCGAAGTCGCCGCGGCGCAGGGCGAGTTCGGCACAGCGGCCCTCGACCTGGCCGAGAGTGCGGGAGCTGATGCCGCGGCGTTCGCGGGCGCGCCGTACCGCCTGCTCCGCCTCGTCCCAGCGGCCGAGCGCCGTCAGCGCCTCGGCGAGGTTCCCGTCGGCCCAGGCGGCCAGCTCGGGCAGCCCGTGCCGCTCGGCCAGCGCGGTGCACTCCTCGCCGGCCCGCACCGACTCGGTGAGCCGGCCGAGGCCCATCAGGGTGTCGGCGAGGATGCCGTGGGAGCGGACGATCGTGGTGAGGGTGCCGGGGCAGGTCTCTGCCGTGTTGACCTCGCGGATCAGCTCCAGTCCCTCCTCCACTCCGCCGGAGTCGATGGTGAGCCAGGCCAGGGTGAGCTGCGCGGCCAGCTCGGTGTCGCGGGCGCCCGTCAGCCGGGCCAGCTCCCTGGCCTGCTCGGCGGACGTCAGCGCGGCCGGTCCCGGCTGGTGCAGCGCGCCCCAGTGGGCGGCCCTGGCCAGCACCTCGGCGTGCACGACGGAGGGCGGCAGCCCCTGGACCAGCTCCTGCGCCCTGGCTATCTCGTCCCAGCCGTTGGAGCGGGACAGCTCGCGCATCAGCTGGTAGCGCTCGCCCCAGAACCAGGCGGCCCGGACCGGGTCCTGCGGCCCGGCGACCGTGCCGCCCCGCTCCGGGGCGCCCTCCAGCAGGCACAGGGCTCGCTTGCCGACGGCCAGGGCCCGCTCGCGCTCACCGGTGTGGCGGGCGGCCACCGCGACGGCGCCGAGCAGGTCGGCGAAGTCCCCGGCGGGCTCGCTCCCGGGGGCGACGTCCTGGCAGACGCCCCGGCCGGTGGCGGCACTGACACCGCCCAGTCCGTCCTCGATACCGCGCCGCAGCGCGGCGCTGCGGATCTCCGGCGCGGTGTCGTCCCACAGCTCCAGCGCCTGCTCCAGCAGGGCGAGTTGCTCGGCGTAGGCGTGCCGGCCGCGGGAGGCCGCGGCGGCGAGCACGGCGGGCAGCGCTCTGGCCGGGTCCCGGGCGTCGTACCAGTAACCCGCGAGGCGGGGGAGGAGCTGCTCGGCGGGCACCAGGGTGGCATCGGCCTCCAGCGCCTCGGCATAGCGGCGGTTGAGACGGGTGCGCTCGCCGGGCAGCAGGTCGCCGACGACGGCCTCACGCAGCAGGGCGTGGCGGAAGCTGAGGCTCTCTTCGTCGCAGGGCTGCAGCACGTTCGCGCCGACGGCTGTGCGCAGGGCCTCGATCAGCTCGTCCTCGCCGAGCCGGGTGACGGCGGCCAGCAGCCCGAACTCGACGCCGCAGCCGCCTCCCGCGGCCATCCGCACCACGCTCTGCACCTCCTCCGGCAGGGTCTCCACGCGCACCAGCAGCAGATCGCGCAGGGAGTCGCTGATGCCGCCGGGCGCCAGGGTGGCGCCGTCCTCCAGCGAGCAGGCCAGCTCCTCGACGAAGAAGGCGTTGCCGTCGGAGCGCTCGAAGACGCGGTCGAGGAGGCCGTCGGCGGGCTGCTCGCCGGTGATCGCGGCGAGTTGGCTGCGGACCTCGGAGCGGTCGAAGCGGGGCAGCTCGATCCGGCTGACGGTGCGCAGCCGCTCGTACTCGGCGAGGGCGGGGCGCAGGGGGTGGCGGCGGTGGAGGTCGTCGGAGCGGAAGGTGGCGACGATGAGCAGGCGGCTGTCGCGGGCGGCGCGCAGCAGATAGCTGAGCAGCTCGCGGGTGGAGCGGTCGGCCCAGTGCAGGTCCTCCAGGGCCAGCACGATCGTGCGGTCGCGGCTGAGGCCCTCCAGCAGCAGGACGGTCAGCTCGAAGAGCCGGGCGCGGCCGTCCGAGTCGGGTGGGGCGGAGGTCATCTCGCCCAGCTCGGGCAGCAGCCGGGCCAGCTCGCCCTCCTGGCCGGCGGCCGCGGTGGCCAGCTCGGGGCCGAGCTGGCGGCGCAGGTCGCGCAGGGCGCTGGAGAAGGGGTGGAAGGGCAGGCAGCCGGCGCCGATCTCGACGCAGGCGCCGAGGGCGACCACGGCGCCCTCGGCAGCCGCGGCGGCGCGGAACTCCTCCAGCAGCCGCGTCTTGCCGACCCCGGCCTCGCCGCCGACCAGCACGGCGCAGGGCTCACTCCGACCGGCCCGCTCCAGCGCCTCGCCGAGCACGCGCAACTCCTCGGCGCGGCCGACGAACACGGAACTGACCCGGGAGGTGTACACGCCGTCGAGCATGCCACGCCGGTCCGACAACCGGTCGGTGGCCTCGGTGACTTCCGGCACCAGGGCCACCGGCCCCCTCCTCACGCCGCCCTCACGAACACGTCGCGACTGCCGCGGGCGATCCGGGCCGGAGCGGCGGCTCCCGCGGCGCGGCGTGCCTCCTGGACGAGGCGGCGCTGCTCGGCGCGCTCGATCCGGGCGCGCCGGCTGGCGTTCATGAATTCGTAGTGCATGGTGGCTCCCTTGCTCGTGCCCGCTCGTGCCGGTCCGGCTGCTTCGCCGTGCCACCAGCCTCCTCGCCCAGGTGGCCCGGGCGCATCGGGCGCATGCCGCATCCCCCGTGGCGGGAGGGTCCTTAGCCGGGGCCCGGACAGTGCTTAGAGCGGTCGGGGGCAGGTCGGGGAAGGGAGGCGGTGCGCTGGAGGGATACCTGCGGAGGGGCACCGAACGGCCGAGGCCCCGCCGCCGTGGGGAAGGACGGCTGCGGGGCCTCGGGGGCAGTGCGGTGGAGAGGGACAGCGGTACGGAGCGGTGGGCGGCCCGGCGCTCGTCTCACGCCGCCCGCACCCACTGCTCGCGGTGCCCGTGTGCGACCTGGCTGTCGCGGCGGGCCTTGTCCGCCTGCTTCGCCTGGCGGGCGAGGCGGTAGGCGGCGGCCTCCCGGCGGAGCTCGGCGGCGCGGTGCTCGTGCTGCTGCTCGTGTGCGAACATCTCGGTCTCCCTGAGGTCCTGTCCGAGGCTCCCTGCCGGCCTCTTTCCTTGTGCCTCAAGCTTCGCGTCCCAGGTGGGGGCGCCGCATCGGGCAACTTCCCCAACTTCGGAGCGTGGGCGCCTTAGACGCGGCCCAGTTGGGGCCGCGGACGCCTAAGGCCCCCGGTGGGCGGGAGTCCGGATGCCTTAGAGGCTGTTGCCGAACCCCCGTCGTCCGCGCGAAGCGCGGGCGCAGCGGCGGTCGGTGCGTGCTCTCGGCGTGCGCCGTCGCAGGTCATGTGGCGGAGCCACATGACCTGCGACGGGGTGCGGCGAGAGTGCGTGCCGGGCGTCGGGGCGCAGACGGGGGTTCGGCAACAGCCTCTAAGGTCCGGTGCTCAACCGCCCGTGCGCTCCCCCGTGTTCGCCGCCGCCGGCTCGGTGAAGAGGCGCAGCCGGTGGGAGAGGGCCGCCGCCTCGACGCGGCTGGAGACGCCCAGTTTGGCCATCAGGTTCGAGACGTGCACGCTCGCCGTCTTCGGGGAGATGAACAGCTCCTCCGCGATCTGGCGGTTGGAGCGGCCGGCGGACACCAGCCGCAGGACGTCGCGCTCGCGGGCGGTGAGGCCCAGGGTGTCGCCGGCGGCCGGGGGCGGGGAGTCCTGGCCCAGCGGCAGGCGGGCGCGGGCGGCGAGGCGTTCGACCTCCTCGCGCAGGGGCCGCGCGCCGAGCCGGCCGGCGGTGGCCCACGCCTCGGTGAGCAGCTCGCCCGCCTGCGCGCGGGAGCCGCCGGTCTCCAGCAGGGCCTCCGCGCGGCGGAAGGCGAGCTGGGCGTCGGCGAGGGGGTAGCCGAACGCCGCGAAGCCCTGGGCCGCGGCGGCCAGGGCGTCGGGGTCGTACGTGCCCCGGGCGCGGGCGAGTTCGGCGCGCAGGATCAGGTCCAGCGGGGCGACCGGGCACTCCGCCAGCCGCTCGGCCTCCGCCGCCAGCCGGGCCGGCAGCGCCGCGCGGGTGTCCGGGTCGATCCCCGGCAGGCCGGCGCTGTCCGCCACCAGCCCGGCGCCGTAGGCCAGCAGCGACCAGACGTACCCGTCCTGGCCGGGCAGCGGCAGCCGGTCGAGCTGCTTTTCGAGGACGGCGAGCGCCTCGGGATAGCGGCCCTCCCCCACCGCGTGGCGCATTTCGACGACGGCCAGGGGGATCGCCCACTGCGGTATGCGGTCGTTGCGCCCCTGGTGGGCGTGGGCCGCCTCCAGCAGCTCCGGGATCGCCCCGAACTCCCCGCGCAGCACGGCGATCTCCGCCGCGTGCAGCGCCAGCGAGGTCTGCGTGCCGGAACCGAAGGCGGCCGGCCGCCAGGCGTCGAGCAGCTCCCGCGCCCGGTCCAGCTCCCCGAGGGCGATCAGCGCCTCCGCCGCGTTGGCGGCGCAGAAGGCGGCCCCGTCGTGCAGGCCGCGGCCGCGCAGCACCTCGATGCCGGCCAGCCCCTCCTCGACGGCTTCCCGGGCCCGGCCCAGCTTGAGCAGGCTGTCGGGGAGGTTGATGAGCACCCGCTGCACGGTGTTGGGGGCGCCGATACGCAGCGCCAACTCCCGCACCGCGTACATCTCCTCGATCCAGCCCGCTGTCTCGCCGGTGCGCGAGCGCAGGGTGGCGAGGGTGATCCGGGCGTGCAGCTCGACCTCCTCCGCGCCGACCTCGCGGGCCATCTCCGCGGCCCGCTCGGCGAGGGGGATCGTGTGCTCGTCCTGGGTGTGCAGCATGTGCCAGGCGGCCGTGAGGGAGAGGACGTCGGCGTGCACCGAGGACGGGGGCAGCTCGCGGACCAGCTCCATGGCCCGGGCCAGCTCCGCCCAGCCGTCGCCGCGGCCGAGCCCGGTGAGCAGCCGGGAGCGCTCCAGCCAGAACCAGGCGGCGCGCTGGGGGTCGCCGCCGGGTATCCGGTCCGTCAGCTGCAGCGCCTTCTTCACGAAGCCGAGGCCGATCTCGCGGCGCCCGTCGAGCCGGGAGGCGACGCACGCCTCCGCCAGCAGGTCCAGGAAGTGCAGCTCCAGCCCCCGGCCGTCACTCCGGCAGCCGCAGGGCGGGTAGGACTCCAGACTCACCAGTGGTGGCAGCCCGGCCCGCAGCTCCTCGGGCACCTCCTCCCACAGCTCCATCGCCCGCTCCAGCAGGTCCAGTTGCTCGGCGTAGGCGTGGCGCTCGCGGGCGGCGGCTATCGCGTCCAGCACGGCGGGCAGCGCCTTGGCGGCGTCGCGGGCGTGGTACCAGTAGCTGGCCAGGCGGGTGGCGCGCTCCTCCGGTCGTACGAGCGAGGGGTCGGCCTCCAACGCCTCGGCGTAGCGGCGCGAGAGCCGGGTGCGCTCGCCGGGGAGGAGGTCGTCCAGGGCGGCCTCGCGCAGCAGGGCGTGCCGGAAGCGGTATCCGGTGCCCTCCCACCCGCCCGCTCCTGCGCCGGCGCCTCCCCAGGAGGGCCCCTCGTCCTCGGCGACCAGGACGTTGGCACTGACGGCGGTCCGCAGCCCGGCCAGCAGCTCGTCCTCGGGCAGCCCGGCGACCACCTGCAGCAGCCGGTGCTCGACGCGGGTGTTGCGGGCGGCGATCCGCACGATGCTCTGGGCGGCCTCCGGCAGTGCTTCGAGCCGGACCAGCAGCAGGTCGCGCAGGGAGTCGCTGAGGGAGCACTGCCCGGCGTCGGTGAGGGCCAGCTCCTCGACGAAGAACGGATTGCCCTCGGAACGGGCGTGGATGTGCGCCACCCGGCCGCGCTCGGGCTCGCTGCCGCCGATGCCGGCGAGCTGCCGGCGCACCTCCTCCAGGGTCAGCCGCTCCAGCTCCACCCTGCGCACGGTGCGCAGCCGGTCCAGCTCGGCGAGGAAGGGGCGCAGCGGATGGCGGCGGTGGACGTCGTCGGAGCGGTAGGTGGCCAGGATGAGCAGGCGGGCGCTCTGGACGGAGCGCACCAGGTAGCCGAGCAGCTCGCGGGTGGAGCGGTCGGCCCAGTGCAGGTCCTCCAGCGCCAGCACGACCGTGCGCCGCGCGGTCAGCCGCTCCAGCAGCCGGGCGGTCAGCTCGAAGAGGCGGGCGCGGGCGTCGGGATCGTGTGAGGGGGCAGGGGCGAGGTCCGCTCCGGCAAAGGCGGGGGCGCCCAGGCCGGGCAGCAGCCGGGCCAGCTCCGCCTCGCGTCCGGCGACGGCCTGCGTCAGCTCCTCCCCGACGATCCGGTGCAGGGCGCGCAGGGCGGTGGCGAAGGGCGCGAAGGGCAGGCCGTCGGCGCCCAGCTCCAGGCAGCCGCCGACGACGACGTCCGCGCCGCCCTGGCCGGCGCGCGCGGCGAACTCCTCCAGCAGCCGGGTCTTGCCCACGCCCGCCTCGCCGCCGACCAGGACGAACTGCGGCTCGCCCGCGTGCGCCCGGGCGAGCACCGCGTCCAGCGTCTTGACCTCGTCGGCGCGGCCGACGAACACGGGGCTGATCGAACGGGTCTCCACGCGAGTGAGCATCGCACACGGCTCCGACACCACGTCAGGGCCTGTGGACAACCCGGGCGCCGTGACGCCGCAGGCCCCTTCACCGCAGGGTCTACCGCACTCCCGCGCTCTCCGGGACCGGCAGCGGCTCCGGGCCGCGGGGCATCCCCTGCTCGGGGACCTCGGGGAGCTCGGGGAGGGGCGCCGGCCCCTCGATGCCGATGCGCGGCAGGCGCCGCTCCAGCCAGGCCGGCAGCCACCAGTTCGCCGCGCCGAGCAGGTGCATCAGCGCCGGTACGAGCAGGGTGCGCAGTACGAAGGCGTCCAGGGCGACCGCCGCGGCCAGCGCGATGCCGAACATCGCGATGATCCGGTCGCCGCCCAGGACGAAGGCGGCGAACACCGCGATCATGATGACGGCCGCGGAGTTGATCACGCGGCTGGTCTCCGCCAGGCCGATCCGCACCGCGCGCCGGTTGTCGCGGGTGGCGAGCCACTCCTCGTACATCCTGCTGACCAGGAAGACCTGGTAGTCCATGGAGAGCCCGAAGAGGACCGACACCATGATCACGGGGAGGAAGGGCTCGATCGGCCCGGCCCCGCCCAGTCCCAGGGCCTCGCTGCCCCAGCCCCACTGGAAGATCGCGACGACAATCCCGAAGGAGGAGGCGACGGCGAGGACGTTCATCAGCGCGGCCTTCAGCGGAATGCCCACCGAGCGGAAGGCGAGCAGCAGCAGGGCGCCGCCCAGTGCGATGACGGAGCCGACGAAGAGCGGCAGCTTGCCGATGATCACCTCGGCGAAGTCGTCGTAGCCGGCGGTGATACCGCCCACGTGCACCCGCAGGGAGGTCCCCTCGGCGGCCTGCGGCAGGACCTCGCCGCGCAGCCGGTCGACCAGTGCGGAGGTCTGCTCGGACTGCGGGGCGCTCTTCGGTACGACGGTGATCACGCCGGTGCCGCCCTGGCGCAGCACCGGGGAGACCGAGGCCACGTCGTCGGTGGCGCGCAGGGTCTCGAGCAGCTTCTGGAAGGCGCTGACGTCGTCCGCGCCGTCCAGTTCGGCGACCAGCGTCAGGGGGCCGTTGGTGCCCGGTCCGAAGCCGTCGGCGAGCAGGTCGTACGCCTGCCGGGTGGTGCTGGCGGCCGGGTTGTTTCCCTGGTCGGAGGTGCCCAGGTGGAGAGAGAAGACGGGCAGGGCGAGGACTGCCATCAGCGCGACGGCCGCCGCACCGAGCACCTTGGGGTGGCGCTCGACGAACGCGGCCCAGCGGGCGGCGGGGCCGCCCGGCGCCTCGGGCCGCGGGCCGTGGAGGGCGAGGCGGGCGCGCTCGCGGCGGCTGAGGGCGCGGGGTCCGATGACGCCCAGCAGCGCCGGGAGCAGCGTGACGGAGGCGGCGACGGTCAGGACGACCGTGAGCGAGGCGGCGACGGCGACGCCGTTGAGGAAGTCCAGCCGCAGGATGAGCATGCCGAGCAGCGCTATGCACACGGTGACGCCGGCGAAGACGACCGCCCGCCCGGAGGTGGCGACGGCCCGCTCCGCGGCCTCGGCGACGGGCAGTCCCTCGCGCAGCCCGCGCCGGTGGCGGCTGACGATGAACAGGGCGTAGTCGATGCCCACGCCCAGGCCGATGAGCATGCCGAGCATGGGGGCGAAGTCCGCCACCGTCATGGCGTGGCCGAGCAGGGAGATCCCGAAGTAGGCGGTGCCGACGCTGATCAGCGCGGTGGCGATGGGCAGGGCCATCGCGGCGAGGGAGCCGAAGGCGAGGAAGAGCACCACGGCGGCGGCGGCGACGCCGATGGCCTCGCTGTAGTGGAGGGCCGGTGCCTCGGTCGTCCCGACGGCGGCGCCGCCCAGCTCGACCTGGAGGCCGTCGCCGGCCGCGGCCTTCGCAGTAGCGACGACTTTCTCCACGGCTGCCCGGTCCAGGTCGCCGGCCGGTTCGTCGAAGACGAGGGTGGCGTAGGCGGTGTGCCCGTCGGCGCTGATCTGAGCGCTGTCCGCGACGGAGCCCGATGCGGTGTAGGGGCTGGCGACCGAGGCCACCTCGGGCAGGTGGGCCAGCTTCTCCAGCGCCGGGGCCATCCGCTCGCGTACGTCCGCGGAGGCCGCGGAGGCGTCCGGATCGTGCCAGACGACCGTGCCGGAGTCCCCCGCCAGCTCCGGGAAAGCCTGCGTGAGCAGGGTCTGGGCCCGGCCGGACTCGGTGCCGGGGACCTCGTAGTCGTTGGAGTAGGCGGAGCCTGCGAGGAGGGACGCGAGGGCCGCGGCGGTGAAGGCCGCCAGCCACAGCGCGATGACGGTGAGCCGGCGCCGGAGGCACCAGCGGGCAAGACGCGCCACGGTTGGACCTGCTCCCTGAGTGGTTCATGGATCTTTCAGGGAACGAACCCCAAAGAACACAACTGGCGGAATCAACTCTTCCAGCCCGAAAAGATCATTTGCGGGTTTCGTGTCGTTATTCACAAGTCATATGAATCGCCCCTTAGGCGACATCTCTCACGGCTCGCAGCCGCCCCCTGGAACGCCGACGGGCCGGGCCGGGGATCACTCCCCGGCCCGGCCCGTACGTGCGTACGCGCGGCGCGTCAGCCCTCGACGCCCAGCTTCTCCAGGATCATCTCGCGCGCCCGCCCCGCGTCCGCCTGGCCCCGCGTGGCCTTCATGACCGCGCCGACCAGCGCGCCGACGGCGGCCGTCTTGCCGGCGCGGATCTTCTCCACGACGCCGGCGTTGGCGGCGATGGCCTCGTCCACGGCCGCGCCCAGCGCGCCCTCGTCCTTGACGACCGCGAGCCCCCGGGCGGCGACGACCTCGTCCGGGCCGCCCTCACCGTCGAGGACGCCCTCGATGACCTGGCGGGCCAGCTTGTCGTTGAGCGAGCCCTCGGCGACCAGCGCCGCGACCCGCGCGACCTGCGCCGGGGTGATGCCCAGCGCGCCCAGCTCGACGCCGTCCTCGTTGGAGCGGCGGGCCAGCTCGCCCATCCACCACTTGCGGGCCGAGGCGGTGTCCGCCCCCTCCTCGATCGTCGCGACGATCAGCTCGACCGCGCCGGCGTTGAGGATGGACTGCATGTCGTGCTCGGAGACGCCCCACTCCTCGCGCAGCCGGTTGCGCCGCGCCCGCGGCAGCTCCGGCAGCGTGGCGCGCAGCTCCTCGACCCACTCGCGCGAGGGGGCGACGGGCACCAGGTCGGGCTCGGGGAAGTAGCGGTAGTCCTCCGCCTCCTCCTTCACGCGCCCGGAGGTGGTGGTGCCGGTGTCCTCGTGGAAGTGGCGGGTCTCCTGGATGATCGTGCCGCCCGCGTTCAGGACCTCCGCGTGGCGGGAGACCTCCGAGCGCACCGCCCGCTCGACGCTGCGCAGCGAGTTGACGTTCTTCGTCTCGGAGCGGGTGCCGAACTTCGGCGCCCCGGGCAGCATCAGCGAGAGGTTCACGTCGCAGCGCATCTGGCCCTGCTCCATGCGTGCCTCGGAGACGCCGAGCGCCTTGATGAGCTCGCGCAGCTCCGCCACGTACGCCTTGGCGATCTCCGGGGCCCGCTCTCCGGCGCCCGTGATCGGCTTGGTGACGATCTCGATCAGCGGGATGCCGGCCCGGTTGTAGTCGAGCAGCGAGTGCGAGGCGCCGTGGATACGGCCGGTCGCGCCGCCCACGTGGGTCGACTTGCCGGTGTCCTCCTCCATGTGGGCGCGCTCGATCTCCACGCGGAAGACCTCGCCGTCCTCCAGCTGGACGTCCAGATAGCCGTTGAAGGCGATCGGCTCGTCGTACTGGGAGGTCTGGAAGTTCTTCGGCATGTCCGGATAGAAGTAGTTCTTCCGGGCGAAGCGGCACCACTGCGCGATCTCGCAGTTCAGCGCGAGGCCGATCAGGATCGCCGACTCGACGCCGACGGCGTTGACCACCGGCAGCGCGCCCGGCATGCCCAGGCAGGTCGGGCAGGTCTGCGTGTTGGGGTCCTGCCCCAGCTCCGTGGAGCAGCCGCAGAACATCTTGGTCTTGGTACCGAGCTCGACGTGGACCTCCAGGCCCATCACCGGCTCGTAGGACGTCAGAGCGTCCTCGAAAGTGACAGTCACAGTGCTCCTACCGCCGTCAGTCGGCGAGGACGTCGTCGTCGTTGTACTGGCGGATCTGGCGGATCAGCAGTGCCACGCTCGTCGCGAGGGCGGCGGCGGAGATCGCGGAGTCGAGCAGCCGCAGCTTGTCCTCCTCGCTGCGCGCCTGCTTCATCTGCTTGCTGACCCCGACCGCGCCGAAGAGCGTGGTGGCCAGGGAGAAGTACATACCGGCCTTCGACTTCTTGAAGCCCTTGGCCTTGGCGAGAGACTTGTTCACAGCGACGGTGCCTCCTCGAGCAGCGGATGTCCCCAGCGGTCGGCGAACGCGGCCTCGACCGCGGCACCGACCCGGTAGAGCCGATCGTCCTTCATGGCGGGGGCGATGATCTGCAGGCCCACCGGCAGGCCGTCCTCCGGCGCGAGGCCGCAGGGCAGCGACATGGCGGCGTTGCCGGCCAGGTTGGACGGGATGGTGCACAGGTCCGCGAGGTACATCGCCATCGGGTCGTCCGCCCGCTCCCCGATGGGGAACGCGGTGGTCGGCGTGGTCGGCGAGATCAGCACGTCCACCTGCTCGTACGCCTTCTCGAAGTCCTGCGCGATGAGCGTGCGGACCTTCTGCGCGGAGCCGTAGTACGCGTCGTAGTAGCCGGAGCTGAGCGCGTAGGTGCCGAGCATGATGCGGCGTTTGACCTCGTCGCCGAAGCCGGCCTCGCGGGTGAGGCTGGTGACCTCCTCCGCGGAGTGCGTGCCGTCGTCGCCCACCCGCAGGCCGTAGCGCAGGCCGTCGAAGCGGGCGAGGTTGGAGGAGCACTCGGAGGGGGCGATCAGGTAGTACGCGGCCAGCGCCTTGGTGAAGGACGGGCAGGAGATCTCGACGACCTCGGCACCCAGCTCCCTCAGCAGCTCGACGGCCTCGTCGAAGCGCTGCATCACGCCCGCCTGGTAGCCCTCGCCGCGGAACTCCTTCACCACGCCGATGCGCATTCCGGCGACCGAGCCGTTCTTCGCGGCCTCGACGACCGGCGGGACCGGGGCGTCGACGGAGGTGGAGTCCAGCGGGTCGTGGCCGGCCATCGCCTCGTGCAGCAGGGCCGCGTCCAGGACCGTACGGGCGCAGGGGCCGCCCTGGTCGAGGGAGGAGGAGAAGGCGACCATGCCGTAGCGCGAGACGCCGCCGTAGGTGGGCTTGACGCCGACCGTGCCGGTGACGGCGGCGGGCTGGCGGATCGAGCCGCCGGTGTCCGTGCCGATGGCGAGGGGCGCCATGTACCCGGCGAGGGCGGCGGAGGAGCCGCCGCCGGAGCCGCCGGGGATGCGGGTGAGGTCCCAGGGGTTGCCGGTGGGGCCGTAGGCGCTGTTCTCGGTGGAGGACCCCATGGCGAACTCGTCCATGTTGGTCTTGCCGAGGATGACGATGTCGGCGTCCTTCAGCCGCCGGGTGACCGTCGCGTCGTACGGCGGGATCCAGCCCTCGAGCATCTTGGAGCCGACGGTCGTGGGCACGCCCTCGGTGGTGAAGATGTCCTTCAGCGCGAGGGGGACGCCGGCCAGCGGGCCGAGCCTCTCGCCGCGCTCGCGCTTGGCGTCCACGGCGCGGGCCTGGGCGCGGGCGCCCTCGCGGTCCACGTGCAGGAAGGCGTGCACCTTCTCGTCGATCGCGTCGATACGGGCCAGGTGGGCCTCGGTGACCTCGACCGCGGTCAGCTCGCCGGAGGCGATCCTCGCGGCGGTCTCGGCGGCGGTGAGCTTGGTGATGTCCGTCATGGTGCTTACTCCTCCCCCAGGATCTGCGGCACCTTGAAGCGCTGCTGCTCCTGCGCCGGGGCGCCGGAGAGTGCCTGTTCGGGGGTCAGGCTGGGGCGGACCACGTCGGCGCGCATGACGTTGGTCAGGGGCAGCGGATGGGAGGTCGGCGGAACGTCGGCGTCCGCGACATCGGACACGGCGGCGACCGCGCCGATGATGTCGTCGAGCTGTCCGGCGAAGTGCTCGAGCTCCTCAGAGCTCAGCTCCAGTCGCGCCAACTTCGCCAGGTGCGCGACCTCCTCGCGCGTGATGCCAGGCATCGGCTTCCTCACGGTGGGTGTCTTGTTTCCGCCCAATCCTAATCCCCACGTACGGACGGTCCGGGCCAGTACAGAAGCCACCGGGCCGTTCGAACAGCAGGGTCCGTCATGCCCGTCCCAATCCGGGCCTGGAGGCCTTCCCATAGAGCGGCAGGCGGCCCTGATCTTGGTGGTGGCGGTTACGTGGGCGACAGGCGGATGACCCATCACTCCCGGGCCTCGATGCCTTGCCGTAGAGCGAGCACTGCTCAGCGCCTGTGTGGCCGCCACCGTCACTGTGGATGTTGATGCTCGTCGGTGCTGGACGCACGCCTTAGCCACACCTGGCTTCGATGCCCCTGACGAGACTGGCGGCGTCTAGGACCGTCGAGCGTCAACACTCCTAACTTGATCACTCGTTGGTGTTGGTGGTGCGAGCCCGCTGCATGGTGACCTCTTGCGAAGCCCGAGCCGTCTGAGCTCCCGCTTTAGACCGAGGCCCGTGGAGTGAGCTGGTGCCACGAACAGCTACTGAGGTGGCGGACCGGCCAGCGCGGCCGAGTCCTGGGATTAGGTCGCTGCGTGGTTCCGCACGAGCTCGTGACCTGGACAAACTGCACCATGGGGAGGAACATCTTGATCTACTGCGGCATCGACTGGGCCGAGCGCACGCACGACGTCGCCCTGGTCGACGACAGCGGCCAGTTACTGGCCAAGCGGCACATCACCGACGACGCGGCGGGCTACAAGATCCTGCTGGATCTGCTCGTGGAGTACGGCGACAGCGAGGACAACCCGGTCCCGGTCGCGATCGAGACCTCCCGCGGCCTGCTCGTCGCGGTCCTGCGGACCGGCAAACGGCAGGTCTTCGCGATCAACCCGATGGCCGCCGCCCGCTACCGAGACCGCCACTCCGTCTCCCGCAAGAAGTCCGACCCCGGCGACGCCCTCGTCCTGGCGAACATCCTGCGCACCGATATGCACGCCCACCGGCCTCTGCCCGACGACAGCGACCTCGGCCGTGCTGTCGCTGTCCTCGCCCGGGCTCAGCAGGACTCACTCTGGAACCGGCAGCAGCTGTCCAACCAGCTGCGTTCGCTGCTGCGGGAGTACTACCCGGCCGCCTTGGCCGCCTTCGAGCCCTGGCGCAACGGTCTGTGCCGGCCAGAGGCCCGGGAACTCTTGAAGGCGGCCCCGACACCGACCCGGGCCGCACGGTTGACCCGCACACAACTGGAGGCCGCTCTCAAGCGGGCCGGCCGCAAGCGCGGCATCACAGCCGAGGCCGAGCGGCTCCATGACGTCTTCCGCGACGACTACGCCCACCAGCCGCCCCTGGTCGAGGACGCGCTGGGCAAGCAGATGCTCGCGCTCCTGGTCCAGCTGGAGGCCGCCTGCACCGCCGCCGACGATCTCGCCGAGGCAGTCGAAGAAGCTTTCCCTCAGCACCCGGACGCTGAGATCATCCTCAGCTTCCCCGGCCTCGGCGTCCAGCTCGGCGCCCGGGTGCTCGCCGAGATCGGAGACGACAAGTCCCGCTTCGCCGACGCCCGCGGCCTGAAGGCATACGCGGGCGCCTCGCCCATCACCCGGGCCTCCGGCAAGAAGTCGAGCATCACCCGCAGGTGGGTGAAGAACGACCGGCTCAACCACGCCGGCTACCTCTGGGCCTTCGCCTCCATCACCGCCTCACCCGGCGCCAAGGCCCACTACCGGCGCCGACGCGACGACCACGGCGACTGGCACGCGGCCGCCCAACGCAACCTCTTCAACCGCATGCTCGGCCAGCTCTACCACTGCCTCCAGCATCACGAGCCGTTCGAAGAACAAACCGCGTTCCCCATCGAACTGGCCACCGCCGCTTGACACGTTGAGCGCCTGAGGTGTCTATGGGCCCGCTCCCCCCGCTCCGAACCGGATTACCCCGACGCCTGGCACGCACTCTCGACGCACGGTGGCCATGGACAGGTGGCTCCGCCACATGACCATGGCCGCCGCACGCCGAGAGCACGCACCAGACGCCGGGACATACGGGGTTTTCTGCGGATGGATAAGGGATCAGACCGGTGAGCCCGTGTCCTTCGGGGCAGGGGGGAGGGCCGGGGTGGCGCGGGTGGCGCCCACCTCGCGGGCGCGCAGCCAGGCCGTCGTCTCCTCCGCCGGCATGGCGGCCGCGACCAGCCAGCCCTGCATGGCGTCGCAGTTCAGGTCGCGCAGCCGCTCCCAGGTCTCGTCGTCCTCCACGCCCTCCGCGACGACCCGCAGGCCCAGGGAGTGCGCGAGGTCGATGGTGCAGCGCACGATCTCCGCGTCCTCGTCGTCCACGGCCAGGCGCGCCACGAAGGAACGGTCGATCTTCAGCTCGCTCACCGGCAGCCGGCGCAGGTGGACGAGCGAGGAGTAGCCGGTGCCGAAGTCGTCCAGCGACATCTTCACCCCGTGCCCGGAGAGTCCGGCCAGGGTGTCGGCCGCGCGCTGCGGGTCCTCCAGCAGCACGTGCTCCGTTATCTCCAACTGCAGTGAGCCCGGCGGCACCTTGTGCCGGGCGAGGCGGGCGGCGACCGCGCCCGCGAAGCCGGGGGTGTGCACGTCGCGCGGCGAGACGTTCACCGCGACGGGCACGTGCAGGCCCGCCGCCCGCCAGGCGGCGACCTGGGCGAGGGCCGTCTCCAGTACGTACTCGGTGAGGACCGGCATCAGGCCGGAGCTCTCGGCGATCGCGATGAACTCGTCCGGGGGGACGCGCCCGCGCTCGGCGTGCTCCCAGCGCACCAGCGCCTCCAGCCCGACGACCCGGCCGTCGAAGCCGACCTTCGGCTGGTAGTGCAGCTCCACGTCCTGCGCCTGCAGTGCCCGGCGCAGGTCGCCGAGCAGGCCCAGGCGGTCGGGGGTGTTGCCGTCGCGCCGCGCCTCGTAGACCTCGACGCCGGTGCGGTCCCGCTTGGCCTGGTACATCGCCACGTCCGCCCGGCGCAGCAGCCCCTCGGTCTCCCCCGCGTGCTCGGGGAAGACCGCGACGCCGGCGCTGGCCTCCAGCACCAGGGTGAGGCCGTCGAGGTCGAGCGGGGAGCCGAGCGCGGCGACCAGGGTGCGCGCCACGCGCTGGGCGGAGGTGGCGGAGTCGGTCGTGGGCAGCAGCACGGCGAACTCGTCGCCGCCCAGCCGCGCCACCTCCGCGCCGCGCGGCAGCGCGAGGCGCAGCCGGTCGGCGATCTGCAGCAGCAGCCGGTCTCCGGCGAGATGGCCCAGGGTGTCGTTGACCGCGCGGAAGCGGTCGAGGTCGATCAGGAGCAGCGCCGCGCGCCGGCCCGCCCGATCGGCCTCGTCCAGCGCCGTCCAGGTGCGCTCCAGGAGCCACTGGCGGTTGGGCAGTCCGGTGAGCGGATCGCGCAGCTGCTCCTCGGCGCGGGCGCGGGCGATCCAGAGGGTGGAGTCCAGGGCGATGAGCGGCACCCCGAAGAAGGGCAGCAGGACGGGCATCTCGGCCGCGATCACCACGATCAGCGGCGAGATCGCCAGCAGGGCGATCCCCACCAGCCCCTGGCGCAGCAGCGCGGTACGGGCCAGGGCGCCGCGGTGGGGCAGCGGGGTGTCGGCGTCGCGGGGGGAGAGCACCTGCCAGAGCAGCACCCGGGTGGCCACGAGGTAGACCAGCGCGGCGGCGACCAGCTCCGGCAGGGTGTGGACGTCCCAGCTGCCGGGCTGCCAGGGCTCCTCGGCCGAGGGGTGCCTGCCGAAGGCCCGCAGCACCAGGGCGGCGGCGCCCAGCCCGATCACGTCGATCGAGCCGTGCGTCAGCGCCTGCCGCCAGCGCTGCCGGCGGGCGGCGCCGACCAGCACCACGACCGACGCGCTGACCACCACCGCGGGCAGCCAGCCGTAGAGGAGGAGGGTGGCCAGGGTGAGCGCGGCCCCCGAGCCCATGCCGCCCCACCAGCGGTCCCGGCCGAGGGCCACCAGATGGCCGACGATCACGAGGGTGAGCACGGCCAGGGCGGCACCGTCCGCGCCGCCGGGGAAGAAGGCGTGGTCGTGCGCCGCCGCCGCGTACAGCCCCGCGGCCAGCACCAGGGCGGCCGACACCCGCACGGTCCGGGTGCGCGCGGCCGTCCGGACGGCTCCCGGGCGCCGGACTGCTCCCGTGCGCCGGGCCGGGGCCGGCAGCGCGGCCAGGGGCACCGCGAACCGGCGCAGCCACTGCGCCGATCCGGCCCTCACGGCCGCTACGGCCCGCGCGGCGCCGTTGCCCGCGGTGCCGGAGTCCGGAGGCCCTTCCCCGGGAAGTCGCGCCATCCCTGTCCCTCTCACAGCCAGATGTACGCACGAACGCACACCACTTTCTCAACAGTAGGCCGCGAAGGACCGGCGCGGGCGGCGATCGGCTTCGGTCGCCCGATAACCCCCGAGCTGTCCCCTCCGACCGCGGAATTGTCGCCTCCGGGCCACGGACGACCGTTCCGCACCGGTTCCTCCTCCGCCGGCGAGGGGCAGCCGGGCCCCTGCCGCGCCGCCTCCTACGCCTCCGCTTCCTGCGCCGCCTCCGCTTCCCGCGCCGTCTCCGGCTCCGCCGCCTCCGGCTCTCCCCCCTGTGCGACGGCCCGCGCCGCCTCCGGTCCCTCCGCCAGCAGGACCGCGAAGCCCGCCTCGTCCAGCACCGGCACCTTCAGCTGCACGGCCTTGTCGTACTTCGACCCCGGATTCTCACCGACGACCACGAAGCCGGTCTTCTTGGAGACCGATCCGGTCACCTTCGCGCCCCGGCTCTGCAGCGCCTCCTTCGCGCCGTCGCGGGTGTACGTCGGGAGTGTGCCCGTCACGACGACGGTGAGACCCTCCAGCGGGCGCGGGCCCTCCTCGCCGGCCGCCTCGTCCTCCATCCGCACGCCCGCCGCCCGCCACTTGGCCACGATCTCGCGGTGCCAGTCCTCGGCGAACCACTGCTTGAGCGAGGCGGCGATGACCGGGCCGACGCCCTCGGTGGCCGCCAGCTCCTCCTCGCCCGCCTGCTCGATGCGCTCCAGCGAGCGGAACTCGCGGGCCAGCGCCTCGGCGGCGACCGGGCCGACATGGCGGATGGACAGGCCGGTGAGGATCCGGGCGAGGGGGCGCTCCCGGGCGGCCCGGATGTTCTCCAGCATCGCCAGGGCGTTCTTCCTCGGCTTGCCCTCCTTGGTGGCGAAGACGTCGGCCACCTTGTCCTCGCCGGTCCTGGGATCGCGCTTGGGCAGTCCGCTGTCCTGGTCCACCACGTACGCCCTGATGGGCAGCAGCTGCTCGATCGTGAGGTCGAAGAGGTCGCCCTCGTCCGTCAGCGGCGGCTCGGCCGGCTCCAGGGGGCGGGTGAGCGCGGCGGCGGCGACATAGCCGAAGTTCTCGATGTCGAGGGACTTGCGGCCACCCAGGTAGAACAGCCGCTCGCGCAACTGGGCCGGACAGGAACGGGCGTTGGGGCAGCGCAGGTCGATGTCGCCCTCCTTCATCGGGCGCAGCTCCGTCCCGCACTCGGGGCACTCGGCCGGCATCTCGAAGGCGCGCTCGCTGCCGTCGCGCAGCTCCGCGACGGGGCCGAGGATCTCGGGGATCACGTCGCCGGCCTTGCGCAGCACCACCGTGTCGCCGATGAGGACGCCCTTGGCCCGGACCACGTCCTGGTTGTGCAGGGTGGCGAACTCCACCTCCGAGCCGGCCACCTGTACCGGCTCGACCTGCGCGTAGGGCGTCGCCCGGCCCGTACGCCCCACGCCGACGCGGATGGCGATCAGCCTGGTCGTGACCTCCTCCGGCGGGAACTTCCAGGCGATGGCCCAGCGCGGCGCCCGGGAGGTGGAGCCCAGCCGGCCCTGGAGCGCGATCTCGTCGAGCTTGACCACGACGCCGTCGATCTCGTGCTCCATGTCGTGGCGGTGCTCGCCCACCCACGCGATGTACTCCCGCACGCCCGCGAGGTCGTCGACGACCCTGTTGTGCCGGGCCGTCGGCAGCCCCCAGCGCTCCAGCAGCTCGTACCCCCGGGAGAGCCGGTCGACGGCCGGCCCCTCCCCGCGCAGCTCGCCGATGCCGTGCACCACCATCCGCAGCTGGCGCGACGCGGTGATCCTGGGGTCCTTCTGGCGGAGCGAACCGGCCGCCGCGTTGCGCGGGTTGGCGAAGGGGTCCTTGCCCTGCTCGACCAGGGAGGCGTTCAGCTCCTCGAACCTCCCGCCCGGGAAGTAGACCTCGCCGCGCACCTCCAGCAGCTCCGGGACGCTCTCCCCGGCCAGCCGGTGCGGCACCCCGCGCACCGTGCGGACGTTGGGCGTGATGTCCTCGCCGGTGCGGCCGTCGCCCCGGGTGGCGGCGCGGGTCAGCACCCCGTGCTCGTAGGTGAGGTTGACCGCGAGGCCGTCCACCTTCAGCTCGCAGAGATAGCGGTGGGCGATGCCCTCCAGCTCGCGCTCCATGCGCTCGGCCCAGACGTCCAGCTCCTCCTCCGTGAAGGCGTTGTCCAGCGAGAGCATCCGCTGGGCGTGCTCCACGGAGGCGAACTCCGTCTCGTACGCCCCCGCGACCTTCTGCGTCGGGGAGTCGGGCGTGCGCAGCGCGGGGAACGCCGCCTCCAGTGCCTCCAACTCCCGCAGCAGCCGGTCGAACTCGCCGTCGGAGATGACCGGCGTCGTCACGTAGTACCGGAAGCGGTGCTCCTCGATCTGCTCGGCCAGCAGCCGGTGCTTCTCACGTGCCGTCGCATCCGCGCTCACATGCGCCTCCCGTTTCGGTTGCGATCCTGGGTCGTTCGGTGGTTCGGTGCTTCGGTAGTGCGGCAGGGGGAGCGCCACTCGCGCCCCCGGCAGCTCACTCAGGGTTGTCGGCCAGCGCCCGAGCGGCCCGGACGCAGTGGGCGAGCGCCTCGCGGGCGTAGGCGGGCGAGGCGCCCGCCAGCCCGCAGGCGGGCGTGAGCACCACGGAGTCCGCGAGGATCCCCGGCGGCAGCCCCAGCCTGCGCCACAACGTCCTGACACCCCCGACGCTACCGGCCGGGTCTGACAATCGGGCCCCCTCGGGAGCGGTGCCGGGGATGAGCCCGGCGAAGAGCGCGGTGCCCGACTCGACGGCTTCCCCGATCAGTTCGTGCTCACGCTCCGTGAGGAGCGAGAAGTCGAAGGAGATCCCGGCCGCCCCGGCCCGGCGCAGCAGCGCGAAGGGCACGGCGGGGGCGCAGGAGTGGACCACGACCGCCGCCCCGGCGGCCTCGGCGCTCTCGACGATCCTGCGCAGCGCGCCCTCCACCACGCTGCGGTCCACCGCGCGGTAGGTGCGGTAGCCGCTGGCCGTGGCGACCTCGCCGCGCAGCACGGCGGTCAGCGAGGGCTCGTCCAGCTGCAGGACCACCTGGGCGCCGGGGATGCGGCGGCGGACGTCCGCGAGGTGGCCCGCGACGCCCTCGGCCAGCGAGGCGGTCAGGTCGCGGCAGGCGCCCGCGTCGCGCAGCGCGGCCTCGCCGCCCGGCAGCTCCAGCGCGGCGGCGAGCGTCCACGGGCCGGTGGCCTGCACCTTCAACGGGCCCTGGTAGCCCTGGGTGAACTCCTCCAGGGCGTCGAGGTCCTCCCCCAGCCAGGACCACGAGCGCCGGGTGTCCATCCCCGGGCGGGCGGCGATGCGCCAGCCGCTGGGCTCGACGGCCGCGTAGATGTCGGTCAGCATGCCGACCGTGCGCCCGATCATGTCGGCGCCGGGGCCGCGGGCGGGCAGCTCGGCGAGGAAGGGGAAGTCCCCCACCAGCTCCGTCACCATCCGCGCGGTCTCCCGCGCGTCCCCGCCGGGCATCGAACCGACTCCGGTGGCGCCGCCCCGGGCGAAACTCTTCTCGCTGTTCACCCGGCGAAGCCTACGAGGCGGCGGGGGGTGCCCGGTCCCGCTCCCCCACCCGCCTGCGGCGTCACCGCCCCGGACGTACCGTCAGGTCCTGGACCTCGGCGTCCCGCGGCAGGTCGACCGCCAGCAGGATCGTCCGGGCCACCGACTCCGCGGCGATCCAGCGCGCCGGGTCGTAGTCGCCGCCCTCCTGCCGGTGCACCTTCTCCTGCATGGGTGTGGCGGTACGTCCCGGGTAGACGGAGGTCACGCGGATGCCGTGCGGCTTCTCCTCCCAGCGCAGGGAGTCGGCGAGGGCCTTCAGCCCGTGCTTGCTGGCGGCGTAGGGGGCCCACTGGGCATGGGCGCTCAGGCCGGCGCCGGAGTTGACGAAGACCACGTGGCCGCGGGCGAGGCGGAGTTGGGGCAGCACGAGGCGGGTCAGCTCGGCGGGGCCGACGAGGTTCACGGCGAGCTGGTCGGTCCAGACCTTCGGGGTCAACTCGCCCACGCCGCCGAGTTCCACGATGCCCGCGATGTGCATCAGGGAGTCCAGCTCCTGGGGGAGGGACTGGTGGCCCAGGGCCCAGGAGAGGCGGCCGGGCTCCGCGAGGTCGCCGACGATCGTACGGGCGCCGGGGAACCGCTCGGCGAGTTCCTTGGCGCGGCCGGCGTTTCTGGCCAGCAGCCACAGGGTGTCGCCCCGGTCCAGGAGTTGCGCGGTGACGGCTGCGCCGATGCCTGAGCCCGCGCCGGTGATGAGGTGGGTCGCCATGGGGGGATCATCGCATCTTCTGTCGCGCCGGCTGACGCGGTTCGGGCTTCGCCCGAAGTCCTCAGGCGCCGGACGGGCCGGGGGTGCTGCGTTGCGTCGTTGCGATCGTGGCCGAGCCGACCACCCGCGTGCCGTCGTAGAGCACCACCGCCTGGCCGGGGGCCACGCCCCGGACCGGCTGGTCGAACGCCACGTGCAGTTCGCCGCCGTCCAGGCGCGCCGTGACCGGCGTCTCGCTGCCGTGGGCGCGCAGTTGGGCGGTGTACGGGCCGGGGGCGGCCGGGGTGGTGCCGCACCAGCGGGGGTTGATCGCGGTCAGGGCGTGGATGTCGAGGGAGGCGGCGGGGCCCACCGTGACGGTGTTCTCCACCGGTGAGATGTCCAGCACGTAGCGCGGGGTGCCGTCGCCGGCCGGGTTGCCCAGGCGCAGGCCCTTGCGCTGGCCGATGGTGAAGCCGTACGCGCCGGAGTGCGTGCCCAGCTTCGCGCCCGCCTCGTCCACGATGTCGCCCTCGGCCGTGCCGAGGTGCTTGGCGAGGAAGCCCTGGGTATCGCCGTCGGCGATGAAGCAGATGTCGTGGCTGTCGGGCTTCTTCGCGACGAAGAGCCCGCGCGCGGCGGCCTCCGCGCGGATCTCCTCCTTGGTCGTCTCGGTGTCGCCCAGGGGGAACATGGCGTGCGCGAGCTGGCGGTCGTCCAGGACGCCCAGGACGTAGGACTGGTCCTTGGCCATGTCGGCGGCGCGGTGCAGCTCGCGGGAGCCGTCGGGGCGGGTGACGACCTGGGCGTAGTGGCCGGTGCAGACCGCGTCGAAGCCCAGCGCGAGGGCCTTGTCCAGCAGCGCGGCGAACTTGATCTTCTCGTTGCAGCGCAGGCAGGGGTTGGGGGTGCGCCCCGCCGCGTACTCGGCGACGAAGTCCTCCACCACGTCGCGCCGGAAGCGCTCGGCGAGGTCCCAGACGTAGAAGGGGATGCCGATCACGTCGGCGGCGCGGCGCGCGTCGTGCGAGTCCTCGACCGTGCAGCAGCCGCGCGCTCCCGTACGGAAGGACTTCGGGTTGGCGGAGAGGGCCAGGTGCACGCCGGTGACGTCGTGGCCGGCCTCGGCGGCGCGGGCGGCGGCAACGGCGGAGTCGACCCCGCCGGACATGGCGGCGAGGACCTTCAGGCGGGGGCGCGTGGCGTCAGACATAGCCCTTACAGGGTAAGGCGGCCAGACGGGTGTCCGGACCGGGCCCGCGTCCCGGCCGCGCTCAGGACGCGCGGACCAGCTTCAGGTAGCGGTCCCAGTCCCAGTGCGGGCCCGGGTCGGTGTGGTCCGTGCCCGGGACCTCGACATGGCCGACGATGTGCTCGCGGTCGACGGGGATGCGGTGGCGGCGGCAGATGTCGGCGGTGAGGCGGGCGGAGGAGGCGTACATCACGGCGGTGAAGTTCTGGGGGCGGTCCACCCAGCCCTCGTGCTCGATGCCGATGCTGCGCTCGTTGTAGGAGCGGTTGCCGGCGTGGTAGGCGACGTCCAGCTCGCGGACCATCTGCTCGACGTGGCCGTCGAGGGCGCGCACGACGTAGTGGGTGGACGCCTGGTGGCGGGAGCTGCGGAAGACGCGCAGGGTGGTGTTCCAGTCGGCCTGGGTGACGTGGATGACGACCCGGTCTATGCGGTAGTCGGCGGGGCGGTCCGCGCGGCGCCAGTTGGCGGCGGAGGCGGCGGTCCAGGAGGCGGTGGCGTAGTCCCGCTCGCCGGCCTTGCGCGGCTTGTCCCGCCCGGGCAGCCGCCACCACCACCGGCTCAGCTCGTCGCGCTGCGAGAGCCCGACGAGGCCCAGCCCGGCGGCTCCGGAGGCGAGCAGGAAGCGGCGGCGGGTGGGCGAGCCGGTCGGGGGGCTGGGCGTTGTGGTCACACCGGGAGGAACGCGGCGGGGGCGGCGGCGGTTCCGGCGGGGCTTGAAGGGCGTGAAGGGCTTGAAGGGGGTGTCAGCTCTTGTCCCCGTAGCGCGGCAGCTCACCGGTGTCGAGTCGCCAGTCGCCGAGCTCGACGGTCTCGCCGAAGCGGTGCCTGGTCGTGTTCTCGTACGACGCCTCGCCCACCTCCGAGCCCACCGGCGACCAGTGGTGCGTCACGAGGCCCTTGCGCGGGTCCACGATCACGTAGTGGCCGATGCCCATCGCCGGGTACTCGTAGAACTTCTCGTCGTAGTCGTTGGACGGGTTGGAAGGGGAGACGATCTCGACGGCCATCACGAGGTCGCGGGCCGCCAGCGGGCCGTCGGTGTCGAAGGCCGCGGGCGTCGTGACGATGACATCCGGTCGGCGCAGTATGCCGAGCCTGCGGTCCTCGACATCTCCCCCGGTATGGGCGACAAGGCCCTCCGGCAACTGCCGATCGAGCTGTCGGCGGATGAGCCATGCCGTCTTCTCGTGGCGCCCCGACGGCGACATCATCATGTGCAGCTCCCCCCGGCTGATCTCCGGATATGCCATGTGCGGCAGCTCGGGCAGCGCCTGCGCGGCCTCGCGCAGCCGGTCGTACACCTCTGTGACGCTGGTCATAGTCCGAGTCTACGGCGGGGGTCCGACAGCCCGCAGGAGACCGGGAAGCCCCCGCTGCGACCTGCTACGACAGCCCCGCCGCCCGCGCCCGCTCCACCGCCGGGCCCAGGGCCCCGGCGAGGGCGTCGACCTCCGCGCGGGTCGAGGTGTGGCCCAGGGAGAAGCGCAGGGTGCCGCGGGCCAGGGTGGGGGCGGTGCCGGTGGCCAGGAGGACGTGGGAGGGCTGGGCGACGCCCGCCGTGCAGGCGGAGCCCGTGGAGCACTGGATGCCGGCGGCGTCCAGGAGGAGGAGCAGGGAGTCGCCCTCGCAGCCGGGGAAGGCGAAGTGGGCGTTGGCGGGCAGGCGGCCGGCGGGGTCGGGGTCGCCGCTGAGGACGGCGTCCGGCACCTCGGTGCGTACGACGTCGACCAGCGCGTCGCGCAGCGCGCCCACCTCGCGGGCGAAGTCCGCGCGCCGGGCCGTCGCCAGCTCGGCGGCGAGGGCGAAGGAGGCGATGGCGGGGACGTCGAGGGTGCCGGAGCGCACCTCGCGCTCCTGGCCGCCGCCGTGCAGCAGCGGTACGGGGGTCTGCTCGCGGCGCAGCAGCAGGGCACCGATGCCGTACGGGCCGCCGATCTTGTGGCCGGAGACCGTCATCGCGGCCAGTCCCGAGGCGGCGAAGTCCACCTCCAGCTGGCCGACCGCCTGTACCGCGTCGGCGTGCATCGGGATGTCGAACCGCGCGCAGACGGCGGCGAGTTCGGCGACCGGCTGGACGGTGCCGATCTCGTTGTTGGCCCACATGACCGTGACCAGCGCGACATCGGCCGGCTCGCGCTCGATCGCCTCGCGCAGCGCCTCGGGATGCACCCGCCCGTGGCGGTCGACGGGGAGGAACTCCACCGTCGCGCCCTCGTGCTCGGCCAGCCAGTGCACGGCGTCGAGGACCGCGTGGTGCTCGACGGGGCTGGCCAGCAGCCGGGTGCGCGCGGGGTCGGCGGCGCGGCGCGACCAGTACAGGCCCTTGACCGCGAGGTTGTCGGCCTCGGTGCCGCCGCCGGTGAGGACCACCTCGCTGGGCCGCGCGCCGAGCGCCGCCGCCAGCTTCTCCCGGCCCTCCTCGACCGTGCGGCGCGCGCGCCGCCCGGCGCCGTGCAGGGCGGAGGCGTTGCCCGTGACGGTGAGCTGCGCCGCCAGCACCGCCGCCGCCTCGGGGAGCATCGGCGTGGTCGCGGCATGGTCGAAGTAGGCGGCCTGAGTCATGGTGGGCACGATTCTACGGGCGCTCGGCACACCCCCGCCCCGCCGTCCCCCGCCGCCGCTACTCCGCCTCGACGGCCGTGGAGCGCCGCTGCCAGGCGCGCGGTGCACGCCAGCCGTAGTTCATCGCGGCCAGGCGCAGGACGAAGGCCAGGGCCGCAGCGCCGGCCGCCGTCGCCCCGTTGAGCTGGCCGAACTTGATCAGCAGCGCCGTCGCCGAGGCGCCGACGAGGGCCGGGATGGCGTACAGGTCGCGGTCCCAGCGCAGGAGTTGGGGGACGTCGCCGGCGAGGATGTCGCGCAGGACGCCGCCGCCGGCCGCGGTGGCCATGCCCAGCACCACGGAGGCGGTGAGCCCCAGTCCGTACTCGTGCGCCTTGGTCGTGCCGACGACGCAGAAGAGCCCGAGGCCGGCCGCGTCGCAGAAGTTGACGGCCTTGTTGATCCGCTCCACCTCGGGGTGCAGGAAGAAGACCAGCACCGTGACCACCAGCGGGGTCAGCAGGTAGCCGAGGTCCGTGAAGGCGACCGGGGGGATCGCGCCGATCACCAGGTCGCGGAAGATCCCGCCGCCCAGCGCGGTGACCTCGGCGAGGACGGCCATGCCGAAGACGTCGAAGTTCTTCCGTACGCCCAGCAGCGCGCCGGAGATGGCGAAGACGGAGATGCCGGCCACGTCCAGCCCGTGCTGGACGGAGGCGTTGAACAGATCGAGTGCGATGACCACCCGAGAAGTTCTACCCGTACACGCCCCGGGCCCGTGCACCGGCACACGCCGGACAGCGCGTCGGGCCCGCGGCGCGGGTGCGCTGCGGGCCCGACGGGCGTCCGGCGGTGCGGATCGTACGGACGGTGCGGCTCAGTCGACGACCTTGATCTCCGCGACCTCCGCGGCACCCGCCAGCGGCACGTCCTGCGGCACCAGGTCCACGGCGTTCTCCGGGTGGTGGCAGGCGACCTGCTGGCCGGGCTTGAGCTGCAGCAGCGGCGGCTCCTGGACCTTGCAGACCTCGGTCGCCTTCCAGCAGCGGGTGTGGAAGCGGCAGCCCGTGGGCGGCGAGATCGGCGAGGGCACGTCGCCGGTGAGGAAGATCCGCTCGCGCTCGTGGCGGCGGCGCGGGTCGGGCACGGGGACGGCGGAGAGCAGCGCCTTGGTGTACGGGTGCATGGGCGCGGTGTACAGGCTCGTGCGGTCCGCCAGCTCCACGATCTTGCCCAGGTACATCACCGCGATGCGGTCCGAGACGTGCCGAACCACGGAGAGGTCGTGCGCGATGATCACGTAGGTGAGGCCGAACTCCTGCTGGAGGTCGTCCAGCAGGTTCACCACCTGCGCCTGGATCGACACGTCCAGCGCGGAGACCGGCTCGTCCGCGACGATCATCTTCGGCTTGAGCGCGAGCGCGCGGGCGATGCCGATGCGCTGGCGCTGGCCGCCGGAGAACTCGTGCGGATAGCGGTTGTAGTGCTCGGGGTTGAGCCCCACGGTCTCCAGAAGGCGCTGGACCTCCTTCTTCACCCCGCCCTCGGGCGTGATGCCCTGCAGCTTGAACGGGGCGCTGACGATGGCGCCGACCGTGTGCCGCGGGTTGAGCGAGGAGTACGGGTCCTGGAAGATCATCTGCACGTCGCGGCGCAGCGGGCGCATCTTCGCCGTGCCGAGGTGGGTGATGTCGTGGCCCTCGAACTCGATGCTGCCGCGCGTGGGCTCCAGCAGCCGGGTGATGAGCCGGCCCATGGTCGACTTGCCGCAGCCGGACTCGCCGACGACGCCCAGGGTCTCGCCCGGGTAGACGTCGAAGTCGAGCCCGTCGACCGCCTGGACGGCGCCGACCTGGCGCTTGAGCACGCCCTTGGTGATGGGGAAGTGCTTGACCAGCCCGCGCACCCTGAGCAGCGGCTCGCCGGTACGGACCGGAGCGGCCGCGGCTGTGCCCTCAGCGGCCTCGGCGGCCTCGGCGGTCTCCCCGGCGGGCTGCGCCGGGATCTTCGCGTTGCCGGCGTCGTCGGTCGTCACGGCATCGTCCTTGTCGCTCACAGCTTCGGCGCAATCTCTTCGGTCCAGATCCTCGACCGCTGCTCGGCGGTGAGGTGGCAGGCGGCGTAGTGCCGCGGCCCGACCTCGCTCAGCTCCGGGCGCACCGTGCTGCTGAGGCCGCCGGTCTCGCCGGCGTACGGGCAGCGGGGGTGGAAGGCGCAGCCGCTGGGCACGTTGATGAGGCTGGGCGGGGAGCCCTTGACCGGGATGAGGCGCTCGGTCTGGTCGCGGTCGATGCGCGGCATGGAGCCGAGCAGGCCCCAGGTGTAGGGGTGCTGGGGCTCGTAGAAGACCGTGTCGGCCGGGCCGCGCTCCACGCACCTGCCGCCGTACATCACCAGGATCTGGTCGGCCAGTTCGGCCACCACGCCCAGGTCGTGGGTGATGACGATGACCGCCGAGCCGAACTCCTTCTGCAGGTCCCGGATCAGGTCCAGGATCTGCGCCTGGACGGTCACGTCCAGGGCGGTGGTCGGCTCGTCGGCGATCAGCAGCTCGGGGTTGTTGACCAGCGACATGGCGATCATGGCGCGCTGGCGCATACCGCCGGAGAACTCGTGCGGGTAGCTGTCGACGCGCTTGTCCGGCTGCGGGATGCCGACCCGGTCGAGCATCTCCACCGCCCGGCGCCGGGCGGTCTTCTTGTCGACCTTGTGGTGGATGCGGTACGCCTCCACGATCTGCTGCCCGATGGTGTAGTACGGGTGCAGCGCGGAGAGCGGGTCCTGGAAGATCATGGAGATCTCCCGGCCGCGCAGCTTGCGTACGTCGTCCGGCGGGGCGCTGAGCAGTTCGGTGCCGTTGAGCCAGATCTCGCCGGAGATCCGCGCCTTGCCGCGGCCGTACTGGCCGACGGTGTGCAGGCCCATGATGCCCAGCGAGGTCACCGACTTGCCGGAGCCGGACTCGCCCACGATGCCGAGGGTCTGCCCCTTCTCCAGCTGGAAGCTCAGGCCGTCGACCGACTTGACGACGCCGTCCTCGGTGGGGAAGTGGATACGCAGGTCGCGTACGTCGAGGAAGGCGGAGGAGCCCTCCCGTACGGGCTCTCCCACGGCGCCCGTGCCGGACTTGGTCAGGTCGGTCATGCCAGCCTCACTCGGGGGTCGATCACGGCGTACATCAGGTCCACGAGGAGGTTGGCGATGACCACCGCGCCGGCGGTGATCAGGGTGACGCCGATGATGATCGGGAGGTCGCGGTCGTTGATCGACTGGATCGCCGCCCGTCCGAGGCCCTGCAGGTTGAACGTGGTCTCGGTGAGGATCGCGCCGCCGATCAGGGCGCCGAGGTCCATGCCGAGGATGGTCAGGATGGGGGTCATCGCGGAGCGCATGGCGTGCTTGCCGATGACGACCGGTTCGGTGAGGCCCTTGGCGCGGGCGGTGCGGATGTAGTCCTCGCTCATCACCTCGAGCATGGTGGCGCGGGTGAGGCGGGCGTACATGGCCGCGTACAGCAGTGCCAGGGTCACCCAGGGCAGGGCGAGTCCGTCCAGCCAGCCGGTGAAACTCTCCTCGACCGGCACGTAGTTGGCGTCGAACCAGCCGAGCTTGTAGTGGAAGACCGCCAGCGCGATGGCGCCGGTGAAGTAGATGGGCAGCGAGACGCCGGCCAGGGCCAGGCCCATCGCCGTGCGGTCCACCACGGTCCCGCGCCGCAGCGCGGAGACGACACCGGTGAGCACACCGCCGAGGAGCCACAGCACACAGGCACCCGCCGCGAGGCTGAGCGTGACGGGGGCGCGGTCCTTGAGGATCGGCCAGACCGCCTGCTCGGTACGGAAGGAGTAGCCGAAGCACGGCGCGGAGCAGTGGGTGGTCGAGCCGCCGCTGGTGTAGTCGCGGCCGACGAACAGCCCGCGGACGAACTCCCAGAACTGCACCAGGATCGGGTCGTCGAGACCCATCTTCTGCCGGATGCCCTCGATGGCCGCCTCGTCCGCCTGCTTGCCGACATACATCAGCGCGGGGTCGGCTCCGACCATCTTCGGTATCAGGAAGAAGATGCCGAAGGTCACCAGGGTGACGACCAACAGCATGATGACGACGGCGAACAACCGTCGGATGAGGTAAGCGAGCACTGCTCTCGGCCCGGCGGTGGCCCGGGGAGTCTCCTCCCCGGGCCACCACGCGTGGCCCTCACCTGCCCTTCGTGCTTAGCGGCGGGTGCGCCGTGGGGGGCGTTCGGATTACTTCACAACGCCCAGGGAGGCGTAGTCGTAGCGGCCGTTGTACGCGTCGGCCGTGTAGACGTTGGTCAGGCGCGAACCGCGCCAGATCAGGTTCTTCTCGTGGGTGAAGGGCAGGTAGACCGCGGCCTCGGAGACCTTCTGGTTCATCTGCTTGTAGAACTCGTTGGCCTGCGTGATGTCCGTCGCCGCGATGGCGTCGTCGAACAGCTTGTTGATGGCCTTGTCGTTCAGCATCGAGAAGTTGTTGTTGCCGGAGTCGAGGATGAAGCGGCCGTCGACCAGCGGCTGGGAGAAGCCCTGCCCGGTCGGGAAGTCGGCGCCCCAGCCCATGATGATGATGCCGTAGCCCTTCTTCTTGACGTTGTCCGGAGCTCCGATGATGCCGGAGGTCTGGGCGCCGTCGTAGGCGTCGATCTCCGCCTCGATGCCGACCTTCTTCAGCGAGGCCTGGAGGGACTCGGCCGTGGCGACCTCAAGGGGCTTGTTGTTGCGGACCGCGATGGTGGTCTTGAACCCGTCGGGCTTGCCGCATGCCTTCAGGTGCTCCTTGGCCTTGGCGACGTCACCGGTCTCGTGCGCCTTGACCTCGTACGGGTCGTAGTTCGGGTCGGCGCCGCCGATGGCCGGGGGCAGCATGTTCGTGGCGATCTCGCCACCGGCCTGCGGGCCGCCGCGGGCGGTCTGCAGCGACTTGTGGTCGGCGCCGACGATGACGGCCTTGCGGCACTCGATGTTGTCGAACGGGGCGACCGTCTGCGGCATGACCGCGTACCGGATGAAGCCGGTCTGCGGGTTGTCGACGTTGCCGCGGCTCTTCGGGCTCAGCGCCGAGGCGCGCGCGGCCTGGCCGATGCCGGTGGCGTTGAGGTCGAGGTCGTACTCGCCGGCGATGAGGCGCTTGTCCATGTCGTCGGCGTTGGTGGTCAGCGTGACGGAGATGGTGTCCGGCAGCGCCTTGCGGACCTCGTCGGTCGCGGCGTCCCAGTTGGTGTTGCGGGAGAGCTTCAGACCCTTGGTCGGCGTGTACTCGTCGATCTTGTACGGGCCGTTGGAGAAGGGCTTGAGGGTGTACTTCTCCTTGGTGTCCATGTCCTGGCGGACCGGGGTCGCCGAGGGCATGGCCAGCATCTGCTCGAAGTCCGAGTTGGGCTTCGGGAGCTTGAAGATGATGGTCTTGTCGTCAGGCGTCTCGATCGCCTTCAGACCCAGCTTGTCCTTGCTGGTGTCCTTGTACGGGCCCTTGTACTCGCCCTCGGGGTCGAGCACCTGCTGCAGGTAGATCGGACCGCCGGAGAGCACGTCCTGCGCCCAGATGCGCTCGATGCCGTACTTGATGTCCTTGGAGGTGACGGGCTTGCCGTCCTCCCACTTCACGCCGTCCTTCAGCGTGTACTTGTACGTCTTGCCGTCGGCGGAGACCTCGGCCTTGGCCGTGGCCATGTCCGGCACCAGCTCGGTGCTCTCCTTGCCGGGGCCGGCCTTGTACGTGACCAGCTGGCGGGTGTAGTAGCGGGCGAAGTCCCACATGAAGCCGTAGTAGCCGCGCGCGGGGTCGAGGAAGTCGAAGTCCTGCGAGCCGATGAACTTCAGCTCGCCGCCCTTCTTGTCCGAGGGGTTGAAGACCTTGCCGACGGCGCCGTTGAAGGCGAGCTTGGCGGCGGACGCGTCCTTGCCCTCGTCCTTGCCGCCGTCGCCGCCACCGCAAGCTGCGGTCGACAGCAGCGCCGCGACGATGACGGCCGACGCGGCTGCCGTGCGGCGCCTCGATGAGCGATGGGTTGTCACGATGTCGCAACCTCCGTGGTTGACGGGACCCGGGGCGGGCCGCCGGTGCTGTTCCTGTCGCCGCCGGCTACTCGGACTGCCGGAGCGGTGGTGCTGGTGGAGCGGGTGGTACTGGTGGAGCGGTGATGCGGGTGGTGCGGGTGGTGCAGCAGGGCTCAGCGCGAGCCCTTCGGGTCCAGCGCGTCGCGCACGCCGTCGCCGAAGAGGTTGAAGGCCAGGACGGTGACGAAGATGGCCAGACCCGGGATGATCACGAACATCGGGTCGGTCTCGTACGTCGTGATGGCCTTGGACAGCATCTGGCCCCAGGACGCGGTCGGGGGCTTCACACCCACGCCCAGGAAGCTCAGGGCCGCCTCGGTGAGGATGTTGGTCGGGATCATCAGCGTGGTGTAGACGGTGATGGGGGCGATGAGGTTGGGCAGCAGCTCGCGGAAGATGATGTAGCCGCGCCCGGCGCCCAGGCTGGTGGCCGCCTCCACGTACTCGCGCTCGCGCAGCGAGAGGGTCTGGCCGCGCACGATGCGCGCCACGTAGGGCCAGCCGAAGAAGCCGATGACGACGATGAGCACGGCCATGCGCAGGCCCGTACCGGAGAAGCCGGCAACGCTGTTGGGGACGACGGCGATCAGGGCGATGGTGAAGAGCAGCTGCGGGAACGAGAGCAGCATGTCCATCACGCGGCTGATGACCGCGTCGACCCAGCCGCCGAAGAAGCCGGCCACCACGCCGAAGAGCGTGCCCAGCACGACGGCGAACATCGCGGCGAGGAAGGCGACCAGCAGCGAGACGCGGGCGCCGTAGACGACGCGGCTGAAGACGTCGCGGCCGTTGATCGGCTCGACGCCGAACAGGAAGTCCTTGCTGATGCCGCCCCAGTCGCCGGTCGGGGTGCCGAAGAGCGGATCGATGAGCTCCTCGTGGAACTCGTCCGGCGGGTGCCCGAAGAGGCTCACGATGAGCGGCGCGAAGACCGCGACGAGGACGAGGAAGACGACGACGATCCCCCCGGCCAGGGCGACGCGGTCGCGCTTGAGCCTGGTCCAGGCGATCTGCCAGGGAGAGCGTCCCTGGATCGCCTTGGCCGGGACGTCGGCAGCTACATCGACGGCCGCGGTCTCCGCGGCGCTGGTGTCGTGCAAAGGTGCCGTCATGGTGGTGGGGACCCCTCTCGGCCGATGGTGTCCGGCCTGGTACCTGACCGCCCTCGGGCGGCAGGTCTTCATCGCTGGTGCAAGTGGTGCGGGTGGTGCGCCGACGTCCTGTTCCGGTGCCGCGCCGGGACTCTCCTCCCTTGCTGCGGGAGTCTTCATTGCGCCTGCGATCACACACCAGACCTGGCCGGGAATGGATGCGCAACCGTGATGTCCCGTGCGTGTTCCGTTATACGGACAGCCGGGGGTCCTCAGCGGGCCCCCAACTCGGGCCGCGGCAAGGCACTCCGGGGGGAAAGCGGGAGGCCGCGGCGGGCGCGTCTCATTATGTGGACACGAGGGCGGCGGCTGCGACGCCGGGGGTGCGGAGGCGCGGGTGCCGGAGGTGGCTCAGGTGGCGGGGGCCGTGTCAGTACGGCGCCGGGGCCGCGCCCGGGTGGCGGCTCGGCGGCGGGTAGCCGTAGCCGGCGGGGGCGGCCGGGCCGCCCGGGAAGGCGCCGCGGTCGAAGAAGGGGCGGCCGTTGGCCCGCATCCACATCGCGACGGGGTCGTAGTCGTCGGCCAGGGCGACGGAGGAGACCGGCAGCCCGGCGGGGACGGCGGCGACGGAGTCCCGCATCATCGCGCGGGCGGCGGCCACCGACTGCTCGCCGGTGTCGTACAGGTCGAGCCCGATCGCCAGGTACGGCTCGCCGAGGGCCGGCTGCACCCAGGCGCGCGTCAGGGTCCGTACGGCCGGGGTGCGGTGGGCGTTCTGGCCGAGGAGGGCGTAGAACTGCTGGACGTCGACGGACGGCTCCGACAGGCGCAGGGGGCCGGCGGGGAGGGCCTCCAGGCCCGCGACGACGCGGCGCAGGTCCAGCCAGGGCACGCCCACGCCGCCGCCGGGGGCGTGCGGGTCCAGCCACAGGCCCCAGCGGTCCGGGTAGAGCGCGGCGGCGATGTCCCGGCCGGCGACGGTCTCGTGCGCGCGCCGCCAGCCGCTCGCGGCGAGCGCCTCCTCGCCGGTCACACAGGGGACGTAGCCGTGGCCGCCGACCTCCATGGCGCCGTACTGCGCGTCCGTGGAGCCCTTGCGGCCCTGCCAGAGCAGCATCCGCACCGGGCCGTCGCGCAGCGCCGTGAGCAGCCGCTCGTAGACCTCGTAGCGCCCCGGCGCCATCTCACCGACGAGCCGCCCGAGCCCCGTACCCCCGTTCACTTCCCCTCAGCCCCCTCATCCGCCGCGCCTGCCGGGCCCGTGCTCCGGTGGCACCTCACAGGTTAGAACGTCGCCTCGCGCTTGTGTGAGCCGACGGTTGTCTCTCCGTACGAATCAGTCGTGTCAGTCGTGGGCCTGTCGTGCACGGGGCGCGGACCTGTCGTGCATCGGCCGCGGATTTCAGTACGGGCCGCCGAAGAACGGCTTGACCCTGGTCCGCAGCCACTGCACCACCGGATCGCCCGCGGCGGCCTCCATGAAGACCAACTGCACCGGCCAGTCGACCGGTTGGCGCTCCAGCGCGCGGCCGAGCGCGACGAGGGCCGTCTCGCGGGCCTGGGGCGCGGCCGACAGCTCGACCCCGACGAAGAGTTGGGGCGCGCCCGCCTCCACGCTCGCCAACACCCGGCGCGCGGAGCCGACTTCGGGGGTGCGCTCGAACTCCTCGCGGGCGGCGGCCAGGAAGTCCACCGGGTCGTCCTGCCAGTCGGGCTCGTAGAGCCGCACCCGGCCGCCGCTGGGCGCCCCGGGCGCCCCCGCCTGCGCCGTGCGGTCGCGCGCCAGCTCCGCCACCGCGGCGGGCGGCAGCGGTACGCCGACCGCGCCGCCGGGGTTGACCGCGATGCCCAGCTGCGGCGGCAGCCCGCGCGCGAACTCCCGCGCGGGGGCGGCCGTGAAGGACATGTGCGAGCCGACGACGGCGAGGAACTGCTCCTTGGAGGAGAACACCGGCACGTAGGGCGCCCCGCCGATCTCGGTGGTCGCCAGCCGCAGGCGCGTGCTCTGCGGTCCGCCGCCCTGCGGCAGCGGCACCCACAGCAGGCTGCGCCCCAGCACCTCCAGCAGCCGGGGCATGGCGCCGGGCTCGCCCAGGGCGGCGCGCAGCACCTCCTCCAGCTCGTTGGCCGGGAAGGCGGGCTGGTCGAGAAGGGGCGCTTCGGGCAGATCCGGGTAGCTCACGCGGGCGAGCCTAACGGCTGGATCCGCCTCCCAGGGGGCCTCGGCTCACCCGAATCGCAGGACCGCCGATCGGGCGCGCTCGCGGTCGAGCACCACCGCCGAGTCGAACTCCCCCGCCAGCGAGCCGTCCCGCGCCGCCCGCAGCAGCCGTCCCACCGACTGCCGGTGGCGGGCGAAGGCGTACGCCGACACCGTGCGCCCGCGCGAGCGCTGCCCCTCCCAGGCCGTCGTCGCCGGTACGTCCAGGAGCAGCAGGTGCACCCCGCGCCCCTCGCGCCGCGCCGCGCGCACGATCCAGCGGCGCACCCACGCCTGGCTGCCGCAGTCGTGCACCACCAGGCCCGTGCGCGAGCGCAGCGCCCGCCACAGCCCCCGGTAGTGGGCGGCGCGCACCAGCGGCCGGTAGAGCCCGTACGGCAGCGCGCGCCCCAGCCTCGGTCCCAGGCGCAGTTCCAGCGCCCGCTCCCAGCGCTCGCGGGTGTCCTGGGAGTCCACCCGCCAGGCCCCGGGCGGCACCGCGCGCCGCATCAGCGTGGACTTGCCCGCGCCCGGCAGCCCGGAGACCACCACCACGTCCCCGGGGCAGAAGCGCAGCTCCGTGTGCTCGGTCCGCTCGGCCCTGTCAGCCCTGCCTGCCCTGTCAGCCCAGTGCTCGCGGCCGTCTCGCCCGTCGCGGCCCTCACGGCGCAGACGCTGCGCCGGCCGCTCTCCGGTCACCGCGGCGGCCCTTCGTACGGCCGGACCCGGATCCTCCACGTGTTCGTCCCCCTCCGTTCGGTCGTACCCGTGCCAGCCTCGCAAGGACGGGGCCGGGTCACAAGAACCCGCCCCGTCCCGGGGCCGGACCGGTCGTGCGATGATGTGGCCCGTCAACTGCATACCGGCCGCTCGAATCCGCGCGGGAGAGTCCTGGATCCATTGTCTCGCAAGGGATCCGGGCGCCGAAGGAGCAAGTCCCTCCCTGGAATCTCTCAGGCCCCGTACCGCGCGGGCGAGGCAGCTCTGAAAAGCGGGTTTCCGGCTGCGCAGCCCAGCTCTGCGCACCCGAGGCCCCACCCAAGGTGCAAGTCGCCCCCGTCGCGGGGTTGCGGCGAACCTCTCAGGTACCGATGACAGAGGGGGAGGAAGCGCTCGCCGCTGCCCATCCCTGCCCACCTCTGTCTGTCCGGGAGTCCAACCGTGACCACACCCGAACCCCGCCGTACGGCCCTCGACGCCACGCACCGCTCGCTCGGCGCGACGATGACCGACTTCGCCGGCTGGGACATGCCCCTGCGCTACGCCAGCGAGCGCGACGAGCACAACGCCGTGCGCACCCGCGCCGGCCTCTTCGACCTCTCCCACATGGGCGAGATCACCGTGACCGGCCCGCAGGCCGGCGAGCTGCTCGACTACGCGCTGGTCGGCCGGCTCTCCGTGCTGGGCGTGGGCCGCGCCCGCTACACGCACATCTGCCGGGAGGACGGCGGCATCCTGGACGACCTGATCGTCTACCGCCTGGGCGACGAGGAGTTCATGGTCGTCGCCAACGCCTCCAACGCCCAGGTCGTCCTGGACGCCCTCACCGAGCGCGCCCCCGGCTTCGACGCCGCCGTACGCGACGACCGCGACGCCTACGCGCTGATCGCCGTCCAGGGCCCCGAGGCGCCGGGCATCCTGGCCTCGCTCACCGACGCCGACCTCGACGGGCTGAAGTACTACGCCGGCCTGCCCGGCACCGTCGCCGGCGTCGAGGCGCTCATCGCGCGCACCGGCTACACCGGCGAGGACGGCTTCGAGCTGTTCGTCCGCCCGGCCGACGCCGTCGCCCTGTGGGAGGCGCTGACCGAGGCGGGCGCGGGCGCCGGACTCATCCCGTGCGGGCTCTCCTGCCGCGACACGCTGCGCCTGGAGGCGGGCATGCCGCTGTACGGGCACGAGCTGACCACCGACCTGACGCCCTTCGACGCCGGTCTGGGCCGGGTCGTGAAGTTCGACAAGCCGGTGGACTTCGTCGGCCGCGAGGCGCTGGAGCAGGCCGCCGAGCGCGCCGAGTCCGCGCCGCCGCGCGTGCTGGTGGGCCTGGTGGCCGAGGGCCGCCGGGTGCCGCGGGCCGGTTTCGACGTGGTCGCGGGCGGTGAGGTCATCGGCACCGTCACCTCCGGCGCCCCCTCCCCCACCCTGGGCAGCCCGATCGCGATGGCGTACGTGGACGCCGCGCACGCCGTGCCGGGCACGGCGGGTGTCGGGGTGGACATCCGCGGCACGCACGAGCCGTACCAGGTCGTGGCGCTGCCGTTCTACAAGCGCGAGCGCTAGGCCGCGTTCTTCCGTACCGCACGGCCCCGCGCCTCCGTACCGCAGCACTCCCGTACGCACCATCCTCACGTATCCAGGAGAATCACCCCCATGAGCAACCCCACGCAGCTTCGCTACAGCAAGGAACACGAGTGGCTCTCGCCCGCCGAGGACGGCGTGGCCACCGTCGGGATCACCTCCCACGCCGCCGACGCGCTCGGTGACGTGGTCTACGTGCAGCTTCCGGAGGTCGGCGACACCGTGACCGCCGGCGAGTCCTGCGGTGAGCTGGAGTCGACGAAGTCGGTCTCCGACCTGTACTCCCCCGTCACCGGTGAGGTCGTCGAGGCCAACCAGGACGTCGTGGACGACCCGGCCCTCGTCAACAGCGCGCCCTTCGAGGGCGGTTGGCTCTTCAAGGTCCGCCTCGCGGGCGAGCCCGACGACCTGCTGTCCGCCGACGAGTACACCGCGTTCACCGCGGGCTGAGGGACGTAACCGATCATGGACCTTCTCAACGGATCCCTTCACGAGGTCGACCCGGACGTCGCGGCCGCCGTCGACGCCGAGCTGCGCCGCCAGCAGGACACGCTGGAGATGATCGCCTCGGAGAACTTCGCCCCGGTGGCGGTGCTCCAGGCGCAGGGCTCGGTGCTGACCAACAAGTACGCCGAGGGCTACCCGGGCCGGCGCTACTACGGCGGCTGCGAGCACGTCGACGTCATCGAGGACCTCGCCCGCGACCGGATCAAGGCGCTCTTCGGCGCCGAGGCCGCGAACGTGCAGCCCCACTCGGGCGCCTCGGCCAACGCGGCGGCGATGTTCGCCGTGCTCAAGCCGGGCGACACCATCCTGGGCCTGGACCTGGCGCACGGCGGCCACCTGACCCACGGCATGAAGATCAACTTCTCCGGCAAGCTCTACAACGTGGCCGCCTACCACGTGGACGCCGAGACCGGGCAGGTCGACATGGCCGAGGTCGAGCGCCTCGCCAAGGAGCACCGCCCGCAGCTGATCATCGCGGGCTGGTCGGCGTACCCGCGTCAGCTGGACTTCGCGGAGTTCCGGCGGATCGCCGACGAGGTCGGCGCGCTGCTGATGGTGGACATGGCGCACTTCGCCGGCCTGGTGGCCGCGGGGCTGCACCCCAACCCGGTGCCGTACGCGGACATCGTCACCACCACCACGCACAAGACCCTCGGCGGTCCGCGCGGCGGCGTCATCCTGTCCAAGCAGGAGCTGGCCAAGAAGATCAACTCCGCGGTCTTCCCCGGTCAGCAGGGCGGTCCGCTGGAGCACGTGATCGCGGCCAAGGCGGTCGCGTTCAAGATCGCGGCGGGTGAGGAGTTCAAGGAGCGCCAGCAGCGCACGCTGGAGGGCGCGCGGATCCTCGCCGAGCGGCTGCTGGCGGACGACGCCCGCGAGGCCGGCGTCTCCGTCCTGTCCGGTGGTACGGACGTCCACCTGGTCCTCGTCGACCTGCGCGACTCCGAGCTGGACGGCCAGCAGGCCGAGGACCGCCTGCACGAGGTCGGCATCACGGTCAACCGCAACGCGGTGCCCAACGACCCGCGCCCGCCGATGGTCACCTCCGGCCTGCGGATCGGCACCCCGGCGCTGGCCACCCGCGGCTTCACGGCCGAGGACTTCCGCGAGGTCGCGGACGTCGTCGCCGAGGCGCTGAAGCCGGGCTTCGACGGGGCGAAGGCCGCGGAGCTGTCGGCGCGGGTGTCCGCGCTGGCCGCGAAGCACCCGCTGTACCCGGGGCTCTGAGCCTCCTTCGCGTGAGCTGCGCGTCGGTGCGGTGCGGGGCCGGTCTGTAACCGGTCCCACACCGCACCGATGCCGCCCTCCCGCGCCGATGGACGCACACTGGAGGAGGGCCTCCCCCGTGTCCACGTGATCCGGGCGCTCGATCCCCGCGCCCCACCGGGCCGCTGTGTCGACCTGCCGCCCGCCCCCGCCTGTCCGGCACGACCCCCGCACCACGCACGACGCACGACAGGACAAAGGAGTCCGATTCCACCGTGGCTATCTCCGTGTTCGACCTCTTCTCCATCGGCATCGGCCCCTCCTCGTCGCACACGGTCGGCCCGATGCGCGCCGCCGGGATGTTCGCGCGGCGCCTGAAGAACGACGGGCTGCTCGCGCACACCGCCGCCGTACGCGCCGAGCTCTTCGGCTCCCTGGGCGCCACCGGCCACGGGCACGGCACGCCCAAGGCCGTCCTGCTGGGCCTGGAGGGCTACTCCCCCCGTACGGTCGACGTCGCCTGGGCCGACACCGAGGTGGCGCGGATCCGCGAGAGCGGGAAGCTGCACCTGCTCGGGGCGGACATAGGGGCCGACCACGAGCTGGACTTCGACTACGACAGGGACCTGGTGCTGCACCGGCGCCGCTCCCTGCCGTACCACGCCAACGGCATGACCCTCTTCGCCTACGACGACTCCGGGGTGCCGCTGCTGGAGAAGACGTACTACTCGGTCGGCGGCGGCTTCGTCGTGGACGAGGACGCGGTCGGCGAGGACCGCATCAAGCTGGACGACACGGTGCTGGCGTACCCGTTCCGCACCGGCGACGAGATGGTGCGCATGGCGCGCGAGACGGGCCTGTCGATCTCCTCCCTCATGCTGGAGAACGAGAAGGCGTGGCGCTCGGAGGAGGAGATCCGCGCCGGGCTGCTGGAGATCTGGCGCGTGATGCAGGAGTGCGTGGCGCGCGGCATGGCCGTCGAGGGCATCCTGCCGGGCGGTCTGAAGGTACGCCGCCGGGCCGCGCAGACCGCGCGCCAACTGCGGGCGGAGGGCGCGCGCGACTCGCACGCGATGGAGTGGGCGACGCTGTACGCGATGGCGGTGAACGAGGAGAACGCGGCGGGCGGCCGGGTGGTCACCGCGCCGACGAACGGCGCGGCGGGCATCATCCCGGCGGTGCTGCACTACGCGCGCGACTTCGTCCCGGGCACGGACGACGACGCGATCGTGCGCTTCCTGCTGGCAGCCGGCGCGATCGGCATGCTCTTCAAGGAGAACGCCTCGATCTCCGGCGCGGAGGTCGGCTGCCAGGGCGAGGTCGGCTCGGCCTGCTCGATGGCGGCGGGCGGCCTGGCGGAGATCATGGGCGGCACCCCCGAGCAGGTGGAGAACGCGGCCGAGATCGGCATCGAGCACAACCTGGGCCTGACCTGCGACCCGGTCGGCGGCCTGGTCCAGATCCCGTGCATCGAACGCAACGGCATGGCGGCGGTCAAGGCCGTCACGGCGGCCCGCATGGCCCTGCGCGGCGACGGCCGCCACTTCGTCTCGCTGGACAAGGCGATCAAGACGATGAAGGAGACGGGCGCGGACATGAAGGTCAAGTACAAGGAGACGGCGCGGGGCGGGCTCGCGGTCAACGTGATCGAGTGCTGATCGAACTCGCCCTGACCTGGGAGGTCTTGCGTTTCGGAGCGCTCACGACGCGTTGTCGTTGATCGCTCCGGCGCTCCCCAATTGCTCCCCGGGAAACGCTCTGAAACGGCCACACCCTGCGTCGCGACGGTTGTCCGATGTGGGGCTAAGGGCTGTCCCGTAAACGATCTTCGAGTGGGTCGGGACGTGCTCGGCCCCGCAGTGGGCGGGCTCGTCTATCCGGCGAGGGCGAGGTTGTGCAGGCGGGCGATGCCGAGCATGGCGTGGTGGACACCGTCGCCACGTAGTCGGCAGTCGCGCAAGATCTTGTAGGTCTTCATGCGGGCGAAGCAGTGCTCGACACGGGCCCGAACCTGCTTGTGCGACTTGTTGTGCGCCTGCTTCCAGGCGGGCAGTTCCTCGCCGTTGCGGCGGCGGTGCGGCATCACGAGCCCGGTGCCCGGATAGCCGCCGTCGGCGATCGTGGTGGTGTTGCCGACGGCGGCCTTCATGCCGGACTCGGCCCAGGCCCGGCAGTCGTTGCGGTTGCCCGGCAACGGTCGGCCGACCACCACGACCCGACGGGTGTCAGCGTCGATGACTACCTGGTGGTTGGTGGAGTAGCGGTAGTTCTTCGACTGCTCGGCGACGTTGTGATCGCGGGTGGGTACCAGGGTGCCGTCCACGATCAGTACCGCGTTCTTGGCGAATCGCCGGCGGAGCTGGAGGGCGAGCTTCGGCCCGAGGTGGTCGATTACCCGGTCGGCGGCCGACTTCGATACGCCGAACAGCGGGGCCAGTTGTCGCATGGTCAGGTTCGTCCGCCAGTACGCGACGACCAGCAGTACCCGGTTCTCCAGTGACAGCTTCCACGGTCGGCCCCGACCGCCGACGTCGGCGCCTTCGCTCCGCAGTTGGGTCACCAACTTGCCGAAGAAGCGAGGGCTCAGCCCAGTGAACGGGGCTATCCAAGACGGCTCCGACGCCGTAATCACACCAGCCACGCCAAGATCATTCCAGCATCGGCCAACCGGCCGCGGCCCGCCCGCATCATGGAAATCAGGCGACCGATCTCAGCGCATCGTCCAGGATGACCTCATGAGTCAAGACCTGGTGGGGTTCCTCCACGCACGGCTGGATGAGGAGGCCGACCTGGCCCGACGCTGCGAAGGTGACGACTGCGGGGAGTGGACCGCTCGCGGGCACACGGTCGACTTCTGCCAAGGAGAACTCCCCGGCTTCCATCCCACGATTGCCCTCCATGTGGCGCTGCACGACCCGTCTCGCGTCCTGCGGGAGGTCCAGGCCAAGCGGCGCGTGCTCGCCCGCCATGCGCTCAGTCCAGCCACGGGTGACCCCGAACTGCCGTGGGACAACCGCGATGACTGCCAATACGACGGCGAGACCTGGCCATGCGACGACCTGCGCGACCTCGCCTCTCCCTACGCCGATCACCCTGACTACCCCAGACGACCCTGAGCCGAAGATCGTTTACGGGACAGCCCTTAGACTCTTATCTCGCGTTGCGTCTGCGGGAGTTGGAGGCGGACAGCTCTCGTGCTACTTACGTTGCCGACGGTGCCTGGAGCATCCCCTATCTGGACGTCGACGGTCGACGAGTCGGCCTGATGACGGATGCCTACCGGGAGGAGATCTGCGCGCCCTTGGGCGTGAGTGGCCCCAACGACCCGGCCGTTTCCCCCTACGGTTCGTGCTCTTCACCGCAGAGGCTCGGGAAGTCATGGACGATCACGATACGGTGTGGCTTCCCCAGATGCTGGCCTACCTGGCTGGCGCGATCCAGGCCAACCCCCACGACCCGGCGCTTCATGAGATCCACGCCGACGTTATGGCTCGTCCCGATCTCCACCAGCGTTACCTGCGCATCGGTCCAGACCTAGAGGGCATCTCTGACCCAAGTGTGCCCCGGTTCGTCAGCCTGCCGCACGAGAAGTGGACCCGCAGCGGCATCATGATGATCGTCGACCCACTACACCTGCTGGGCCCCTTCGGCTTCCGCCGCATCACGCCACTACCGGTCGAAAAGTTCCAGTAATCCATAAAGAGGGTCGCTATTCGGACATTTCCCGGTCGAAAGTTGGCGCATAGTCGCTGCAGCGATGCCGCCTGTGCACGCGTCATATGCCTCGTGCGATTCGCTGGAGGGCGCACGGGGCAGGATCTGCGGCCAGATACACCACACTCCAGTGCCAGAGCTGGCCGAAGGGATATTTCCTCGTGACTGCCGCCGCTGTACAGATCGAGCCCAGGCTGCCATGGCTACCCACCCCCCCATCGGCTGCCGAGCTGCCCGCATTGCGCTCACCGCTGCCCAGTCAGTGCCACCCCGCGGCCGGTCCGGCTCTCGAGGAGAGCATGCTGACCTGGGCCATGCGCTTCGACTTGGTCCGCACCTCCGCCGCAGCTGAGCACTTCCGCCAAGCGGGTTTCGGCCAATTCGCTGCCACGGTGTATCCGCGCGCTGTGTACCTGGAGTTGGTCGCACAGTGGCAGTTGTTCAACTGGATCGTGGATGATCGCTTGGACGAGGGCTACGAGGGGCTGACACCCGAGGGCCGCACGGAGCTGGCACGCAGGCTGCTCGCCCAGCTCCGGGTGGACCTGGACGCTCCCGAACCGTGGGGCCCACTGGCGGCTGCTATACGCGACCTGTGGCAGCGTACAGCCCCCTTGATGTCACCGAGGTGGCGCTCCCGCTTCATCGCGAACTTCCGTGACTGGCTCACCTTCAGCCTGCGCCAGCACCACAACTCTCACGACGCCGCCCTTCCTGTCCCCGAGCTGGTGACGTTCCTGCGCCGCCGCCGGATGAACTCGGGCTGCTTGATGAGCTTCGACCTCATCGAACCGGCGAACGGCGTGGAGGTCGCCCCGGAAATCGCCGAGAGCGAGGCCTACCGCGAGATACGGGCCGCGGCCAACGACGTGGTCAGCTGGACCAACGACCTTTACAGCATCCGCAAGGAGATCGCGCGCGGAGACCACGAACACCTCGCCGCGATCCTGCTGCTTCGTGATCCCGCCAGCGGATGGACGCAAGCACTAGCGCAGGCAGCGACCATGGTCGACCTCGTCACCGGTGACTTCCTCGCCGCGTGCGAGGACCTGCGCTCCATGAAGCCGCTGATAGACAGCGAAGCTGCCTGGAGCGGGGTCGAGGCATCCCTTGAGGACCTGTCGCTGTGGATAGCCGGCAGCCTGAGCTGGCACCGCTGGTCCCCCCGCTACCGCGACGTCGAAGAAGCCACCACTCCGATCCCCTCCTACATCGAAGCCCACCTGAAGTAGCCCGACGGGCCGAGAACCCCTGACACCCTGCGTCGCGGATCCGGCTGCACAGGTCTCCCCCGCACTGCCATCGACTGGCCCGCATGCCGCCTTGAGCGCTGGGGCGTTGACGGAGGTGCGTCGCCCGGCCGAACTGGGAGGGCGTCCTTCTACGGGCGCGGGAGTGGTGCCAATCCCTCGGGAAGGTCGCTGATGCCCTTGCGCTGGTACCACGCCCTCATCCAGGCGATGATCTCCCTGCGCTCCAGGCGCCACGCCTCCCCGGGCGGGAGGGGGAGGAGGAAGCGGACCGCGAAATCGACGCTCAGCGCACTCCAAACCGGCGTGCGGGTTTCCTCGCTCGCCGGGAGCGGCTCGTCGCGCACCTGCACCGCGTCAGTCAGCACGGCTGACGCGGTGCAGGTGGTGGAGGCGGCGATCCACCCCCAGGTGAACTCCCTCTTCCCGGCGGGCAGCACGAGGTTGCGGCACGCTCCGGACCGGCTCTCCACCATGACGCGTGCGCCGGAGGCCAGGGGACCGTCAGGAGACGGGATACCGACATAGACACGGTCCTCATCGAACGGCACGCAGTCCCCTTTATCTGTACAGGCTGGTCTGACACGGTGGCGTCCCCGCAGAGGATAGAGCTCTGCTGCGCGCCCCGGCCACGGCGCATCTGGAATCACATCCCCCTGACCCAGCGCACGAGGCTCTCCCACAGGCGGCTGCGGCTCTTCGGGGGCGTCGGCACGGCCGCCGCCTCGGCGGCTGGAGCAAGCAGAGACGGCGCAGGGGCGGTTGCCGGAGGTGTGGAGGCGGTGGCCCGGTCGGTGCGCAGCGCCGTGAACGTCACTGGGAGTTCGAGGAGTTCGCGGGAGAGCAGGGAGGTCTGCCATCGGATGTCCTCAGCCGGGACTGCCAGACTCACGTCGGGTAGGCGGGTGAGGAGGGTGTCCACGCCGACTTCGGCGATGGCGCGGCCGATGTCCTGGCCGGGGCACTCGTGCGGCCCGCCGCTGAAGGCAAGGTGGGAGCGGTTGCCGTGGACAGGCACCGTCAGGTCGGGGCGGACCTGCGGGTCGGCGTTGCCCGCGGCCAGCCCCAGAACGAGCATGTCGCCGGCCTTGATGTGGTGTCCGGCGAGTTCGGTGTCGGCGGTGGCCCAGCGGCCGTAAACCGCGCTGAAGGGCGGGGTGTCCCACAAAACCTGCTCCAGCGCGTCGGGCAGGGTCATGTGGCCTCCGGCAAGGTTGCCGCGGAAGCGCGAGTCGGTCAGCGTCATGTGCAGGGTGCTCGCGATGAGGTTCGCGGTGGTGGAGTACGCGGCGATCAGCACCAGACGTAGGTGCTGCACCAGCTCCGCGTCCGTCAAGGCAGACCCGTGGGCGATGAGCCAGGTGGCGAAGTCCTCCCCCGGGCGCTCCTTCTTCTCCGCAACGAGGTCTGCGAGGGCCTGTTCGACGAAGGCGTTGCTCTCGATGGCGGTCTCAGTTGCTTTGATCATGTCACGGGCCGCCTCGAGGAGGCGGGGCCCATAGGAGTCGGCCATACCCAGCAGCTTCGTCATCACCAGCATCGGCAGCGCGTCCGCGAACTCCTTCACCAGGTCCGCCTCGCCGCGCTCGCGGAACCCGCTGATGAGCAGGTCGGCGTAGCGGACGATGTAGCGGCGCACCCCTCGATGGTTCAGCTGCTTCATGGTGTCTGTCACTGCGGCGCGCAGCCGCGTGTGCTCCGCCCCTTCGACGAAGGAGCACATCGGTACCCACGTCGTCAGCGGCAGCAGCGGGTTGTCCGGGGCCACGAGGCCCTCGGCAGGTGCGCGCCACAGACGTGAATCGCGACTGAAGCGGGTCGGGTTGCGGGCCACCTCCAGGACCTCCCGGTACCCCAGGACCAGCCACGCTGGCACATCGCCGTGAACCAGCACGGGAGCGACGCCGCCGTGCGCGGCACGCAGGGCCTCATGCAGTTCAGTCGCCTTCTCCTGCGCCTCTGGGCCGTAGATGCGGCGGGCATCGGTGTGCGCCCCATAGGCAGGACAGACAGGGGAAAGAGCGGTTGGCACCGCAGTGGGGTCGGGAGTCACCAGCATCTCCAAGAAGGTGGGCCGGGTATCCCCGGCATTGGCAGGGGGTGTGCGTATGGAGCGTCCGGCCGGTACGGCTCGCTTGCAGTACCGGAAACGCGACCTTCGGGTGAAGTAGTCGTCTATTACAGCGAGTTGAGCGTCCTAGTGTCCGTGTGAACGTCAATGTAGTTCACGATCGACGTACTTCAGGGCGTTCACTGTGTTTGTGCTGCGCGTGCTAGCGCCTACGACCTCTCGTCTGATGCCGCACTCACCAGCCGACGACCAAGGCGATGACAGAGGAAGCGCCCTCAGCAAGGAGTGCGCCGCGCCTCGCCTGGGCCCTTTCGCATCGGTACGGGCTTCCAGGTCGGCGTGCGACTCCATTGCGGAGGGCTTCGAATCTGGCCCGGACGGTAAGCGGGAGGTCCCTAGTGGTGGGGTGAGCGGCATAAACGCCCTGCGCCTCGCGGCCAGTCGCCAACCGGTCCAGCAGTAGGGACGCTTTCGGCCGACAGGGTCTGTCCTGAAGTTGGCTCTTACAAGATTTTCGTAGCCGTTGATCGTGGAGTTTGCTGATCAGTTGAGCAGGATGCGCTGGCGGAGAAGCGGGAAACCGGCCCGGCCGTAGGTCTGGCGCTTGAGCAGTTTGATCTTGTTGTTGACGCCTTCGGTGCGTCCGTTGTGCCAGGGCAGGGTGAGGGCGGCGTCGACAGCGGCCCGGTCGCGTTCCAGGCCGGTGGCGAAGGAGTGCAGGAAGGGCGGGTCGGCCGCGCGGGTCTGGGCGATCCAGGCGGTCAGCCGTTCGGGGTTTCCCGGCGCGGGGGTCAGTAGTGCGGCGAAGTCGCCGATCTGGGTGTGCAGGGCGGTCATCTGCGGGCAGGCGGCGGCCGGTTTGTCGCGTAGTTCGACCTGGTCCGTCTTGAGGTGGGCGGGGGCGGTGAGTATCAGGCGTGCGGTGCGTCGTGGGGAGAGGGTGGCGTGGTCGGCCTCGACGCGGCCCTGGGTGATGTAGCGGACCAGCAGGTTGGCGCTGCCGGTGTAGCCGAGTTCGCGGATCTCGGCGAGCAGGTGGGTGACGGGGACGGCGCAGCCGGACCTCTGCGACCGACAAGGCGACCACCGACCTCGGCCGGATGGCCCGGACAGCACCGAGGATGCCGCCGTTGGAGAAAGTCCAAGGGATGGGGTCGTTTCGTCTATGGGACCGGTGGGGGGTGCGGCGGGAGCATGCGCATGCCAGCTCGTTGCCCGGGGTCGGGTGGCGGGGTCTTTCGGATCTCCTGGGAGTACGCGTGCCTCGTCTTCACTCAGGTCGGCTGCGGGCAGCCGGCGTCGTCTGCGCGGTGCTCGCCGTGCTCGTGCCCGGTGCGGGCGCCTCGGCGGCCTCCGGTGACAGTGACTCCGCGGTCGCCGCCGCGGCCACGTACACGGTCAACGTCGGCGCCAAGGGGCGCTGGTCCCACCCCGACGACACCCCCGCCGCCCCGTACATCGACAAGGACGGCACCTTCTACTTCCAGTCCGCGCACGCGCTGTACGGGGCGAGCGACCCGCGCAAGTGGAACTTCTACTCCGGCACCGACCTGGACACCGCGACCGCCAACAGCACCCTCAGCAACTACGTCAACCCGGCCAACGCCAACGACCGCAACAACGACACCACCTGGCGCTGCAACAACAGCCCCACCGGCCTGGAGTCCACGTTCGCGCCCGCCGGTTCCGGCTACTCGCAGCGCAACTTCTGCGACCTGGCCGGGGTGTGGGTCGACCCGGACACCGGCGACTGGTACGGCCTGGTGCACAACGAGTTCACCCCGCAGCCCTTCGGCGACAGCTCGCACTTCGACGGCATCGACTACGCCGTCTCCAAGGACCAGGGCCGCACCTGGTCCATCAAGGACCACGTGATCACCTCGCCGTACAGCACGGTCCGGGGCGACACCGCCGCCTTCCCGCAGCAGACCTACCACTACGGCGACGGCGACCCGCGCCTGTTCGTCGACACCGCCTCCGGCTACTTCTACGTCTTCTACGGCTCGCGGATCATCGACAAGAACGGCGGCTGGCGGGTCTTCCACGGCCATGTCGCGCGCTCCCCCATCTCCGCGAAGATGGCGCCCGGTTCGTGGCGCAAGTGGTACGACGGCGCCTGGTCCCAGCCGGGCACCGGCGGCCAGGAGAGCAACATGGTCCCCGTCGACGCCGCGCATCCCACGGGCTACACCCCCGCGGCGGACGAGTACGACCCGGCGACCCCGGGGACGGCCAACCAGCAGGTCGCGGCCGGTCAACTGCCGCCCACCTCCCCGATGTTCGTCATGGACATCACGTACAACGCCCACCTGGGGCTCTACATCGGCCAGCCGCAGAACGTCGACCAGAGCGGCAACGCCCCACAGGAGATCTACGCCACCGACAACCTGGCGACGCAGAAGTGGCGGCTGCTCGGGGACACCGGCGGCTACACCAACGCCTCCTGGTACCGCTGGTTCCTGGACAGCGCGAACAGGACCCGCACCGGCATCGTCGGCCGTGACTTCCGCTCCTACTGCTCCTTCGGCTGCTCCAACGGCTCCGCCTCGGAGTACGTCAACCTCAGCATCACCACCGACAGCCCCTCCCTCCCGGTGGCCGCCGGTTCCGGCTACCGCATCGCCAACGGCGGCGGCCGGGTCCTGGCCCAGGCCGCGGGCGGCTCGGGCACTCTGTCCGTGCCGGCGGGCACCGGTTCCGCCCGCGAGTCGTGGACCTTCACCCCGGTCGGCGACGGCTCGTACCGGATCAGCAACGACGCCACCGGCGCCCGGCTCGGCGTGAGCGCCTCGTCCAACAGCGGCCGGGCCTGGGGCGCGGCGCCCACCGTGACCACGCTGCGCAAGAACCAGCCGGCGGTCGGCCAGCAGTGGTTCGTCATCGCCGACACCACCGTCGACGGCGCCCCGACGGGCACCTACCGGCTGGTCAACCGCTACAGCGGCCTGGTCCTGGGCCTCTCCGCGGACGCCTCCCGCTCCGCCGAGACCACCCCGCTGCGCTCCTGGAGCGCCACGGGCGGCGTCGGCGGCACCCGCACTCCCGCCGAGCAGACCCTGACGCTCAGCCGCTGAACCGGCGGGGTGCGCCCCGTCGCGACGGGGCGCACCCCGCCGCGTGGTACCGCTCGACCGGCCCCTCAGCCCCGCTTCGCGCGGAAGGCTGTGGGGCCGTTGCGCAGGGCCATCGCGGTGGCGGTGCGCAGGACCGACCGGGCGGGGTCGGGGTGGTGGCCCGCGCCGATGCGGTGGAGCTGGTCGGTGTGCCAGGAGAGGTCCAGGATGCCGTCCAGCTGGCGGAGGTTCGTCACACGGCCCAGGAGGGGGCGCATGCCCGCGCGGATGTTCGCGCTGGGCAGGGAGTGCGCGCCGGCGTGCAGGATGCGGCGGGGGGCGTCGGGCAGTACGCAGGTGGGGCGGCCCAGGCCGATCACGTCGCACTCGCCGGCGGCCACCGCCTCGTCCATCGCGCTCACCGTGCGGAAACCGCCGGTGACGGCGATCGGGACGTCGCCGGCGAGCTTGCGCACCGTGGCCGCGTACTCCAGGAAGTACGCCTCCCGCGCCGCCGTCGAGGGGCGCATGACGCCCATCATCGCGGGGGCCTCGTACGAGCCGCCGCTGATCTCGATCAGGTCGATGCCCTCGGCGACCAGCGCCCCGACGACCTCCTGGGACTCCTCCTCGCTGAAGCCGCCGCGCTGGAAGTCGGCCGAGTTGAGCTTGATGCCGATGGCGAAGTCGGGGGCGGTGGCCGCGCGGGTGGCGCGCAGCACCTCCAGGACGAAGCGGCGGCGGCGCTCGGGGTCGCCGCCCCAGGCGTCGGTGCGGCGGTTGCTCAGCGGGGAGAGGAACTGGGTGATCAGGTAGCCGTGGGCGCCGTGGAGCTGGACGCCGTCGAAGCCCGCGCTGCGGGCGAGGGCGGCGGCGGTGGCGTAGCGGTCGATGATCTCGCGGATCCCGGTGTCGCTCAGTTCGCGGGGCTTCACCGCGCCGGCCACGCGGGCGGCGACGGCGCTGGGGGCGACGGGGCGGTGCTTGCCGACGAGGGCGTTGGCCTGGCGGCCGGGGTGGTTGATCTGCATCCACAGCGGGGTGCGGTCGGCCGGGGCGGGGCTGTCGGGGGCGTTCTCGGGGGCGTTCTCGGAGGCGTCCGGGAGGGCACCTTGGAAGGCAGCAGCCCAGCGCTTCAGGCCCTCGATATGGCGGTCGTCCTCGATCACCACGTTGCCGGGCTCGCCCCGGTGGCGGCGGTCGACCATGACGTTGCCGGTGACGACCAGTCCGTAACCGCCCTGCGCCCAGCGGCGGTAGAGGCGCTCCAGTTCCGGGGAGGGTCCGCAGTCGGGGGCGCCGAGGGACTCGCTCAGCGCGGACTTCATCAGCCGGTTCGGCAGCCGCCGGCCATTGCGCAGGTCGAGCGGGGCGCTGAGATGGGCCACGGAGGGGCGGTCCGTGTGGCGGGGGTCTTCCGGCATGGCGGACCATCCTCGGCTCGGCGGTATTCGTACGAACGGAAGTACGAGTGTAGTGACACGCCGTCTCGCAGGTCCGCCGCCCGTGCCCACTCCCGGCCCGGGCCGCCCGTCCGGCCCGGGCCGCCCGCGCTACTTGCTCGCCGCGAAGCGCATCAGGGCGCGCTCGTCGCCCTGCTTGATCTTCCCGGTGGTGTTGAGCACTTCGAGCTTCCAGCCGGTGCCGACGCGGATCGCCTTGGCCACCGCGCAGCCGTTGTCCGCGCTGAGCAGGCTCGGCCAGATGTCGGCGACCTGCTGGGCGCTGCCGCCCGTCGCGTCGTAGACCTTGAAGCTGATGTTGCGGGCCTTCTGGAAGCTGCTGCCCTTCTTGTAGGCGGCGGCGACGAAGACGACGGCGGTGACGTTCTGCGGCACCCGCGCGAACTCCACGGTGACCGTCTCGTCGTCGCCGTCGCCCTTCCCGGTCTGGTTGTCACCGCTGTGCACCAGCGCGCCGTTGCCCAGCGGGTCCAGGGAGTCCAGGCCGGCCAGCCGCACCGGGTCGGCGCCGGCCATGGCGATGGCGATCAGGTCGAGGTCCGTGCCGACCTTGCGGTTGAGCTTGCCCAGCAGTCCTCCGCTGCTGCCGGACGTGGGGTCCCAGGAGACCCCGATGGACAGGTGGGTGATCCCGTCCAGGTCCGCCGGGCCGTCTTCCTTCTTCAACGTGATCATTTCGCGTTCCCCTGAGTGTCGAGACTGTGCCGGTCCAACTATCGGAAAGGGTAGGCCGGTTCCCGACCGGCGGGGAGGGCCGGGTGAAAGCGCGGCCCTCCCCGGGCTCACTCCGGGCCGACACCCGCCAGCGCCGGCGGCTCCCGCGTGCCCAACTTCAGCAGCTGGTCCAGGAGATCGGCGCGCCGCAGCAGCCAGCGCACCGTGTGCTCGCGATCGTCGCGCGACGCCTCCGGCCAGGCAGGGGAGCAGTATCCCCGGCCCGTCCACGGGAGTGGAGGCCCGTTGTCATTCCGCGCCATCGGACGCCACCTAGTCCTTCCTGACCTCGACTCGACCCCGCGACAGCAGGACCCGCCAAGGGCGCGAAAGGTTGTACAGGTGCGATCCACCCCACAGCGGTCAGGGGCGCCCACTTCGGGCGGTGAGCGCGCCGTCTCAGCCCGTCAGCGATCCGTCCCGCAGCTCCTTGACCAACTCCCTGGGCAGGCCGTGGGTGTCGTGCAGATAGGCGTAGTCCTCCGGGGTCAGCAGCCGGTTCGTGAAGCGCGGGCGCGACAGCACGCTCCGGCCCCGGCCCAGCAGAGCGCGAAAGCGCCGCTCCTCCTTCAGCAGTACCGTGCGTACCTCCTCGGGCAGGGGGGCGGTACCGAAGTGCCGCCTGGTGTGCTCCAGCAGTTCCTCCGGCAGGTCGGTGAGGGTCCGCAAGGGATCGCCGCGCCAGAGCAGCGCGAGGACGCGCCGCAGCAGTCGGCGCAGTACATACCCCCGGCCGGTCGGGGCGGGCCGTACGCCCTCGCCGATCACCACGAGGCCGGCGCGCAGGTGGTCGCAGACGATCCGCAGTGACTCCCCGTCCAGCGGCCCCCACAGCCCGGGGAGCAGCCGCGACCACGGCTCGAAGAGGTCGGACTCGTAGACCGAGCGCTTCCCCTGCAGCAGCGCGGCCAGCCGCTCCAGTCCCATCCCGGTGTCCACGCTCGGGCGCGGGAGCGGGGTGAGGGTGCCGTCCTCGTGGCGCCGGTAGGCCATCAGTACGTGGTTCCAGACCTCGACCCAGCGCTCGTCGCCCGTCGGTGTCGACACCGGTGGCCCCTCGCCGGTCCAGACGAAGATCTCCGAGTCGGGGCCGCAGGGGCCGGTCGGTCCGTTGGACCACCAGTTGTCCTCGTCGGTCCGCTCGACGGGGACTCCCAACTCCTCCCAGGTGCGCAGGGATTCGGTGTCCGGGCCGAGGTGTCCGTCGCCGCCGAAGACCGTGGCGTGCAGCCGTTCGGGCGGGAGGCCGAATCCGCCGGTCAGCAGGTCGTAGCCCCAGCGCAGGCTCTGCTGGTGGCCGTAGTCGCCGAGCGACCAGGAGCCGAGCATCTCGAAGACGGTGAGGTGGGTGCGGTCGCCGACCTCGCCGAGGTCGGTGGTACGCAGGCAGCGCTGCACGTTCACCAGCCGACTCCCCTGCGGATGCGGACGGCGGCCTTCGAGGTACGGGGTCAGCGGGTGCATGCCGGAGGTGGTGAAGAGCACGGGGTCGCCGGGCGGTGGCAGCAGGGTGGCGCCCTCGACGGGGTGGTGGCCGCGCTCGTGGAAGAAGGACCGGAAGGTGTCGATGATCTGGTCGGATCGCATGGCCGGGGTTCCGTTTCGGCTCGGGTACGGCGAGACGGAAACGGGGCGGGCACAGGAAACCGGCGAGCCGTTTCCGGTCGCCGGCGAAGGGTGGGTACGTCAGGCAGCGGCTACCGGCGAGCTGGTCGCTCGCGCGGCTGCGGTGTGCACACTGGGGCTGACGTTCATGGGCGCGACCGTAGCAGGGAGGGTACCGGCGGGGCAGCCGGTTTTCCGCCGGACGCCGGGCGCCCGACCCCGTACGGACCGGGGGCGACGCCTCACATCAGCCCGTGCTCGCGGCGCCAGTGCGGGCCCACCCGGGCCCATTCGTACGCCCAGGTGTCCAGGCGGTGGCGGTCCAGGCGGTGGGCGGCCCAGCGGCGCAGCAGCCAGCACACGGCGGTGATCGCGGCCGCGGTCGCCACGCCGGCGAAGGTGCCCTGGAGCGCCGCGTCGGAGCGGGTGGGCGGGGCGGGGAGGATGCGGGTGCCGGTGGGGTCCGTCCAGAGCAGCGCCGTGTCGCCGGCCTTCAGCTCGCGCGGGACGCGGGCGGTGGCGGTGAGCCGGCGGCCGTCGTCGGCGCGCCAGCTCACGGTGGCGGGGCGGTGGCCCTGGGGGACGTCGGAGGAGGTGGCGTGGGCCGCGCGGGGGTCGGCGGCCAGCACGGCCCGTACCGGCTGGCGGCCCTCGCGCTGGCGCAGCAGCTGGTGCTGCACGCCGCTGCCGGCCGCGACGCCCAGCAGCACGCCGCCGACCAGGGCGAACAGCGCCGTGAGCAGTACGGCCCAGGCTTCGAGCACATCGGATCGGCGCTTGAGCGCATTGCGCCGCCAGCGCCACAGACGGACGGTCGTCATCATCGCCACGCTCCCCTGCGAGTGTCGCACCGCAGGGGCGGGGTCACATCTCGGCGGGGGCGGGGAGGGTGGCAGGGGCGCCGTACAGGGGGCGTACGGGGCGGCCGTACGGGAAGGCGCCGCCCTCAGCGCTGCGGGACGCGCATCTCGAACCAGGTGGACTTGCCGCGCGGCAGCAGGTCCACCCCCCAGCGGTCGGCGATGCGGTCCACGTGCGCCAGCCCCCGGCCGCTGGTGTCCAGGTCGCGCACCGGCAGCAGGCACGGCAGCCCGCGCGAGGGGTCGCGCACCTCGACGCGGATACGGCCCTGCTGGCGGTGGATGCGCAGGCCGAAGGCGCGGGCGCCGGTGTGCCGGACGGCGTTGCCCACCAGCTCGGAGACGAGCAGGACGGCGGCGTCGGCGCGCTCGGCGCTCAGCCCCCAGGAGTCCCGCAGTAAGGCGTGGGTGAGGCGGCGGGCGGTGGCGGCGGACTCGGGGCGCGAGGGCAGCCGGACCTCTCCGACGGAGGGGTCGCCGCACAGCTCCAGCACGGAGGCCCCGTCCGGGAGCGGCTGCGGGGAGGGCTGCGCGGACAGCTGCGAGGACGCCTGCGGGCGCCCCTGCCGCACAGGCTGCTGCATTCCCTCCGGTCCCGCCATGCCCCCATCATGGCCGGGCCGCAGGCTCCGCGTGGGGGTTCCGCATGATTCGCGGCGGGCGAACTCCCCTCCGCATCACGGCAGTTGGGCATATGCCAGCAGCATCATCCACCCACCGGGGCTCGTTGACCTGCCACAACGCTCAGGTCCCGAGCGATCGCCGAGTGTGATCACCCGGGACGGGCGGCCGGGAAAATCTTCCAGCGGACCCCTACGTGAACGCGGCCTTTACTTGAACGTGGCCTTGCCCGGCCCCTCCTCCACGAAGCTGCGCATGCCGATCTCGCGGTCCTCGGTGGCGAACAGGCCCGCGAACCAGGTGCGTTCGATGGCCAGGCCCGTCTCCAGGTCGGTCTCCAGACCCGCGTCCACCGACTCCTTCGCCGCGCGCAGCGCGATCGCGGGGCCCTTCGCCAGCCTGGCCGCCCAGGCGTGCGCCTGCTCGTAGACCTCGGCGTCCGGGACGACCCGGTCGACCAGGCCCATCGCGAGGGCCTCGGGGGCCTTGACCATCCGGCCGGTGAAGATCAGGTCCTTGGCCTTCGAGGGGCCGACCAGCCGCGCCAGTCGCTGGGTGCCGCCCGCGCCGGGGATGAGGCCGAGCAGGATCTCCGGCTGGCCGAGTCTCGCGGACTCGCCGGCGAAGCGGACGTCCGCGCAGAGCGCCAGCTCGCAGCCGCCGCCCAGGGCGTAGCCGGTGATCGCGGCGACGACGGGCTTGGGGATACGGGCCACCGCGCCCAGGGACTCCTGCAGGGGGCGGGCCCGCGCGACCATCGCCGCGTGGTCCATGACCTGCATCTCCTTGATGTCCGCGCCGGCCGCGAAGACCCGCTCGCCGCCGTACAGGACGACCGCGCGCACGTCCTCGCGGCGGGTCGCCTCCTCGGCGAGTTCGCGGATGCGGTCCTGGGTGGCGATGTCGAGCGCGTTCATGGGCGGGCGGTCCAGGCGGATCGTGCCGACGCCCTCGGAGACCTCAAGGTGTGCAGTCATGGCCCTGAGGTTAGCGGCCGCGACTGCGCACCTTGAGGTCTCCGAAGGCGTCGGCCCCGGTGCGCTTGCTCACACCGGGGCCGACGAGGAGACGCTGCGGACTCAGCTCTGCGGAGCCGTCCACTCCGACCAGGACAGGTTCCAGCCGTTGAGGCCGTTGTCCGGGCGGACCGTCTTCTCCTTGGAGTTCTTCACGACCACCACGTCGCCGATGATCGAGTTGTTGAACATCCAGGCCGCCGGCATCGCGTTGTTGCCCGCGCCCCGCACGTCCTGCAGGCCGACGCAGCCGTGGCTGACGTTCGCGGAGCCGAAGGTCGGCGCGCCCGCCCAGTAGTTGCCGTGCATGAAGGTGCCGGAGGTCGTCAGGCGCATGGCGTGCGGGACGTCCTTGATGTCGTACTCGCCCTTGCCGTCGTTGTCCGTGAAGCCGACCGTCGCGCCGTTCATGCGCGTGACCTTCAGCTTCTCGGTGATGACCATCCGGCCGTTCCAGGTGGGGTTGCCCGGGGCGCCGGAGGTGATCGGGATCGTCTTGATCACGCTGCCGTCGCGCTCCACCGTCATCTTGTGGGTGGCGGCGTCGACCGTGCTGACCTGGCGGCGGCCGACCGTGAAGCTGACGTCCTTGGCCTGCTTGCCGTAGACGCCGTCGGCGGCCTGGACGCCGTCCAGGCGCAGGCTCAGCGTGACCTTCGTGCCGGCCGCCCAGTAGTCCTCGGGGCGGAAGTCCAGGCGCTGGTTGCCGAACCAGTGGCCCTGCACGTCCACGGGCGGGTCGGCGGTGACCTCGATGCCCTTCTCGACGGCCTCGCGGTTCTGGATCGGCCGGTTGAAGTTGATCGAGACCGGCATGCCGACGCCGACGGTCTGGCCGTCCTCCGGTGTGAAGTAGCCGACGAAGGTGTTGGCCGGGACGACGGTGGTGAAGGTCGCGGTCTTCGCGGACTGCAGTCCGGCGGCGTCCTTGGCGATGGCGTTCACCGTGTACTTGGTCTGGGTACGCAGCGTGCCCTTGGGCTTCCAGACGGTGTCGCCCCCGCTCAGCTCGCCCTCGACGGGCTTGCCCGCGCTGTCGGCGACCTTGACGGTGACGAGCGTGCCCTTGCTCGCGGTGATCTTCAGTGCGTTCTCGGTGGCGACGCCGTCGGCGCCGTCCTTCGGCGAGATGGAGACGACGGCCTGGGAGACCTTCTTCGCGGCAGGGGCCGCGTCGCCGTTCTTGCCGTCGTTCTCACCGGAGTCCGAGTCTCCGCCACCGCAGGCGGTCACCAGCACCAGCACCAGCCCGGTGAGCGCGGCGGATATCCCACGCCGCGTCCGCGAGCTGCGCCGGGCCGCACCGGACCCCGCTATCGGATTCCTGTTCAAAGCCGCGCTCTCCCCTCGACCGTCTCGAAAGACATGCCCCCGCGCGCCTGGCGCGCACGAACAATAGATAACCACACCGGTGAGGCGGCTCCGGTCGCCGCCGTGTCACCGTTCGGTCCCAAGTGGCAGGTGGGGTGCGAGGAGCGGCCCGGCGGCCCCGGCGCCCTCAGCTCCGCAGCGCCGATCCGGCCCGCCACCTGGGCCAGGGCAGGTTCCAGCCGCCGTAGCCGTTGTCCGAACCGACCGTCTTCTGCGGGGAGTTGACGACGCGTACGAGATCGCCCGGCAGCGTGTTGCGGAAGAACCAGCCGGCCGGCGAGGCGGGGCTGCCGCCCTTCTCGTCCGGCAGTCCCACGCAGCCGTGGCTGGCGTTGACCGAGCCGAAGGCGGAGCGGGGCGTCCAGTAGTTGCCGTGCAGGAAGGTGCCGGAACGGGTGAGGCGGACGGCGTGGGGTACGTCCGAGATGTCGTACTCTCCGGCGAATCCCACTGTTTGACCGTTCATGCGGGTGGTCCTGAGGCGTTCCATCACCACCATGTAGCCGCTGTACGTGGGGGTGGCCGCCGCCCCCGCCGAGACGGGGAGGGTGCGCAGCAGGCGGCCGTCGCGGCGCACCTCGATGGTCTTGGCGCGGGCGTCGACCGTGCTGATCACGCTGCGGCCGATGGTGAATTCGAGTTTTTTGTCCTGAATGCCGTAGTAACCCCCGCCGCCGTGCACGCCCTTGAGCCGCAGGGCGACGGTGACGGCCGTGCCCGGCCGCCAGAACGCGCGCGGGCGCAGGTCCAGGCGGCCGTCGCCGAACCAGTGCGCGGCGACCTCCACCGGCGGGCGCGCGGTGACGGTGACGGCGCGCTCCACGGCCGCGCGGTCCGCCACGGGGCGGCTGAAGACGAGCGAGACGATGGTGCCGACGCCGGCGGTGGAGCGGTGCTCGGGGCTGAAGTGGGCGACGAAGCGGCCGGCGGGGGCGCGGGTGCTGAAGGTGGTCTGCCGGGAGTGGCGGCGGCCGTGGCCGTCGAGCGCCACGGCGTGCACGGTGTAGCTGCTGGCGACCGCGAGGCGCCCGGCGCTGGGGCGCCAGCTCAGGCCGTCGCCGGCGATGGCCCCGGCGACGGGGGTGGACTCGCCGTCGGCGGTGCGCACGACCCGTACCCGCTCCAGGCGCCCGTCCAGTACGGCGACCCGCAGCCGGGCGTCCTCCCGTACGTTCACCGCGCCCGCCCCCGGGGTGACGCGGATCTCCTGGCCGTCCCCGCCGCCCGTACAGCCCGCGCCGCCCAGGCCCAGCAGCGATCCCAGCAGCGCGATGATCGAGGCGCGACGACGGCGCCCGCTTCCACGTCTCACGCCTGTCCTCAACGAGCGGGAGGGGGCGGGGGAAACGCGCAAAGGGCCGCGGTCGTACCGCAACGGTGTTCGGGCAGGGCCTCGCTGGGAAGAACAGGTGGGAGGACGGGACTCCTCGTTCCTACGGAACTCCTCGTCAGTGACAGGGCAGTTGGGTGCGAGCCGCCGGAGGCCGATACGTGTCGAGCGCGACCGAGGGGCGGCACGCGCTGTCCGCAGCGGGGAGCACGGCGGTGCGCGGCGAGCGGGGCGGCGGCGGGCTGTGGCCGGGGGAGCCGCAGCCGCTGGGGGCGTCCTTCGGGCGCGGGCCCGGGGGTGTGGAGGGGACGAACTTCGCGCTGTGGGCGGCGGGCGCGGAGGCGGTGGAGGTGTGCCTCTTCGACGAGGCGGGGCGTGAACAGCGGCTATCCCTGCGTGAGTTGACCAACGAGGTGTGGCACGGCTTCGCACCGGGCGTGCGGCCGGGGCGGCGCTACGGCTACCGGGTGCACGGGCGGTGGGATCCGTGGACGGGGGCGCGCTGGAATCCGGCGAAGCTGCTGCTGGACCCGTACGCCCGCGCGGTGGACGGGGAGTTCGGGCGGGCGGGGGACGCGCCGGCGCTCTACGGGCACGTCGCCGGCTGGCCGCAGGCCCCGCCGGCCGACACGGTGCGCGACGAGCGCGACTCGGCGCCGTACGTGCCCAAGGGCGTGGTAACGGCCCCCTTCGACCCCGGCGCCCCGGGCGGCGACTGGCGCCGTCCCCGCACGCCGTGGGCCGAGACCGTCCTCTACGAGCTGCACGTGCGCGGCTTCACCCGGCGCCATCCGGGGATCCCCGAGCCGCTGCGGGGGACGTACGCGGGCCTGGGGCATCCGGCGGCCGTGGAGTACCTGTCGCAACTGGGCGTGACGGCGGTGGAGTTGCTGCCGGTGCACCAGTTCGCCCCGGAGGGTCCGCTGCTCGCGCGCGGGCTGACCAACTACTGGGGCTACAACTCGATCGGCTACTTCGCCCCGCACGCCGGCTACGCCTCCGGCGGCACGCGCGGGCAGCAGGTGGCGGAGTTCCGCGCGATGGTGCGGGCGCTGCACGCGGCCGGTATCGAAGTCGTCCTGGACGTGGTCTACAACCACACCGCCGAGGGGGGTGAGCTGGGGCCGACGTACAGCATGCGCGGCATCGACAACCGCGGCTACTACCGCCTGGCGCCCGACGCGCGCCGCTACACCGACTTCACCGGCTGCGGCAACACCCTGCACGCCGGGCACCCGCAGGTGCTGGCGCTGATCACCGACAGCCTGCGCTACTGGGTGACCGAGCTGGGCGTGGACGGCTTCCGCTTCGACCTGGCCACCGCGCTGGCCCGCGGCGCGCACGGCGACCAGGGGGTCGACATGCTCTCCCCTTTCCTCGCCGTGCTCGCGCAGGACCCGGTGCTGCGCGAGGTCAAGCTGATCGCGGAGCCCTGGGACGTGGGCGCGGGCGGCTACCGCGTCGGGGGCTTCCCGCCGCCGTGGAGCGAGTGGAACGACCGCTACCGGGGGGCGGTGCGGGACTTCTGGCGCGGCGCGCTGGCGGACGTCCGCGATCTGGGCTACCGGCTCTCCGGCTCCTCCGACCTGTACGACCGGGGCGGGCGGCGCCCGTACGCCTCGGTCAACTTCGTCACCGCGCACGACGGTTTCACGCTGCGCGACCTCGTCTCGTACGACCGCAAGCACAACGCGGCCAACGGGGAGGGCAACCGGGACGGCACCGACGACAACCGCTCCTGGAACTGCGGGCAGGAGGGCGAGACCTCCGACGCCGCCATCGCGGCGCTGCGGCGGCGCCAGGTCCGCAACCTGCTGGCCACGCTGCTGCTCTCCACCGGGGTGCCGATGCTGGTCGCGGGCGACGAGCTGGGGCGCACGCAGGGCGGCAACAACAACGCCTACTGCCAGGACAACGAGGTCAGTTGGCTGGACTGGTCGCTGCTGGACGACCCCGGCTGGCGCTCGGTGCACCGGCTGGCGGTGCGGCTGATCGCGCTGCGCCGCGCGCATCCGGTGCTGCGGCGCGGGGCGTTCTTCTCGGGGCGGGCGCGGGACGGGGACGGGCTGCGCGACCTGGCCTGGTTCACGCCGCAGGGGCGGGAGATGACGGAGTCCGACTGGTACGGCCCCACGGAGACCTTCGGCATGTACCTCTCGGGCCAGGACCTGGCCCAGCGCGATCCGCACGGCGTGCGGGTGGCGGACGACAGCTTCCTGGTCCTGCTGCACGCGGGGTCGGAGCCGGTCGACGTCCGCCTGCCGGGGGCGCCGTGGGCCGCCTCGTACGAACTACTGGCCGACACCGCCCGGGAGGACCAGACCGAGTCCCCGGGGACCCGGCACCCGGGCGGCGCGACGGTGACGCTGCCGGGGCGGGCGGTGTGGGTGCTGCGGGCGGGATGAGGGGGGGCGGCGGTGCTCGCAGGGAAGGCCGGCTGGGCGCCGGAAAACCAGGTGAAGAGGTCAGGACCCGGCCCGTATGGTCGAAAAGATGCCTGGAAATTCGCTGCCCGAAGCACCCACCGATACCGAGCCGCCGTCCGAACAGCCCGCCGGAAAGCCCGCCGAACGGTCCGCCGTGCGCTCCCTGCTGCGCCTGTGGCCCTACGTGCGTCCCGTCCGCGTCCGGCTGGGGACCGCGGCCCTCACCGCCATCGCCGCCTCCTGTACGGGGCTGCTCATCCCCCTCGTCCTGAAGTGGATCGTCGACGGCCCGGTGGCCGGCGGCGATCCCGCCGGGGTCTGGCTGGGCGGGGCGCTGCTGCTCGTGCTCGGCTGCGCGGAGGCCGCGCTCTTCGGGCTGCGGCGCTGGCTGGTGGCGCGCCCGCTCGCCGGGGTCGAGGCGGCGATGCGCGCCGACCTCTACCGGCATCTGCAGCGGCTGCCCGTGTCCTTCCACGACCGCTGGGCCTCCGGGCAGCTGCTCTCGCGCGGCACGGCCGATCTGATGCTGCTGCGGATGTTCCTGGCCTTCCCGCTGACGTTCCTGCTGGTCAACGCGGTAACGATCGTGGTGGGTTTCGCGATCCTGCTGGCCCAGGAGTGGACGCTGGGGCTGATCCTGCTGGTCCCCGTCCTGCCGCTGATGCTGCTGCTGTCCGCCTTCGAGAAGCGCTTCGCGCACGCCGCGCGCACCGCGCAGGACCAGGTCGGCGATCTGACCACGGTGGTCGAGGAGTCGGTGCTCGGCATCCGGATCATCAAGGGCTTCGGCCGCCACCGCAGCCAGGCCCGCGCCTTCCGCGAGCTGGCGCACCGGCTGCGCGGGACGGAGCTGCGCAAGGCGCAGCTGCTGGCCTGGATCTGGGGGCTGATCATGGCGCTCCCCGAGCTGGCCGTCGGCACGGCGCTGATCGTGGGCACGGTGCAGGTCGCGGACGGGGAGCTGTCGGCGGGTACGCTGGTGGGCTTCCTGTCGCTGGCGATGGCGCTGCGCTGGCCGGTGGAGTCGATCGGCTTCCTGCTGGCGATGAGCAACGAGGCGGCGACGGCGACGGACCGCTTCTTCGAGGTGATGGACCAAGCCGAGGCCGACGAGGGCGACAGAAGCACAGCCGAGGCGGACGAGGGCGACAGTCCGGCTCCTGCTCCCGTACGGGCCGACAGCACCGGCCTGCGCTTCGAGGACGTCACCTTCCGCTTCCCCGACGCCGAGCAGCCCACCCTGCGCGGCATCGACCTGCACGTCCGCTCCGGCGAGACGATGGCGCTGGTCGGCGCCACCGGTTCGGGCAAGACGGCGCTGACCGCGCTCGTCCCCCGGCTGCACGAGCTGACGTCGGGGCGCATCACGCTGGACGGGCGCGACATCCGCGACCTGCCGCGCGACGAGCTGCGCACGCTGGTGTCGGTGGCCTTCGAGGAGCCGACGCTCTTCTCCGCGACGGCCGCCGAGAACGTGCTGATGGGCGGGGACTTCGACCCCGCCGAGCAGGAGGCCGCCCTGCGCCGCGCCCTGGACGTCGCGCAGGCCGGTTTCGTCGACGACCTCCCCCAGGGCGCCGCCACCGAGGTCGGTGAGCAGGGGCTGAGCCTCTCCGGCGGTCAGCGCCAGCGTCTCGCGCTGGCCCGCGCGATCGTCGGGGAGCCGCGTTTCCTCGTACTGGACGATCCGCTCTCGGCACTGGACGTGCACACCGAGGCGCTGGTGGAGGCGGCGCTGCGGCGGGTGCTGGCCGGCACGACGGCGCTGGTCGTGGCGCACCGGCCGTCGACGGTGCTGCTCGCCGACCGGGTGGCGCTGCTGTCGCGGGGGCGGATCGCGGCCGTGGGGACGCACGAGGAACTGCTGCACGGCAACGACGAGTACCGCCGGCTGATGTCCGGCTCAGAGCTGCCGAAGGAGTACGCCCGATGACCACCACCGCCCCCGAGCACCTGGCCGGAGACGAGGACGGCGCGAGCGGCGAAGGCGTCGACGGTACGGCCGGCCCCGCGCAGGACCTCTTCGACCAGGACCTGCTGCCCGCGCCGCCGCACGCCTCGAGGCGGCTGCTCGGCTCGCTGCTCGCCCCCCTGCGCGGCCGGGTCGCCGTCGCCGCGGTGCTGATCATGCTGCAGCAGGCGGCCGTGCAGGTGGGCCCGCTGCTGGTGGCGTACGCCATCGACCGGGCGGTGCCCGCCCTGCGCGGCGGCTCCTACGGGCCGCTGATCGCGGTGGGCGCGGGCTATCTGGGCTGCGCGCTGGCCGCGGGCGTGCTGCAGTACGTCTTCGTACGGGCCTCCGCGCGCATCAACCAGAGTGTGCTGCTGGACCTGCGCGGCCGGATCTTCCGGCACGGGCAGGCGCTCTCGGTCGACTTCCACGACCGCTACACCTCCGGCCGGCTGATCTCGCGGGCCACCAACGACGTGGAGGCGCTGCGCGAACTCCTCGGCGAGGGGCTGCAGGAGCTGATCGCGCTGGTGCTGGCGACGGTCTACATCGGCGTCATGCTGCTGGTGCTGGACTGGGAGCTGGGCGCCGCCGCGCTGGCCTCGTTCGTCCCGCTGGCCCTGCTGGTGCGCCGCTTCCAGCGGCGTTCGGCGCGGATCTACGACGAGCGCTCCACGGCCGTCGCCGCGGTGATCGTGAAGTTCGTCGAGACGATGAACGGCATCCGCCCGGTGCAGGCGTTCCGCCGCGAGCAGGCCAACGACGGGGAGTTCCACCGCCTCAACCGCACCCACGAGAAGGTCAACGGCGACTCCATCCTGGAGATGGCGCGCTATGTCGTCTCCTCGCGGCTGACGGCCAACACCATCCTCGCCGCGATCGTGCTGTGGGGCGCCTACCGGGTCGCGGCGGGCGAGCTGGCGCTGGGGGTGCTGGCGGCGTCGGTGCTCTACCTGCGGCGGCTGTACGACCCGATCGACCATCTGGGGATGTTCCTCAACTCCTACCAGTCGGCGGCCTCTTCACTCCAGAAGATCGCGGGGCTGCTGGCCCAGCGGCCGTCCGTCCCGGAGCCGGCGGCGCCGCGCGCGCTGCCGGAGCCCGCGGAGGGGGTGCGCGGCCGCGAGGTGGTCTTCGACGGGGTGGGCTTCGGCTACCGCACGGGCGGTGAGGTGCTGCCGCACGTCGACCTGGTGATCCCTGCCGGTCAGACGGTGGCGGTGGTGGGCTCCACGGGCGCGGGGAAGTCGACGCTGGCGAAGCTGCTGGCGCGGTTCTACGACGCGAGCGCGGGCCGGGTGCTGCTCGACGGGGTGGACGTGCGGGAGGTCGCGGGCGCCCAACTGCGGCGCGACGTGGTGATGGTGACGCAGGAGGCGTTCCTCTTCTCCGGCACGGTGGCGGAGAACATCGCGATCGGCCGTCCGGAGGCGACGCGCGCGCAGGTCGAGGCGGCGGCGCGGGCGATCGGGGCGCACGAGTTCATCGCGGCGCTGCCCGAGGGCTACGACACGGACGTCCGCAAGCGCGGTGGCCGGATCTCGGCCGGTCAGCGCCAACTGGTCTCCTTCGCCCGTGCGTTGCTGGCCGATCCGGCGGTGCTGATCCTGGACGAGGCGACCAGTTCGCTGGACATCCCCGGCGAGCAGGCGGTCCAGCGGGCGATGCACACGGTGCTGCGGGGCCGTACGGCGGTGGTGATCGCCCACCGGCTCTCGACGGTGGAGGTCGCGGACCGGGTGCTGGTGATGTCGCGGGGGCGGGTGGTGGAGGACGGCCGCCCGCAGGACCTGATCGCGGACCGCGGGCACTTCGCCCAGCTGCACCAGGCCTGGCAGGACAGCGTGGTGTAGGCGGGGGCTCCAGGCGGGGACTCCAGGCGGCGACAAGCGCCCGGCGGGCGGACCTTGCGAGGTTCCGCCCGCCGGGCGTCCGCATGTCGGACGTCGGTTTTATTTCAACGGACAGGATCCGGCCAACCTGCCGATGCCTTGATGACATGTACTCGACTAAGTGTCAGGCTACCGGAAGCCCCCCGGGGTCTGCGCATGTCCGCACCACCACTTGTTCTGCCCGGACGGCACCACCGACCGTCCGGCTCACTCGGCCGGCGCCCTACTCCCGCGCCCGGCCTCGCAGAAGGAGTTCCGTGTGAGAACCCCCCACCGCCTGACGGCTGCCCTTGCCGTACTGGCGGCGTCCGCCCTCGCGATGACCGGCCTCAGCGCCGCCACCGCCGCCCCCACCCCCGACTCCGCCCCGGCCTCCCGGATCGGCAAGCCGGCCTTCGAGCAGCCCGACCCCGGCGCCCTGCCGGTCAAGCTCTCCCCCGCCGAGCGCACCGCGCTCGTGCGGGCCGCCGACGCCGGCAAGGCCGCCGAGGCCAAGCGGCTCGGACTCGGCGCCAAGGAGCGGCTCGTCGTCCGCGACGTCACCAAGGACGCCGACGGCACCACCCACACCCGCTACGAGCGCACCTACGCCGGACTGCCCGTCCTGGGCGGCGACCTCGTGGTCGCCGAGAGCAGGGGCGGCAAGCTGGAGGGCGTCACCCGCGCCCGCAAGTCGTCCATCGCCCCCGCCACCCTCACCGCCGCCAAGAGCGCGGCGGGCGCCGAGGGTTACGCCCTCGCGCAGGCCCGCGAGGAGGGCAGCGCCAAGACCGCCGCCGACAGTGTGCGCAAGGTCGTCTGGGCCGCGAGCGGCACGCCCGCCCTGGCCTGGGAGACCGTCGTCGGCGGCCTGCAGCACGACGGCACGCCCAACGAGCTGCACGTGATCACCGACGCGGTCAGCGGCAAGGAGCTCTTCCGCTACCAGGGCGTGGAGACCGGCACCGGCAACACCCAGTACAGCGGCACGGTGACGCTGGGCACCGCGCAGTCGGGCAGCACCTACACCCTCACCGACACCGCGCGGGGCAGCCACAAGACGTACAACCTCAACCGGGGCACCTCCGGGACAGGCACGCTCTTCTCCGGCCCCGACGACACCTGGGGCAACGGGCTGCCGTCCAACCTGGAGACCGCCGGCGCCGACGCCCACTACGGCGCCGCGCTGACCTGGGACTACTACAAGAACACGCATGCCCGCAACGGCATCAGGGGCGACGGCGTGGGCGCGTACTCCCGGGTCCACTACGGCAACAACTACGTCAACGCCTTCTGGCAGGACTCCTGCTTCTGCATGACCTACGGCGACGGTGCGGGCAACGCCAAACCGCTCACCTCGATCGACGTCGCCGCGCACGAGATGACGCACGGCGTCACCGCCAACACCGCGGGGCTGGTCTACTCCGGCGAGTCCGGCGGCCTCAACGAGGCGACCTCGGACATCTTCGCGGCGGCGGTGGAGTTCGCGGCGAACAACTCCTCCGACGTGGGCGACTACCTGGTCGGCGAGAAGATCGACATCAACGGCAACGGCACCCCGCTGCGCTACATGGACAAGCCCTCCAAGGACGGCTCGTCCAAGGACTACTGGTACTCGGGCATCGGCTCGGTGGACGTGCACTACTCCTCCGGCCCGGCCAACCACTGGTTCTACCTCGCCTCCGAGGGCAGCGGCGCCAAGACGGTCAACGGCGTCTCCTACAACAGCCCCACCTCCGACGGGCTGCCGGTGACGGCGATCGGCCGGGCGAACGCGGAGAAGATCTGGTACCGCGCGCTGACCACCAAGTTCTCCTCCAACACCAACTACGCCGGGGCGCGCACCGGCACCCTCGCCGCGGCGGCCGAGCTGTTCGGCCAGGGCAGCGCCACGTACAACAACGTGGCCAACGCCTGGGCCGCGATCAGCGTCGGCGCCCGCATCGTCAACGGCGTCACGGTCACCAACCCGGGCCCGCAGACCTCCACGGTGGGCCAGGCCGACTCCCTTCAGATACAGGCCACTTCCACCAATGCGGGCGCGCTGACCTACGCGGCCTCCGGGCTGCCGGCGGGGCTGAGCATCAACTCCGCCACCGGTCTGGTCTCGGGCACCCCCAGCACCCTCGGCAGCTTCAACGTGACGGTCACGGTGACCGACTCCGCGAGCCAGACCGGCACCGCGGCCTTCGCCTGGACGGTGGGCGACGGCAGCCAGAACGTCTTCGAGAACACCACCGACTACACCATCAACGACAACTCCACGGTGGAGTCGCCGATCTCGGTCTCCCGGGCGGGCAACGCGCCCTCGACCCTGAAGGTCGACGTCAACATCGTCCACACCTGGCGCGGTGACCTGGTCATCGACCTGGTGGCCCCGGACGGGACGGCGTACCGCCTGAAGAACTCCTCGTCCTCCGACTCCGCCGACAACGTCGTCGCCACCTACACCGTCAACGCCTCGGCCGAGGCGGCGTCGGGCACCTGGAAACTGCGGGTGCAGGACGTGGCGACATACGACACGGGTTACATCAACAGCTGGAAGCTGACCTTCTGACGAAGGCCGGCCGGCCCCGCCCCACCTAGGGGCCGCACATCGCACCGCACCGCACCGGCGCCGCCCGAGTCCTCTCGGGCGGCGCCGGATTGCGTCATGCTGAGGGGATGCGGAGCGCCGCCGGCGCGAGGAGAAGGCCGATCGTTGATCCAGCTGCTCGACACCGTCCTCGCCCGTACGAAACCCGCGCGCGGAAGGTTCGGAAAGCACACGCTCGACACGTCGTAATACGCGTCATACACTCATGGCATGGCAAAGACGAGAATCAGCATCAGCCTCGACCGCGACCACGCCGAACGTATCCGGGCCCATGCCGAGCGCGCGGGGATGGATGTCTCGGCCTACCTGGTCAACGCGGCCACGCGGCAGATGGCGGAGGTGGAGGCCGCCGAAGCGCAGTTCGCCCGGATCGACGCGGTGATCGCCGCCGCGGAGGCGGAAGCCGCTTCCCTGCCCGCCCTGCCGGACGCCCCCGAAAACGACCTCACGGAAGAGGAGCGGCGGGAGGTACGGAAGGCGCTTGAACTCGTCTACGGAGCCGAGGGCCCGACCGCCCTTCCGGGCAGTGCCGCGTGACGGTACGGGTGCCGGTCTACGACACCGGCATGCTCATCGCGCTCTGCGACCGGAAGACCAAGGCCGTACGCCTGCACGCCGGGCTCAGGGACACACCGCACCGGGCGGTCGTACTGGGGCCCGTGCTGGCCCAGGTGTGGCGGCCCAGTCCCGCTACCGTGCACGCCCTCTCCGGCGCCCTGAAGGACTGCACGGTGCCGCGGGCCCGCAGCTCCGCCCCGGCGATGCGCCCCACCAGCGCGGGCCAGACCGTCTGCATCAGCTGCGCGTCCGGGCCCGACCTCACCGAGTGGCAGCGCATCGGAAGCGCGCTCGGGGCGGCGGAGCTGCCGCCGAAGAAGCGCCCCGACGCGGTGGACGCACTGGTCGCACTGACCGCCGCCCGGCATGGCAGCGCCGTCGTCTTCACCAGCGATCGGGCGGACATCGAGGCGTATCTGCAAGCGCTGGACGCCCAGGACGTCCATGTGGTCCAGGTGTAGGCTCCCGGCCGCCATCCCTCGAACGGGCGGCCGGTGCGCGGTCCGCTACCGCATGATCAGCCCCGCCTGCTCCCCCGAGCCCTCCGCGGGTACCGCCATCAGCCCCAACTCGGCCGGTGAGGCGAGCAGTCGGTGTGCGGGCAGTACGCGCACCGTGTAGCCGAAGGGGCCGGTACGGTCCAGGGCGAGCGGCCCCTCGTACAGCCAGCGGCCGTCCGCGTCCGGTCCGGCGGCCGGTTTGAGCCCGGCGGTGCGGGAGTCGGTGAGCCGGTCGCCGTCGTCCACCCGGCCGGCGACGGCCTGCACCTCCACGTCGTCGGGCCCCAGTTCGCCCAGGCGCACGCGCACCCGCAGGCCCAGGACGGCGCCCAGCCGCGCGGTGCCCGCCGGGTCGCCCGCCTCGACGTGCTCCACGGCCACCTGCGGCCAGGCGGCGCGTACCCGCTCCTTCCACTGCGCCAACTCCCGGGCGGCGGGCGGGTGCAGGGCGCGGTGGGAGCGGGCGGCGGGGGCGTAGAGGCGCTCGACGTACTCGCGCAGCATCCGCGCGGCCAGGACCTTGGGGCCGAGGTGGACGAGGGTCTGGCGGACCATGCCGATCCACCGGTCGGGCAGCCCGCCGGCGCCGCGCTCGTAGAAGCGGGGGGTGACGCGCTCGGCGAGGAGGTCGTAGAGCGCGGTCGCCTCCAGCTCGTCGCGGCGCGCCTCGGGGGTGTGGGAGCCGTCGGCGGTGGGGATGGCCCAGCCGAAGTCCGGCTCGTACCACTCCTCCCACCAGCCGTCCAGGACCGAGAGGTTGAGGCAGCCGTTGAGGGCGGCCTTCATCCCGGAGGTGCCGCACGCCTCCAGCGGGCGCAGGGGGTTGTTGAGCCAGACGTCGCAGCCGGTGTAGAGCTTCTGCGCCATCGCCATGCCGTAGTCGGGCAGGAAGACGACGCGGTGGCGCACCCGGGGGTCGTCGGCGAAGCGCACCAGCTCCTGGATGAGCCGCTTGCCGCCGTCGTCGGCGGGGTGCGCCTTGCCGGCGACGACGATCTGCACCGGTCGCTCGGGGTGCAGCAGCAGCTCCATCAGCCGGTCGCGGTCGTTGAGCATCAGGGTGAGGCGTTTGTACGAGGGGACGCGGCGGGCGAAGCCGATGGTCAGCACGCCGGGGTCGAGCACCCCGTCGATCCAGCCCAACTCGGCCTCACCCGCGCCGCGTTCGCGCCAGGAGGCGCGCAGCCTGGCCCGTACCTCCGTGACCAGCTGCTCGCGCAGGACGCGGCGCAGCTGCCAGACGTCGGCGTCGGGGATGGCGGCGACGGCGTCCCAGCGGGGCGCGTCGCCGACGGCGAGGGCCTCCTCGGCGCGCTGGGCGCCGATCTCGCGGGCGCCGAGGGCGGCGACCTCGGGGGCGACCCAGGTGGGGGCGTGGACGCCGTTGGTGACGGAGTCGATGGGCACTTCCTCGGGGTCGAAGCCGGGCCACAGGCCGTTGAACATGGCGCGGCTGACCTCGCCGTGGAGGGTGGAGACGCCGTTGGCGCGCTGGGCCAGGCGCAGGCCCATCACGGCCATGTTGAAGCGGCCCGGCTCGCCGCCCGGGTAGGACTCCAGGCCCAGGGCCAGCACGCGTTCGACGTCGATGCCGGCCAACTCGCCGTCCTCGCCCAGGTGGTGGGCGACCAGTTCGCGGTCGAAGCGGTCGATGCCGGCGGGGACGGGGGTGTGGGTGGTGAAGACGGTGCCGGCGCGCACGGACTCCAGCGCGGCGTCGAAGTCCAACCCGGCGCTGTCAGTGGTGAGTTCGCGGATGCGCTCCAGGCCCAGGAAGCCGGCGTGGCCCTCGTTGGTGTGGAAGACCTCGGGCGCGGGGTGGCCGGCGAGGCGGCAGTACGTGCGCACGGCGCGCACCCCGCCGATGCCGAGCAGCATCTCCTGCAGCAGCCGGTGCTCGCTGCCGCCGCCGTAGAGCCGGTCGGTGACGTCGCGTTCGCCCGGGGCGTTCTCGTCGACGTCGGAGTCGAGCAGCAGCAGCGGTACGCGGCCGACCTGCGCCAGCCAGATCGCGGCGTACAGCGCGCGGCCGCCGGGGAGGGCGAGGCGGATGCGGCTGGGGGTGCCGTCGGGCTCCTCCAGCCGGGTCAGGGGCAGCTCGTTGGGGTCCAGTACGGGGTAGCGCTCCTGCTGCCAGCCGTCGCGGGAGAGGGACTGGCGGAAGTAGCCGTGGCGGTAGAGGAGCCCCACGCCGATCAGCGGGACGCCCAGGTCGCTGGCCGCCTTGAGGTGGTCGCCGGCGAGGATGCCCAGGCCGCCGGAGTACTGCGGCAGGGCGGCGGTGACGCCGAACTCGGGGGAGAAGTAGGCGACGGCGGCGGGGAGTTCACCGCCGGCCCGCTGGTACCAGCGGGGCTGGGAGAGGTAGTCGCGCAGTGCGGTGGCGGTGGCGTCCAGCCGGCGCAGGAAGTCCGGGTCGGCGGCGAGGGCGTCGAGCCGCTCGCGGGGGACGCCGCCCAGGAGGCGCACGGGGTCGCCGCCGGTGGCGCGCCATGCCTCGGGATCCACGGACTCCAGCAGCGCCCGGGTCTCCGGGTGCCACGACCACCGCAGATTGCGGCTCAACTCGCCGAGCGCGCGCAGCGGCTCGGGCAGTACGGGTCGGACGGTGAACCTGCGGATAGCCTTCACGCTTCGACGGTAGGGCGGGAAGCCGCCGCGCGACAGGAGGCGTCCGAGGTGCGAAACGCAGAACTCTCATCGGCCAACCTCCTTCCACTGTCTGAAAGTTGACGCTTCCCTTCCGCCATCGGGGCAGCTCAGGAGAATCGCCGGTGGACTGGACCACCGGGGGCGGGCCCGGCCCCTTCCCAACGCGGCGAACCCGTGGGTAACTCGTCTCGTGCCTCTTCGCAGGCACCCCGCACAGCCCGCACAGCACGTACCGCTCGCACAGCCCGTACAGCACATCGGCACCGCCTCGCACCCGCACTCACCCCACTGAGCGTCCCCCGGAGGCCCCCGTGATGCATCTGAACGGACCGCTGCCCACCCGCCGACCGACTCCCCCGCCCGCACACCGCCGCACCCTCGCCCGCCGCTGGGCGACCGGGGCCGGCATGCTGGGCGCCGCGTTCGCCCTGCTCCTGGGCACACCCGGCACGGCCACCGCGGCGGCGAAACTGCCACCCAAAAACGAGGTGCGCCCCGGCGAGGCGTGGATGGGCTCGGGTGTACGCGAGGAGCAGCAGCCGCCCGGCGGCATCGGCACCCTCAGCCACGGCGACGGGGTGCAGGGCATCGACGTCTCGCACTGGCAGGGGGCGATCAACTGGAACTCGGTGCGCGGTTCGGGCATCCAGTTCGCCTGGACCAAGGCGACCGAGGGAACGAGCTACAAGGACTCCCGGTTCAGCGCCAACTACTCCGGCGCGTACTACGCCGGCGTCATCCGCGGCGCCTACCACTTCGCCCGGCCCAACTCCTCCAGCGGCGCCACCCAGGCGAACTTCTTCGCCTCCAACGGCGGCGCCTGGTCGCGCGACAACCTGACGCTGCCCGGCGTGCTGGACATCGAGAACAACCCCTCGGGCGCGATGTGCTACGGCCTCTCGCAGACCTCGATGCGCAGCTGGATCCTGGACTTCTACAACACCTACAAGGCGCGCACCACCCGCGACGTGGTGATCTACACCAGTCCCTCGTGGTGGAACACCTGCACAGGCGGCTGGAGCGGGATGGCGACGCGCAGCCCGCTGTGGGTGGCGCACTGGACCTCCAACCACACGCCGACCAAGCCCACCGGCTTCACGGCCTGGACGGTCTGGCAGTACACCAGCTCCGGCTCGGTGCCGGGTGTCGCGGGGAACGTGGACCGCGACAAGTTCAACGGCGACCGCTCGCGCCTGCTGGCGCTGGCGAACAACACGCCGTAACGGCCGAGGGGCCGGGTGGGGTCGGACGCGCGGCGTCCGGCCCCACGCGCGCGTTCCCCCGCGCGCCCGGATCCGTATACGAATCGATACGTTCCGGGGGATCCCCAGAACATGAACATTGTTCTACTCTTCCGCCATGTCGAGGATCCGTAAAGCCCTGGCCGCGCTGGCGGCCTGCCTGGTCGTGCTCGCCGGCGCCGCGCCCGCAGCCGCGCACGAGGAACGTCCGGTGGAGTTCCCCGACGGCTCGGGGAGCGTGCCGGCCTACCGGGCCGGGGAGCCCGACCTGCTGGTCTGCAAGACCGACCGCGCGGACTTCGATCGGCGGATCGCCGGCTTCCCGGCCGAGCTGAAGGAGCGCAACGCGCGCCTCTTCCGGCTCTGCCAGGACAAGGGCTACCGCCATCTGCAGGAGGCCGTCGACGCGGTGGACGAGCCGGGGATGACCATCGCCATCCTCCCGGGCCTCTACCTGGAGGAGCCCACCCAGCCCGAACCCACGGGCGAGTGCACCACGTTGAAGGCGCCCAAGTCCTCCTTCGGCTACCAGATCCTCTCCTACGAGCAGCAGCGCCGATGCCCCACCAACCAGAACCTGGTGGCGATCCTCGGCAAGAAGAACCTGCAGATCGAGGGCACGGGGGCGAGCCGCGGCGACGTCATCGTCGACGGCCAGTACCGCAAGCTCAACGTGATCCGCGCCGACGCCTCCGACGGCGTCTACTTCCGCAACTTCACCGTGCAGCGCTCCACCTTCAACTCGATCTACGTACTGGCCTCCGACGGCTTCGTCATCGACGACATGCTGACCCGCTGGAACGACGAGTACGGCTTCCTGACCTTCGCCTCCGACCACGGCCTGTACAAGGACTGCGAGTCGTACGGAAACGGCGACTCCGGCCTCTACCCGGGCAGCGCCTCGGACATCAACAGCGACCGGGGCTACGGCGTCGACCGCTACGCGATCGAGATCAGGAACTGCCGCAGCCACCACAACATGGTCGGCTACTCGGGCACGGCCGGCAACTCGGTCTGGGTGCACGACAACGAGTTCGACCACAACATGGCCGGCGCCACGATGGACAGCGCCTTCCCCGACCACCCCGGACTCCCGCAGGACCACGCGACGTTCGAGCGCAACCTGATCCACGACAACAACCTCGACTACTACCGCCACATCCGCGACGGCACCTGCAACAAGCCCCCGGCCGAGCGCGGTTACGAGAAGGGCGTGGTCTGCCCGCAGATCTCGGTGCCGGTGGGCTCGGGCGTCATCGTGGCGGGCGGCAACCACAACACCTTCCAGGACAACTGGATCTACGGACAGCAGCGCGCGGCCTTCGTCCTGCACGCGGTCCCGGCGTTCATCCGGGGCGAGGAGCGCCTCACCAAGCAGTGGGACACCTCGCACGACAACCGCTACGTCGGCAACCACCTGGGCACCGACCGTACGGGAGCCTCGCGCCCGAACAAGACCTCGGTCTGGTGGGACGGCCAGGGCGAACGCAACTGCTGGTCGGACCTGGCCGGTTCGAGCAACCCGCCCGCCCTCCCCTCCTGCGGCGACACCCCCGGCGAGGTCTCCGGCGGCGGCGCCCGGATCGCGGGCGAGCCGCTGAAACTGGCGCAGCTGCTGGTCTGCGCGGACTACAACGCGCAGGAGCGCCGGATGCCGGCGGGCTGCGACTGGTACGGAGCGCGCGGCATCGAGCGGATCGAGACCCAGGTGTCGCTGGCGGTCGCGGCGGTACTGGCACTGGTGGGCGGCGTGCTGTGGTGGCGGACACTGCGCCGCGACCGCTGGGGCACGGCGGCAGCGGCGGCGGGCGCGGCCGGCCTGGTCCTGGACGTGGTGGGCTCGGCCGGCTCGTACGCGCACACGGCGATCCCCCAGCTCGCCCTGCTGCTGCTCGGCCTCGGCTGGCTGGGGCTGGGCCTGCGCCTGCGCACCCGCCGCCCGGTCTTCGCCTGGGTGACGGTGGCGATGGGCGCCCTCACCCTGCTGGACCTCTTCGACAAGACGGTCGTGATGGTGCCGTGGCTCCCCCTCAGCCCGGCCTGGCTGCGCACCTTCCTGGGCGTGGTCTGGCTGCTGTGGGCGGTGGTGGCGGCAGCCCGCCACCCCCTGCACACCGACGAGCCGGAAACGGCGGCGGACACGACCGAGCCGACCGAGACCCCTGCCACGGGCCCGAAGGCGGCAACGGCGTGACACCGACCCACCCCGGCGCGCGTGGAGCCGCCCGCTCCACGCGCGCCCCCCGCACCCCCACCCTCGCGACCGTCCTGTCCCTCACCCTCGCCCTCGCCCTCGCGGCGGCCGGCTGCTCACGCCCCACCACCCACCACCGCCCGGGGACCAACCACGACACCACCACCAACTCGGTGGCCCCCGCCACCCAGCCCCCGGACGACGCGGGCAGCGACCTGCCCGGCACAAAGGTGCCCGGCTCGGACGGCAGCGAGGGCGGCGAGTCGACCACGCCCCACAAGACGGTGGAGATCGAGATCGCAGACGGCCGGGTCAGCCCACCCCCCGGCCGGGTGGAGCTGCGCAAGGGCGTCCAGGTACGCCTGACGGTCACCAGCGACCGGGACGACGAACTCCACGTCCACGGACTGGACGTCGGCACGGAACTCCCCGCCGGAGAAACAACCACCTACGCCTTCACCCCCACCCGCACCGGCGTCTTCGAGGTCGAAACCCACGCATCGCACCTGGTCCTCACCCAACTGGTAGTGCGCTGACCACCCCATGCCACCTGCCCTGACCGCCCTGACGACCACCCTCACGGCAGATATGACGACCCCCCTCCCCACCCCCCTCCTGCTGGCCCACGGCGTCGGCTCCCGCCAGGACCTCCCGCTCTCCCCCTTCTACGCCTACGCCGGCGCCTTCACCGCCCTCCTCGTCTCCTTCCTGGCCCTGGGCCTCCTGTGGCCCACCCCCCGCTTCACCGGAGACACAGCGGGCCGCCCCCTACCCGCCCCCCTCCAACGGGCCGCGAACTCCCGGGTGCTGCGCACCACCCTGCGGACAGCCGGCCTGGCCGCCGCCCTCTTCACCCTCGCCCACCTCCTCCTGGGCCCCGACGACCCCGACCGCAACCCGGCCCCCGGGCTCGTCTACGTCCTGCTCTGGGTCGGCCTGGCCCCCGCCTCCCTCCTCCTGGGCCCCGTCTGGCGCCTGCTCAACCCCCTGCGCACCCTGCACGCCGCGCTCTGCCGCCTACGCCACCGCACCCCCGGCGCCGGCCGCCCACTACCCCCCTGGCTCGGCTACCGCCCAGCGGCCCTCGGCCTCCTGGCATTCACCTGGCTGGAGCTGGCCTCACCCGCCCCCGCCTCCCGCACCACGCTCCTCACCTTCCTAGCCCTCTACGCCACCCTCCACCTCACAGCAGCAGCGATCTACGGCACCGCCTGGTTCGACAAAGCCGACGCCTTCGAGACCTACTCCACCCTCCTAGGCCACCTCTCCCCCCTGGGCCGCCGCCCCAGCGACAGCCGCCTGGTCCTACGCAACCCCTTCCACAGCCTGGACACCGTCCCCGCCGCCCCCGGCCTGACCGCCGTCGTCTGCATCCTCCTGGGAAGCACCGCCTACGACGGCCTCTCCTCCGCCCCCTGGTGGATCAACACCCTCCAGACCTCCCCCCTGGGCCGCACCACCGTCGCCACCCTCGGCCTCACCACCACCTGCCTCCTGGTCGCCACCCTCTACGCGACCTGCGCCCAAGCAGCCCACCTCATCTCGCGCCCCCACCCCCGCCCGACCTCCCCCCACCGCCCCACCACAGCCTTCGCCCACTCCCTCCTCCCCATAGCCACCGGCTACCTGATCGCCCACTACTTCTCACTCCTCGCCACCGAAGCACCCCGCACAGTCACCATGGCACGGGGCACTGACAACCCACCCCCCCCCCCCGACCTCCTCACCCCCGCCGGCCTGGCCACCCTCCAGGTCACCGCGATCGTGGTGGGCCACGTCCTGGGCGTCATAGCCGCCCACGACCGCTCGATCCGCCTCTTCCCCCCGGCCCGCGCAGTAGCCGGCCAGGTCCCCCTCCTCATCCTGATGATCTGCTACACCACAGGCGGCCTGACCCTGCTCCTGGCCACCTGACCGACGAAGCGGCCCGCGAGGTGACGCACAATGGACGGGATGGACGCACCGACCCCCGCCCCCCTCCGCCGCACCCCGGTCCAGCAACGCAGCACCGAACGCCTGGCCCGCATCCTCGACGCCTGCGCCGAGCTGCTCGACGAGAGCGGCTACGAGGCGCTCTCCACCCGGGCCGTGGCCGAGCGCGCGGGAGTGCCGATCGGCTCGGTCTACCGCTTCTTCGGCAACAAACGCGCACTGGCCGCCGCCCTGGCCCACCGCAACCTGGAGGAGTACACCACCCGCGTCCAGCAGCGCCTGGCAGGCGACACCACGCCCAAGAACTGGCGCGGAACGATCGACGCGATGCTCACGGAGTACCTGGAGATGAAGCGCTCGGTCCCCGGCTTCACCCTGATCGACTTCGGCGTCCCCGGCCCCCCCGACGAACCGGTCCCCGCCAACGAACGCGTAGCGGCCAGCCTCTGCGACCTCCTCACCACCCGCCTGGACATCCCCGCCACCACACACCTGCAACGAGCCTGCCTGGTAGCCGTGGAAGCAGTGGACGCCCTACTCAAACTGGCCTTCCGCACCAACAAATCAGGCAACCCAGCCCTGATCAAAGAAACCCGCACCCTGATCCACGCCTACCTGTCCGGCGTACTGGACGACTAAGCACAACAGGAGCCGACAGCCCGAGCAGGCCCCCAGAGCGACGCGCCCCCGAGCACGACAGGAAGCCGGCAGCCCGCGTGAGGGGCCCGGAGCGACGACTCCGAAAAGACGCACCGCAACGCAGGCCCCCGACAGAGCAGCAAATCGACCGATGGCAAGTCAATCCCTATGGCTTTTCGGAGTTGTCGCGGAGAGGCCCCGCCCCACAAGCACGAAGCCCCTCGCCGCATCCCCCCGCGTCGGTTAATGTCGCACCGTGGCACCACACCACCCCGCAGCGTAACTCCCCCCTACGCACCAGTAGTTCACCCACGACCGGATTGCGCCGACTCCGCCCGTGGAAGGCTCACCGCATCTCCTCCGCACACCCCGGCACGACACCCCCGAACCGTGACGCCAGGTGATCCCAATTGTCCCCGCAGATCGGCCGCATACCCATACGTGACATCCACCCCCGCATCGACTGCGGCACCCTCCCCGCGAAGGCGGTAAGCGGCGAGTCCTTCGACATCACAGCCACGATCTTCCGCGAGGGACACGACGCCGTAGCCGCCAACGCGGTGCTCCTGGACCCCGAGGGCAGACCGGGCCCGTACACCCCGATGCGCGAGGAAGCCCCCGGCACCGACCGCTGGACCGCCGAGGTGACCCCGACGCACGAGGGCCGCTGGTCCTACCGGATAGAGGCGTGGAGCGACCCCCTGGCAACCTGGCGCCACCACGCCGAGATCAAGATCCCCGCCGGCATCGACGCGGAACTGGTCCTCGAAGAAGGCGCGTTGCTGCACGAACGCGCCGCCCAGGGAATGCCCAAGGCCCACCGGGGCGCCCTCGCCGCAGTGGTGCAGGAGCTGCGCAGCAACAAGCGACCCATAGCCGAGCGGCTGGCCGCCGCCCTCGACCCCGCCCTCCTGGGACTCCTGGACCGCCACCCCCTACGGGAACACGTCACAGCCTCACCCCCCCTCCCCCTCCTCGTAGAACGCCCCCGCGCCCTCTTCGGCTCCTGGTACGAACTCTTCCCCCGCTCCGAGGGCGCCCGCACCACCCCCGACGGCCACCCCGCCAGCGGCACCCTGCGCACCGCGTCCCAACGCCTCCCGGCGATCGCGCAGATGGGCTTCGACGTGGTGTACCTGCCGCCGATCCACCCCATCGGAACGTCCCACCGCAAGGGCCCGAACAACACCCTCTCCCCCACCCCCCACGACGTAGGCAGCCCCTGGGCGATCGGCTCACCGGACGGCGGCCACGACGCGGTCCACCCGGACCTGGGCACGCTCGCGGACTTCGACCACTTCGTCGCCACCGCCCGCGACCTGGGCATGGAGGTGGCCCTCGACTTCGCCCTGCAGTGCTCCCCGGACCACCCCTGGGTGGCCAAGCACCCGGAGTGGTTCCACCACCGCCCCGACGGCACGATCGCCTACGCGGAGAACCCCCCGAAGAAGTACCAGGACATCTACCCGATCGCCTTCGACGCGGACTTCGACGGCATCGTCACCGAAACGATCCGCGTCCTGCGCCACTGGATGGACCACGGAGTAAGAATCTTCCGCGTCGACAACCCGCACACCAAGCCAGTGGTGTTCTGGGAAGAAGTCATCAACCACATCAACAAAGCAGACCCGGACGTCATCTTCCTGGCCGAGGCGTTCACCCGCCCGGCGATGATGCGCACCCTCGCCCAGATCGGCTTCCAGCAGTCGTACACGTACTTCACCTGGCGCAACTCCAAGCAGGAGCTGACCGACTACCTCACCGAGCTGTCGACCGAGTCGGCCGCGTACCTGCGCCCCAACCTCTTCGTGAACACCCCCGACATCCTGCACGCCCACCTGCAGCACGGCGGCCGCCCGGCCTTCGCCGCACGGGCCGTGCTGGCGGCGACGCTCTCCCCGAGCTGGGGCGTCTACGCGGGCTACGAGCTGTGCGAGAACACGCCCGTACGCCCCGGCAGCGAGGAGTACCTGGACTCGGAGAAGTACCAACTGCGCCCACGCGACTGGGAGAAAGCCGAGACGGAGGGCCTGGCCCCCCTGCTGCGTACCCTCAACACCGTCCGCCGCGCGCATCCGGCGCTCCAGCGGCTACGCAATCTGCGCTTCCACCATGTCGACAACGAGCACGTCATCGCCTATTCCAAGCGCAAAGGGCACGACACCGTCGTCGTGGTGGTCAACCTCGACCCGCACCACACCCAGGAGGCTACGGTCTCGTTGGACGTGACGCGGCTCGGCGCCTCGCCGACCCAGCTGGCGGGGGCCGAACCACTGCTGATGCGCGACGAGTTGACCGGCGAGACGTACCACTGGGGGCGGAGCAACTACGTACGCCTGGACCCCGGACACGCACCCGCCCCCGCCCACGTCCTCACGCTCCTGCACGATCGGAGGGTCCCCCGCACATGATGGTCAACGAACCCGTCCCCGACACCTTCGAGGACACCCCGGCCGAGGACCGCGATCCGGAGTGGTTCAAACGCGCGGTCTTCTACGAGGTCCTGGTGCGCTCCTTCCAGGACAGCAACGGCGACGGGACAGGCGATCTCAAGGGCCTCACCGCCAAGTTGGACTACCTGCAGTGGCTGGGCGTGGACTGCCTGTGGCTGCCGCCGTTCTTCGCCTCGCCGCTGCGCGACGGCGGCTACGACGTCTCCGACCACACCGCCGTGCTGCCCGACTTCGGCGACCTGGCCGACTTCGTGGAGTTCGTGGACTGCGCGCACCAGCGCGGGATGCGGGTGATCATCGACTTCGTGGTGAACCACACCAGCGACCAGCACCCCTGGTTCCAGGAGTCGCGCCGGGACCCCGAAGGGCCGTACGGCGACTACTACATGTGGGCCGACGACGACAAGCAGTTCCAGGATGCCCGCATCATCTTCGTCGACACCGAGTCGAGCAACTGGACGTACGACCCGGTGCGCAAGCAGTACTACTGGCACCGCTTCTTCTCCCACCAGCCGGACCTCAACTTCGACAACCCGAAGGTCCAGGAGGAGCTGCTGGCGTCCCTGCGCTTCTGGCTGGACCTGGGCATCGACGGCTTCCGCCTGGACGCGGTGCCCTACCTGTACGCCCGCGAGGGCACCAACTGCGAGAACCTCCCCGAGACGCACGACTTCCTGCGGCGCATCCGCCGGGAGATCGACGCCGCCTACCCGGACACCGTGCTGCTGGCGGAGGCCAACCAGTGGCCGGAGGACGTGGTCGACTACTTCGGCGACTACCCCTCCGGCGGCGACGAGTGCCACATGGCCTTCCACTTCCCGGTGATGCCGCGGATCTTCATGGCGGTACGGCGGGAGTCGCGCTACCCGGTCTCCGAGGTCCTCGCCAAGACCCCGCAGATCCCCGCGGGCTGCCAGTGGGGCATCTTCCTGCGCAACCACGACGAGTTGACCCTGGAGATGGTCACCGACGAGGAGCGCGACTACATGTACGCGGAGTACGCCAAGGACCCGCGGATGCGCGCCAACATCGGCATCCGCCGCCGGCTGGCGCCGCTGCTGGACAACGACCGCAACCAGATCGAGCTGTTCACCGCGCTGCTGCTCTCGCTGCCGGGCTCGCCGATCCTCTACTACGGCGACGAGATCGGCATGGGCGACAACATCTGGCTGGGCGACCGCGACGCGGTGCGCACCCCGATGCAGTGGACGCCCGACCGCAACGCCGGCTTCTCCTCCTGCGATCCGGGGCGCCTCTTCCTCCCGACGATCATGGATCCGGTGTACGGCTACCAGGTCACCAACGTCGAGGCGTCGATGTCCTCCCCGTCCTCGCTGCTGCACTGGACGCGCCGGATGATCGAGGTGCGCAAGCAGAACCGGGCGTTCGGCCTGGGCTCGTACCAGGAGCTGCCCTCGTCCAACCCGGCGGTGCTGGCCTTCCTGCGCGAGGCGCCGGCGAACGGCGACGGCACGGACGACCTGGTGCTCTGCGTCAGCAACTTCTCCCGCTTCGCCCAGCCCACCGAGCTGGACCTGAGCGCCTACGCGGGACGCCATCCGGTGGAGCTGATCGGCGGGGTGCGCTTCCCGGCGGTCGGGAAGCTGCCGTACCTGCTGACGATGGCGGGTCACGGCTTCTACTGGTTCCGGCTGCGCCAGGAGTAAGTCTCCCCAGCAGAGCGCCTGTTCAGAAGCCCGCCGACGGGGCAGGCGCTCGTACGAGAGCACACGGCACCACCGCACACGGCACCACCGCGCACCGCACCACCGCAGGCCCGTACAAGCCGAGGGGAGTGCAGCAGATGGCGGAGAGCAGGCACAGGGCGGTGCACGCCGCCGACCGGACCGAACCTCCGCCTGACCTGCGGGGGTTGGCGCTCTCCCTCACCCCTCTGCTGCTGCCCTGGCTCCCCCGGCAGCGCTGGTTCGCGGGCAAGGACCGCCCCATCGGCGCGGTCCGCCTCGTCTCGGTCACCGAGCTGCTGCCGTACGGGGCCCCCGCCACCCCGGCCGCCGGCAATGCGCCCGGTCTGCTCCACCTGCTCGTACGGGTGGAGCAGCCGGGGCCTGCGGTGGACGTCTACCAGCTGCTGCTGGGCCTGCGCCCGGCCCCGCTGCCCGCGCGCCTCGCGCCCTGGTCGCTGGGGACGGCGGCGGACGGCCCGCTGCACGGGGCGGCGGCCTACGACGCGCTGGGCGACCCCCGGCTGGCCGGCGTCCTGCTGGAGCGGCTGCGGCTGCCGGGGCGGCTGGGTCCGCTGGTCTTCTCCCGCGAGCCCGGGACGGCGATACCGGAGCGGGCACCGGCGCGCCCGCTCGGCGCCGAGCAGTCCAACTCCTCGGTGGTCTACGGCGATCAGCTGATCCTCAAGCTCTTCCGGCGGGTCTTCGCCGGCCCGAACCCGGATCTGGAACTGCCGCTCGCACTGGCCCGCGCGGGGGCGGACTGCGCGCCGCCGCCGGCGGCCTGGTTCAGCACGGACCAGACAACAGGATTCGCCGAGGCAGCCGGCGAAGAGGGCGGCGGGAGGGCGGCGACCCTGGGAGTGCTCTCCCCCTTCCTGGCGGGCGCGGCGGACGGCTGGGAGCTGGCGCTCGCGGCGGCGGCGCGCGGCGCCTCCTTCGGCGGCGAGGCGCGGGCGCTGGGCGCGGCCACCGCGCGGATGCACACGGCGCTGGCGCGGGCGCTGCCCACGGCCGTCCTGCGCCGCCCGCAGATCGAGCACCTGGCGGCGCTGATGACGCGGCGCCTGGACGCCGCTGCCGCCGCCGTCCCGGCGCTGCTGCCCTACCGCGACGCCCTCGCCGCGCGCTTCACCCGCCTCACCGAGGGGGGCGGCCAGACCTGGGCGGCCCAACGCGTCCACGGCGACCTGCACTTGGGCCAGGCCCTCGCCTCGGCCGGACACTGGACGATCATCGACTTCGAGGGCGAGCCCTCCCGCCCCGTCGCCGAGCGCCGCCATCCGCAGCCCACCGCCCGCGACGTGGCCGGGATGCTGCGCTCCTTCGACTACGCGGCCCGCTCCTCCCGGGCCGCCCCGCACTGGGCGGCGGCCAGCCGCGCGGCGTACTGCGCGGGGTACGCCGAGGAGTCCGGCGCCGACCCGCGCGAGCAGCCCGGACTGCTGGACGCCTTCGAGGCGGACAAGGTGGTCTACGAGGTCCTCTACGAGGCCCGCCACCGGCCGGACTGGCTGGACGTCCCGCTCGCCGCGATCCGCCGGCTGGCGGCGTGATGCCCGCGAAGCCCCCTGCCCCCAAAAGCCCGCAACGCCCGCGCCCGCGCCTCCCGCAAGGCCCGCACCTCCCGGAGACCCCCAGCACCCGCAGCCGAGGAGCCCCACCCGTGACCGTCCCCCCCAAACCCCGATCAGCAGCGGCGGCGCAGGCGCGCGAGCCCAAGTCCCCGGCGGCGCAGGTCCGTACGCCCAAGGCCCCCGCCCCGCCCCGCCCCGCGCCCCCGCTCCCCGCCGACGACCGCGCCCGCCTCCTGTCCGGTACGCACCACGACCCGCACGGCGTGCTGGGCGCCCATCGGGTGCGCGGCGGTGTGGTGATCCGGGTGCTGCGCCCGTACGCGCGGGAGGTCGGCGCCCTGTGCCGGGAGCGCGGCGGGGAGCGGGCGGTGGAGCTGTTCGACGAGGGCGACGGCTTCTTCGCCGCCCTCCTGCCGCGCAAGCGCGCCCTCCCCGACTACCGGCTGCGGATCACCTACGGCGAGGACGACGTCCTGCGGATACCCGACGCCTACCGCTTCGCGCCCACCCTGGGCGAGCTGGACCTGCACCTGATCCGCGAGGGCCGCCACGAGCGCCTCTGGGAGGCCCTGGGCGCGCACCCCGTCGTCCTGGACGGCGTACCGGGCACCCGGTTCGCGCTCTGGGCGCCGGACGCGCGGGGGGTGCGGATCGCGGGCGGCTTCAACTACTGGGACCCCGCCGCCGCCCCGATGCGCTCGCTGGGCGGGTCCGGTGTCTGGGAGCTGTTCCTGCCGGGCGTCGGCGCCGGGGAGGCGTACAAGTTCGACATCGCCACCCCGGACGGCGGGCACACCCTGCGCGCCGACCCGATGGCGCGGTGCACCGAGGTGCCGCCCGCCACCGCCTCGGTGGTCACGGCCAGTTCGTACGAGTGGGGCGACGCGCACTGGATGGCGCACCGCGCCGACCGCCCCGTGCACGAGGCGCCGTTCTCGGTCTACGAGGTCCACCTCCCCTCCTGGCGCCCCGGCCTGGGCTACCGCGAGCTGGCCCGCCAACTCACCGCCTACGTCAGCGATCTGGGCTTCACGCACGTGGAGCTGATGCCGCTGGCCGAGCACCCCTACGGCGGCTCCTGGGGCTACCAGGTCACCGGCTTCTACGCCCCCACGGCCCGCCTGGGCGGCCCCGACGACTTCCGCCACCTGGTCGACACGCTGCACGCGGCCGGGATCGGCGTCCTGATGGACTGGGTGCCGGCCCACTTCCCGCGCGACGACTGGGCGTTGGCGCGGTTCGACGGCCGGCCGCTGTACGAGCACGCGGACCCGGCGCGCGCGGCGCACCCCGACTGGGGGACGCTGGAGTTCGACTACGGGCGCCCGGAGGTGCGCAACTTCCTGGTCGCCAACGCGGTGTACTGGTGCGAGGAGTTCCACATCGACGGCCTGCGCGTCGACGCGGTCGCCTCCATGCTCTACCTCGACTACTCGCGCGAGGAGGGCCAGTGGACGCCCAACGCCCACGGCGGGCGGGAGAACCTGGACGCGGTGGCCTTCCTCCAGGAGATGAACGCCACCGTCTACCGCCGCTGCCCCGGCGTCGTCACCATCGCCGAGGAGTCCACCGCCTGGGACGGCGTCACCCGCGCCACCGACCACGTCGGCGCCTCGGGGCTGGGCGGGCTGGGCTTCGGGCTGAAGTGGAACATGGGCTGGATGCACGACTCGCTGGACTACTTCGCCCGCGACCCGGTGCACCGCCGCCACCACCACGGCGAGCTGACGTTCTCGATGGTCTACGCCTACAGCGAGAACTACGTGCTGCCGATCTCCCATGACGAGGTGGTGCACGGCAAGCGCTCCCTGGTCTCGAAGATGCCGGGCGACTGGTGGCAGCAGCGCGCCGACCTGCGCGCGTACCTGGGCTACATGTGGAGCCATCCGGGCAAGCAACTCCTCTTCATGGGCCAGGAGTTCGCCCAGGGCGCGGAGTGGGCGGAGGCGCACGGCCCCGACTGGTGGCTGCTCGACCCGGCCTACGCGGCCGAGGCCGACCACCGGGGCGTACGCGATCTCGTCCGCGACCTCAACCGCGTCTACCGCGCCACCCCCGCCCTGTGGGAGCGCGACACCGCCCCCGAGGGCTTCACCTGGGTGGAGGGCGGCGCGGCGGAGGACAACGTCCTGGCCTACCTCCGCCACGCGGCCGACGGCACGCCCCTGCTGGCGGTCGGCAACTTCTCCCCCGTGGCACGCCCCGGCTACCGCCTGGGCGTCCCCGACCAGTACACCGCCTGGCAGGAGGTCCTCAACACGGACGACACCCGCTACGGCGGCAGCGGCGTCGCCAACCCCGACCCCCTGAAGCCGGAGTCGACCCCCTGGCACGGCCAACCGGCCTCCCTCACCCTGGTGCTGCCGCCGCTGGCGACGGTGTGGCTGCGCCCCGCCGGGTGACCGGGCCCGGCGGGGGCGCCGCCCCTCACTCCGTCCGCAGCGCCGTGGCCGTCCGGACCTTCGCCGCCCAGCCGGCCGGCGCCAGCGCGCCCAGCACGGCGATCACGACCCCGGCCAGGGCCAGCAGCGCCAGCTGCTCCGTGCCGTAGACGTCGAGGATCGACGGCGGCAGCCCGGTGCCCGCCGAGCGCCCCATCACCGGCAGCACGTAGCCGTGCAGGGCGTACCCGAGCGGCAGCCCGACCAGGCCGCCGACCAGGCCGATCCCGGCGACCGAGGCGAGCACCAGGCTCAGGGTCTGGCGCGGGGTCATGCCGACCGCCTTGCACACGCCCAGGTCGTGGACGCGTTCGCGGGTGTCCAGGACGACGGAGTTGAGCACGCCCAGGCCCGCCACGGAAACCAGCATGAGGGTGAGCAGCACCGCCATCGCGTCCAGGAGGAGGATCATGTTCTCCTCCTGCGAGGACGGGTTGGCGAAGACCTCGCCGCCCAACGGCCCTACCACCGCGGCGAGTTCCTCCGCGTACGCGGCGGCGGAGACGCCCGGCTTCACCGCGATCAGGAAGGTCTGGGGCGCGACCCCGGTGAAGGTGGCCATGTCCGCGTTGAGGTGCAGCCCGTCGTCGGAGGTGTCGAAGGCCTCGCCGACGATCCGCAGGGTCCGCACCTCTTTCCGGTCCGGGGCCTTCCGGTACGTGACCCGCACCGTGTCGCCGACGCCGCTGCCGGTCCGCTCCAGGAACCCGGTCGGCACGACGGCCTCCCCGGGCGCGGTGAACCACCGCCCGGAGATCATCTCGTAGCGGCCGTCGCTCGTGTCGCCCTGGTACAGGCTGGCCTCCAGCGCGCCGGAGAGCCCGGTCACCTGGACCCGCACCCGGCTCAGCCCGTAGTACGAGGCGGTGCCCGCCTGCGCCCTGACCGCGGCGGCGACCTTCGCCGGGTCGGCGGACGGCGCCTGCGGGGCCTGCTGCCCGGGGGGCGGTTCACCGCCGCCCCTCCCGGGTACCGGTCCGCCGCCCTCCCCCTGGGGCATCCCGCTGATGGCGGTGACCGCCGCGCGCTCCTCGGGGTCCGCAGCGGCGCCGATCGCGTTGAGGGACTGCGTCAGGCCGACCGCGAAGGTCGCCGCGACCGTACCGAAGGCCACCGCCAGCAGCAGCGCGAGCGTGCGGACCGGATGGGCGAAGGGGCTGGCGAGGCCGTACGTCACCGCCCTCGGCAGCGGCAGCCGGCCCATCGCCCGGTGCGCCCACTGGCCGCGCCCGGTGCGCGGTGCCCGGCCGACCGCGATGGCCTCGACCGTACGCAGCCGCCCGGCCCGCAGCGCGGGGAGCAGCGCGGCGAGCCCGACGACCGCCAGCGCCGCGAGCGGCACCACGACGTCCACCCACCACGCCACGCTCAGCGAGGCCGTGCCGTACACCTGCTCGGTGTCCGCCAGCAGCGGCAGGGCGAGCACGTTGCCCAGGGCGACGCCGAGCACGATGCCCACGCCGGCCGGGATCAACGCCTGGGCCACGTAAGCCCGTACGACCTCGCGCGGGGTGAAGCCGACGGCCTTCAGGATGCCGATCCGGCGCAGGCCGGTACCGACCGAGCCGCTCACCACACTGCCGATGATGATCACCGACATCGCCAGGCCCAGCACGCCGAAGGCGAGGAGGAAGGGGACGGTCGCCCGCGCGCCCGCGTCGGCGGCCCGCTTGGTGTCCAGGTACGACTGGGTCGCCACCAGCGCCCCGGCCGGTACGGCGGCGGTGAGCGCCCGGCGGTCGGCGGCGAGCTGCCCCTTCGTACCGGCGGAGCTGAACCGGTAGAGCATCTGGCTGGTGACGGGGCTGTCCTTCGAGCCGAGCGAGCGGACCTGGGCGGGCGCCGCCCACGCCTCGGCGGTCCGCGCCACCGAGGTGGCGAAGCCCACGACCGTCAGCACGGGCGCGTCGGCGGCGTCCGACAGCTTCAGGGTGGAGCCGGCCTTGAGGAAGGGTCCGGCGAACGACGCCGACAGGACGATCTCGCCCGGATCGGCGGCCCAGCGCCCGGACTTGAGGTCCAGGTCGTCCACCTCGGCGTGCGGGCCGGACCGACCGGCCAGGGTCATGCTCGGCAGATGCCCGCCCTGGGAGTCCACCGGCTGGATCGACGTGACGGGGTACGGGCCGCCGCTCGCGGTGACCCCCGCCAGCCGCCCGGTCTCCTCCAGTCGCGCCCCGCTCACCTTCTGCGGGTCGAACTGCGCGGTCAGATGGGCGCCGTTCTGCTTCGCGAAGGCATGGTCGAAGGGCGCGTTCGTCGCGACCACGAGCGAGCCGGCGACGACGGCCGAGGCCACGGCCATCAGCGTGGCGACGGCGATCACCACCGTCTGCACCCGCCGCCGGCCCACCCCGGAGCGTACGACCCGGGCGATGGGCGACCCCCGGCCCCTCATCCAGCCCCTCATCGGACGGCCTGCGCACGGGAGTCGGCCGCCAGGTGCCCGTCGACCAGGTGGATCGTGCGGCTCGCGCAGTCCTGGGCGAGCGCCAGGTCGTGGGTCACCAGCACGATGGTCTGCCCGCCGCGGTGCAGGTCCACCAGCAGCTCGCGCACGTCGTGCCCCGAGGCGGTGTCGAGCGCGCCGGTCGGCTCGTCCGCGAGCAGCAGCGCGGGCTTGTTGACCAGCGCGCGGGCCACCGCGACCCGCTGGCGTTCGCCGCCGGAGAGGCGGCCCGGGTAGGCGCGGGCGTGCTGGGCGATGCCCAGTACCTCCATGAGTTCGGCGGCGCGGGCCGCGGTCTTCTTCCGCGTGGTGCCGGTGAGTTGGGCGGGGAGCTGGATGTTGTCGGCGACGGTGAGGTCGTCGAGCAGGTTGAAGAACTGGAAGACGATGCCGATCTGCTCGCGGCGGAAGCGGGCCAGTCCGTGCTCGCTCAGCTGGTCGACCCGCCGGCCGGCCACGGTGACCGCGCCCCCGGTGGGCTTGTCCAGGCCGGCGACGAGGTTCAGCAGCGTCGACTTGCCGCTGCCGGAGGGTCCGGTGACGGCCAGTGCCTCGCCCTGGGCGACGCTGAGGTCGATCGGTCCGAGGGCGGGCGGGCCGGCGCTGTCGTAGCGCTTGGCCGCACCTGCCAGTTCGATCACGTAGGTCATGGGAGTCGTCCGTCCGTCGGGGTCGGGAGGGGCTCGTCGCGCTGCCGGCTCGGCGAAGGTACGGGCGGCCGGTCGGCCCGCGCGTCCGTCGCGGCACCGACATCGGGCCCTTCGCGCGGAGGATCCGGCCGCGGGGTCATCCCTGCGACGTACGCCTGCGGGGCGGCTGCGTGGTCGTCCAGGGGGATGTGGGCCGGGGCGGGCGGGCCGCACAATGTGCGCATGGAGACGGAGAGGTCGCACGGTTGGCGCCGGCAGCTGCGCGACGTACTGCGCCCGGACGCGGAGCGCACCCCGCTGTCGCGGCGCGCGGTGCGTCTCGACGTGCTGCTGGCGGTGCTGCTGACGGCCGTCTCGCTGATCGTGGCGGCGCGCTACTCCGACGGCGACCTGGTCCGCTTCAAGCAGGACGTGCACATACCGCCCCCGGTGCCGGGACTGCCCGACGGCGGCCCGGCCCCGCGCACCGTGGCCGTGGGGGAGGGCCACTCGCGGATGAGCTGGCCGTTCGTCGTGCTGTCGTCGCTGCCGCTGGCCTACCGGCGCCGCTATCCGCTGACCGCGTTCGCGGTGGTGATGGGCGCGACGCTGGTCATGGTCGACGACGCCACCTGGATGAACGTGGTGGCCTGCGTCCTGGGCGCCTACAGCGCCGTCATGTACAGCCGCCACCGCACCCGCGCCATCGCCGGCATGGTCCTCGCCGCCGTCCTGGCCGGCCTCGCGTTCCGGGACACCGAACCCATCCTGCCCGGCTGGTCCAGCCCGGCCGTCGTCCTGCTCATCGGGGGCACGCTGGCCGGCCTGATGCGGTTCTGGCAGCGGCAGTTGGCGGCGAGCCGGGACCGCTACACGCGGTTGGAGCAGGCGCAGCAGGAGGCCACGCGGCGGGCGGTGGCGGAGGAGCGTTCCCGGATCGCCGCCGAACTGCACGACGTGGTGACCCACAATGTGAGCGTGATGGTGATCCAGGCGGGAGCGGCCCGCAAGGTGATGGACACGGCGCCCGAGCGGTCCAAGTCGGCGCTGCTGGCGGTCGAGTCGGGCGGCAGGGCGGCCATGGCCGAGCTGCGCCACGTGATGGGCCTGCTCGCCGCCCCCGACCACGAGCGCCCCGACGGCTTCGAGCCGCAGCCGGGCCTCGGGCAGCTCGACTCCCTGGTCGAGCGGGTACGGGCCGCGGGCACCCCCGTGTCGCTGTCGGTGTCGCTGCCGGCGGACCCGCTGCCCACCGGGGTGGACCTCGCCGCGTACCGCGTCGTCCAGGAGGCCCTCACCAACACCATCAAGCACGCCTCCGGCGCCGAGGCCGCCGTCGTGATCGGCTGTGCCGGGGACCTGCTGGCGATAGCGGTCACGGACACCGGCGGGGTGCGCGAGGCGGTCCCGGCCGGCGGAAACGGCCGCGGCCTCATCGGCCTGCGCGAGCGACTCGCGGTCTACCAGGGCGAGTTGGCCTGCGGCCCCACCCTGGCCGGCGGCTTCAAGGTCACGGCCCGCATCCCCTGGCGGTCCGCGTGAGCGCGCCGGCGCCGCTGCGCGCCGTCATCGCCGACGACCAGGCCCTGGTGCGTACGGGCTTCGGGATGATCCTCGCCGCCGACGGGATCGAGGTGGCGGCCGAGGCGGCCGACGGGGCCGAGGCCCTCGCCGCGGTCCGCCGCACCCGGCCCGACGTCGTCCTCATGGACATCCGGATGCCCGGGATGGACGGCATCGAGGCGACCCGGCGCATCCTCGCCGACGCCGGCCCCCACAGCCCGGCCGGCCCCCGGATCATCATCCTGACCACGTACGACCTCGACCACTACGTGTACGCCGCGCTCACCGCCGGCGCCAGCGGCTTCCTGCTCAAGGACGTCAGCCCCGAGCACCTGGTCGCCGCCGTACGCCTGGTGCGCTCCGGCGACGCCCTGCTCGCCCCCGCGATCACCCGCCGCCTGATCGAACGCTTCGCCCAGCGCACCGAGGCCCCCGCCGCCCCCGCCCACCGCGACCTGCCCGCCCTGACGCCGCGCGAGCTGGAGGTGCTCCGCCTCCTGGGTACGGGCCTCAGCAACGCCGAGCTTGCGGAACGCCTCTTCCTCAGCCCCACCACGGTCAAGACCCACATCGGCCGCATCCTGTCGAAGCTGGGCCTGCGCGACCGCGTTCAGGCCGTCGTCCTGGCCTACGAGACCGGCCTGATCGCACCGGGGGGCGGCGGCGGGGAGCGGACGGGCTGAGGGCCCCGGCGGCGCGGCTACGCCCCGCCGGACGAGCGGATCATCCCCAGCAGCTCCGCGTGCGTGGCCCCGTCCGCCGCCGCCAGCAGGCCGCGGCCGTGCGCGCCGAGCGGCGCCCCGTCGATGCCCGTGACCACGCAGCCCGCCGCCCGGCACAGGGCGATTCCGGCGGCGAAGTGGACGCTGGTGGTGAGGTCGCCGCCGTCCGTCACGTACGCGGCGCGCCGGCCGGCGGCGACCCAGGCCAGCGCGAGGGTGGTGGAGAGGACGCGGGGGCGGAAGGCGGCCACGAAGTCGTCGCGGGCCAGCAGCTCCACCGCCCGGAAGCCGGGGGCGCCGGGGAAGGGCGGATCGAGGTTGACGTCCACCAGTCGCGTCGCGGACGTGGGCGCCAACGCGACTTTTCCGCCCTCGTGTTGCAGCCACGCCGTCTCGCCGTCGGTGACGTGGACCTCCCCGCCGAAGGGATCCGCCACCGCCGCCGCCCCGCCGTCGGACAGCGCCACGTTGACGGCCGTCAGCATGCCCCCGGAGGCGTAGTTGAGCGTGCCGCACAGGGGGTCCACCAGCCACTGCCGTACGGACCGCGCCGCCCCCTGCCGCCCGCCCTCCTCGCCGAGCACGGAGTCCGCCGGCCGCGCGGCGCTCAGCACGTCGAGGATCGCCGCCTCGGCCGCCAGGTCGGCGGCGGTGGCGAAGTCCCCGGCGCCCTTGTCGATCCGGTCGAGCCGCTGCCCGTACAGACCGCGCACCACGTCGGCGCCGGCCCGGGCGGCAGCCGCTGCGACGCCGGAATCATCAAGTCCCGCATACGAGTTGACCATGGCAGGCACGGTAGCGGCGGCAGGAGGCCCCACCGCCGCCGCCCCCCGCCTCACACCGCCGTGACCTGCTTCGGTACGGGCGCCGCGGCCGCCGGATGGTCGTCCAGCAGCGTCTGCTCGTCGAACGGCAGCCGCCCGGCGAGGACTTCCGCCGCCCGCTCCTTGTCGATCTCCTTGGTCCAGGTGCCGACCAGTACGCAGGCCACCGCGTTTCCCGCGAAGTTCGTCAGCGCCCGCGCCTCGCTCATGAAGCGGTCGATGCCCACGATCAGCCCCACGCCGTCGACCAACTCCGGCCGGTGCGACTGCAGTCCGCCCGCCAGCGTGGCCATGCCGGCGCCCGTGACGCCCGCCGCGCCCTTCGAGGCGACGATCATGAACAGCAGCAGCGAGATCTGCTGGCCCAGGCTGAGCGGGTCGCCCATCGCCTCGGCGATGAAGAGCGAGGCCATCGTCAGGTAGATGGCCGTGCCGTCGAGGTTGAAGGAGTAGCCCGTCGGCACCGTGATCCCGGCGACCGGCTTGGAGACGCCCAGGTGCTCCATCTTCGCGATCAGCCGGGGCAGCGCCGACTCCGAGGAGGAGGTGGAGAGGATGAGGAGGAACTCCCGTGCCAGGTACTTCAGCAGCATCAGCAGGTTGATGCCGGCGACCACCCGCAGCAGCAGCCCCAGCACGCCGAAGACGAAGACCAGGCAGGTCGCGTAGAAGCCGAGCATGATCACGGCGAGGGACTTCAGCGCGTCCACGCCCGTCTCCCCCACCACGGCGGCGATCGCGCCGAAGGCACCCACCGGCGCCACCCACATGATCATCGCCAGTACCCGGAAGACCAGCCGCTGGATGTGCTCCACCCCGCGCAGCACCGGCTCCCCGACGGCGCCCATCATCTGCAGCGCGAAGCCGCACAGCAGCGCCACCAGCAGCGTCTGCAGCACCTCGCCCTCGGTGAAGGCCGAGACCAGCGTGGTCGGGATGATCCCGAGCAGGAAGTCCGCGGTGGACTCCGAGGCGCCCGCCGCCTGCGCGGCGCCGGCGCTCTTCGCCGCCTCGGTCAGGTGCAGGCCGCTGCCCGGGTCGAGCAGGTTGCCCACCAGCAGGCCGATGGCCAGCGCGACGGTCGACATCACCATGAAGTACGCGAGCGCGAGGCCGCCCACGGCGCCGACCTTGGCGGCCTTGCGGACCGAGCCCACGCCCAGCACGATCGTGCAGAAGATGATCGGCGAGATCATCATCTTGATGAGGTTGACGAAGCCGCTGCCGATCGGCTTCAGCTCCTTGGCGACGTCGGGCGCCGCGAAGCCGACGGCGATGCCGGCCAGCACCGCCGCGATCACGGCCAGGTAGAGGTAGTGGGTACGGTCCCGGCCGGCGCCTTGCGGCGCGGTCGTCGTCCCGGGCGGCTGCGCGGACACGGGTGCCTCCTTGAGGGGGTGGGGGATGTCCCGGCGACTATCCCGCCCGCTGTGACGGGCGTCACGGTTTCGTTCATTGAGTTCTCCGCCGGGCCGGGAGCCCGGGCCGGGAGGCAGACTGGCCCCATGCGCGCCCCCCGTCCCCGCAGCCTCGCCGGCCAGCTCTTCGCCATGCAGGTGGTGCTGATCGCCGCGGTCGTGGCGGGCTGCGCGGTCTTCGTCTACTACAGCGACAGCGCCCGCGCCGAGCGCTCCGCCGCCGCGCAGGCCCGCGCGGTCGCCGTCTCGGTGGCGGACTCGCCGCTGGTCGCCGCCGCCCTCGCGGACGCCGACCCCTCGCGCCGCCTGCAGCCGTACGCGGAGGACGTACGCCGCGACGCCCGCGTCACCTTCGTCACGATCATGGCGCCGGACGGCACCCGCTACACCCACCCCCGCGCGGACCGCATCGGCGGCACGTTCGTCGGCCACCGCGAACAGGCCCTGCGCGGGCGGACGTTCAGCGAGACCTACACCGGCACGCTGGGCCCCTCCGTGCGCGTGGTCACGCCCGTCACCGGTGAGCGGGGGGAGGTCGTCGCCCTGGTCAGCGCCGGCATCCTGCTGGAGCGGATCAGCGCCGAGGTGCGCCGCCAGGTCGTCTCGATGCTCTGGGTCGCGGTCGGCGCGCTGGTGCTCTGCGGCGCGGGCACGTACGTCATCAACGCCCGGCTGCGCCGCCACACGCACGGCATGAACGCCGCCGAGCTGAGCCGACTCTACGAGTACCACCAGGCCGCGCTGCACGGCGTACGCGAGGGGCTGCTCCTCCTCGACGGGCAGCGGCGGGTCGCGCTGATCAACGACGCGGGCCGCGAACTGCTCGGCCTGCGCGCCAGCCCCCTCGGCCGCCCGGTCACCGACCTGGGCCTGCCGCCCCCGCTCAACGGCGCCCTGCTGGCCGCCGACCCCCGGGTGGACGAGTTGCACCTCACCGACGACCGGGTACTGGTGGTCAACACCTCCCCGGTGAGCGGCGGCGACCGGCGCGGCTCGGTGGTGACCCTGCGCGACCACACCGAACTCCAGGCGCTCTCGGGTGAGTTGGACTCGGTACGGGGCTTCGCCGAGGCGCTGCGCTCCCAGGCCCACGAGGCGGCCAACCGCCTGCACACGGTCGTCTCGCTCATCGAGCTGGAGCGCACCGGGGAGGCCGTCGACTTCGCCGTCCAGGAGCTGGCCCTGGCCCAGGCGCTCACCGACCGGGTGGTGGCGGCGGTGGCGGAGCCCGTACTGGCGGCGCTGCTGCTGGGCAAGGCGGCGCAGGCCAACGAGCGCGGGGTGGAGCTGGAGCTGGACGCCCGCAGCCGGATCGACGACGGGGTGCTGCCCGCCGCCCTCCCGCCCCGCGAGCTGGTGACGGTGCTGGGCAACCTGATCGACAACGCGATCGAGGCGGCCCAGAGCGCCGGGGCGGGCGCCCGGGTGACGGTGACGGCCCGCGCCACCGACGAGGAGCTGGAGCTGCGGGTCTCGGACACCGGCCCCGGCGTGGACCCGGCGGCGACGGCGGAGGTGTTCACCCGGGGCTGGACCACGAAGGGCGGCAACCGGGGGCTCGGCCTGGCGCTGGTCCGCCAGGCGGTACGCAGGGCCGCGGGCACGGTGTCGGTGGCCCAAGGCCCGCAGGGGGGCGCGGAGTTCACCGTACGGATACCGCGCGGCGGGGAGGCGTCCGCGTGAGCGGCCCCGTGGACAACCCGGCGAACCCGGTCCGGGTGCTGATCGTCGAGGACGACGCGATCGCCGCCGACGCCCACCGGCTGTACGTCTCACGGGTGCCGGGGTTCACCGTCACGCACGTGGCCCGTACCCGCGCGGAGGCGGTGCGCGCGCTGGAGCGCGACCCGGTCGACCTGATCCTGCTCGACCTCTACCTCCCCGACGGCCACGGCCTGCACCTGCTGCGCGCCCTGCGCGCGGCCGGCCACCGCGCGGACGTCATCGCGGTGACCTCGGCCCGCGATCTGGCGGTGGTGCGCGAGGGCGTCTCGCTCGGCGTCGTGCAGTACGTCCTCAAGCCCTTCGCCTTCGCCACCCTGCGCGACCGCCTGGAGCGCTACCTGGACTTCCGTACGGCGGCGGGCGGCGAGGCCTGCGGCCAGGAGGAGGTGGACCGCGCCCTGTCGGCCCTGCGCAGCCCGCAACCCCCCGCTCTCCCCAAGGGCTTGAGCGCCCCCACCCTGACCGCGGTCGCAACGGCCCTGCGCCTGGCGGACACCACCGGCCTGACGGCCGCCACCACCGCCGCCGAACTGGGCATCTCCCGCATCACGGCCCGCCGCTACCTGGAACACCTGGTGGACACGGCCCGCGCACAGAGGTCCCCCCAGTACGGCCAGATAGGCCGCCCGGAACTGCGCTACCACTGGTCCCCCGAACGCCAGGAGCGGGAGTAAGGGCGCCTTCACCCCGCCGCCTCACGCCGCCTCACGCCGCCTCACGCCGCCTCACGCCGCCTCACGCCGCTCCGCGGCGGAGACGCTTCGCCGCTCCGCGGCGCCCGCGGCCCGGCCCCCCACAGGTTTCGACGGCGACGGATAGAGCCGCAGCCGGGGAGTCCCCCACGTGGGACCGGGTGACGCTGCGCCGCTACGCGCCGCCGCCGGGAGAAACGGGCGCCTGTGCGAAAGCCGATGCGGCAAGTCCCACCCGGCCCGCCCGGTGAGGCGACCGGAGCGACGACTTCGAAAAGAGCCCGCAGAGTCCAGCCCCGGAACAACGGCTCAACCAGCCGATGGCCGGAGAAGCCCTATCGCTTTTCGGAGTTGTCGCGGAGAGGCGCCGCCCCCGGCCGAGCAGCGCACACGGGCAAGCCCAACCCCACCAGCCAGTCCGGCACTTGAGGACTCCCAGGTTGTCGCGGAGAGGCGCCAACCCCGGCCGAGCACCGCACCCGGGCAAGCTCCCCAGCCCGTCCGGCGTTTGAGGACTCCCGGCGAAGCCGGGAGCGCGCCAGCCGACGCAGCCGGCGCCATGAGACGCAACCGGCCCCCGTGCTCAGAACACCGACTCCGCCTCGTCCATCCGATCCTCCGGCACCCGCTTCAGCTCCGTGACCGCCGCCGCCAGCGGCACCATCTCGATGTCCGTGCCCCGCAGCGCCGTCATCATGCCGAAGTCACCGCGGTGCACCGCCTCCACCGCGTGCCAGCCGAAGCGCGTGGCCAGCACCCGGTCGGACGCGGTGGGGGTGCCGCCGCGCTGGACGTGGCCGAGGATGACCGGCTTGGCCTCCTTGCCCAAGCGGCGCTCCAGCTCCACGGCCAGCCGGTTGCCGATGCCGGCGAAGCGCTCGTGGCCGAACTGGTCGATCTCGCCCTTCTCGTAGTCCATCTGGCCGGGCGCGGGGTGCGCGCCCTCCGCGACACACACGACGGCGAACTTCTTGCCCCGCTCGAAGCGCTCCTCGACCATCGCGCACAGCGCGTCGACGGAGAAGGGCCGCTCGGGCAGGCAGATGCCGTGCGCGCCGCCGGCCATCCCCGACTCCAGCGCGATCCAGCCCGCGTGCCGGCCCATCACCTCCACGACCATGACCCGCTGGTGGGACTCGGCGGTGGTCTTCAGCCGGTCGATGGCCTCGGTGGCGACGCCGACGGCCGTGTCGAAGCCGAAGGTGCGGTCGGTGGCGGAGATGTCGTTGTCGATGGTCTTGGGTACGCCGACGACCGGCAGCCCGGCCTCCGCGAGCATCGACGAGGCGGTCAGCGTGCCCTCGCCGCCGATCGGGATGAGGGCGTCCAGGCCCAGTTCGCGGCTGAGGTCCTCGGCCTCCTCGCAGGCCTGGCGCAGCCGCGCGCGCTCCAGCCGGGAGGAGCCCAGGATGGTGCCGCCGCGGGCGAGGATGCCGCTGACGGCCTCGATGTCGAGCTTGCGGTAGCGGCCCTCCAGCAGTCCGGCGAAGCCGTCCTCGAAGCCGATGACCTCGTCCCCGCGCCCGACCACGGCCCGGTGGACCACCGACCTGATGACGGCGTTGAGGCCGGGGCAGTCGCCGCCCGCGGTGAGCACTCCGATACGCATTACTTACTCCCGGATCCCGGAATAGCCGTGTGGATGGATGCGGTGCGTTACGTCGAGGGTCCGCGGCGGAGATTCTTCCACGTGGGCGCGGTGCGTTCCCGTAGCCGCCCACGGAGTGGGACCGCGACCGCTCCTCTGGGACAGGCCCCGCTCTATCGCGCGCACAGGGCCTGTACGCACGCTTCTCCGTCGCGCGGGGGCCGCGGACCCGACGGTATGGTCTGGTCAGAGGACCGCCCACGGGTGCGACAGGCACGACAGACACACGTGACACTACGTAACGGAGATCATCGGTGACTCGCAGCGTCTATGTGGCGGGCGTCGGCCGGGGGGACGGCCGCCAGGTGGTCGAGCTGGGCATGATGGAACTGCTCAGCCGCCAGGTGGACCGGGTGGGTGTCTTCCGCCCGCTCGCCCACGACGGCGCCGACCCGGTCTTCGACCTGCTGCGCGCCCGCTACCGGTTGTCGCAACCGCCGGGCTCGGCGGTCGGGATGAGCTACGCGGAGGCGTCCGCGGTGCAGGCCGAGCACGGTGTGGACGAGCTGGTCTCGCGGCTGGTGGAGCGCTACCACAAGGTCGCCGAGGACTACGAGGCCGTGCTGGTCCTCGGCAGCGACTACGCCGACACGAACCTCCCCGCGGAGCTGGGCCTCAACGCCCGCCTCGCCAACGAGTGCGGCGCAGTGGTCATCCCGGTGGTGGGCGGCCAGGGCCAGAGCGCGGACACCCTGGTGCCGGAGGTGCGCAACGCCCACCACGCCTTCACCTCGCTGGGCTGCGACGTGCTGGCGATGATCGCCAACCGGGTCGACGACGCGCACGCCCGCCGGGCCGCCCGCGAGCTGGGCGCCCACCTGCCCGTCCCGGTCTACGTACTGCCGGAGGACCCGGCGCTCTCCGCCCCGACGGTCGCGCAGATCAGGGCCGCGCTGGGCGCCGACGTGCTGGCGGGCGACGCGGCGGGGCTGGCGCGGGACGTACGGGACTACGTCTTCGGCGGTGCGATGCTCCCGGCCTTCCTCCCGGCGCTGACCCCGGGGGCGCTGGTGATCACGCCGGGCGACCGGGCGGACCTGATCATCGGCGCGCTGGCCGCGCACTCCGCCGGCGCTCCCCCGATCGCCGGGGTGCTGCTGACGCTGGGCGAGCGGCCGGGCGGGGAGACGATGGCGCTGGCCGAGCGGCTGGCGCCGGGGACGCCCGTACTGGCGGTGGCGGGCGGCTCGTTCCCGACGGCGGCGGAGCTGCTGACGCTGGAGGGCAAGCTGACGGCGGCGACGCCGCGCAAGGCGGACATCGCGCTGGGGCTCTTCGAAACGCACGTGGACTCCACGCAGTTGACCAGCCGGCTGAGCGTGGCGCCCAGCGGGCGGGTCACGCCGATGATGTTCGAGCACATGCTGATCGAGCGGGCGCGTTCGCAGCGGCGCCGGGTGGTGCTGCCGGAGGGCAGCGAGGAGCGGGTGCTGCGCGCGGCGGAGGTGCTGCTGCGGCGCGGGGTGTGCGATCTGACGCTGCTGGGCGAGGAGGCGGCGATCCGCAGGGCCGTCGCGGAGCTGGGCATCAGCCTGCCGATCAGCGAGGACGGCGTCCCGGCCGGCGACTCCCCCACCGGCAAGGGGACTCCCGCCACCGCGCGGATCATCGACCCGGCGGTCTCCCCGCTGCGCGACGGGTTCGCCGAGGTGTACGCCGGGCTGCGCGCCCACAAGGGGGTCTCGCTGGAGCTGGCCTACGACGTGGTGGCCGACCCCACCTACTTCGGCACCCTGATGGTCCGCGAGGGGCTGGCCGACGGGATGGTGTCGGGGTCGGTGCACTCCACGGCGGCGACGATCCGCCCGGCCTTCGAGATCATCAAGACGGCGCCGGGCTGCTCGATCGTCTCCTCGGTGTTCTTCATGTGCCTGGCCGAGCAGGTGCTGGTGTACGGGGACTGCGCGGTCAACCCCGACCCGGACGCCGAGCAGTTGGCGGACATCGCGATCGAGTCGGCGGGCACGGCGGCGCAGTTCGGGGTGCCGCCGCGGATCGCGATGCTCTCGTACTCCACGGGCACCTCGGGCAGCGGCGCGGACGTCGACAAGGTGCGCCGGGCGACGGAGCTGGTGCGCGAGCGCCGCCCCGACCTGCTGATCGAGGGGCCGATCCAGTACGACGCGGCGGTGGACGCCTCGGTGGCGCGGACCAAGGCGCCGGGCTCGCCGGTCGCCGGGCAGGCCACGGTGCTGGTCTTCCCCGACCTCAACACCGGCAACAACACGTACAAGGCGGTGCAGCGTTCGGCCGGGGCGATCGCGGTCGGCCCCGTACTGCAGGGCCTGCGCAAGCCGGTGAACGACCTCTCGCGCGGCGCGCTGGTGCAGGACATCGTCAACACGGTCGCCATCACGGCGATCCAGGCCCAGAACGAGAACCACAGCGAGAACGGCAGCCCCGCATGAGCGAGCCCACGACCGCCCCCGCCGCCGAGAAAACCCGCGCGCTGGTCCTCAACTCCGGTTCCTCCTCCCTCAAGTACCAGCTCTTCGACATGCGCACCGGCGAGCGCCTCGCGCAGGGCCTCGTGGAGCGGATCGGCGAGGGCCCGGTCGCCGACCACGCGCAGGCGCTGGAGATCGCCGCCGAGGAGCTGGCGGCGGCCGGATACGGGCTGGACGACCCGGAGTTGGCGGTGATCGGCCACCGCGCGGTGCACGGCGGCACCCGCTTCACCGAGCCGACGCTGATCGACGACGAGGTCGTCGCGGAGATGGCGAAGCTGGCCACGCTGGCCCCCCTGCACAACCCGGCGAACATCACCGGCATCGAGGTGGCGCGCGCCCTGCGCCCGGACCTGCCCCAAGTGGCCGTCTTCGACACGGCGTTCCACGCCACGATGCCCGAGGCCGCCGCCCGCTACGCCATCGACACCGCCACCGCCGACCGCCTGGGCATCCGCCGCTACGGCTTCCACGGCACCAGCCACGCCTATGTCGCCCGCGCCACCGCCGAGTTGCTGGGCACCCCCCTCGCCGAGACCAACACGGTGGTGCTGCACCTGGGCAACGGGGCCAGCGCCACGGCCGTACGGGGCGGTCGCTCTGTCGACACGTCGATGGGGATGACCCCGCTGGAGGGCCTGGCGATGGGCACCCGCAGCGGCGACGTCGACCCGGGCGTGCTGCTGCACCTGGCGCGTACGGGCGGGATGTCGACGGACGGGATCGACGAGCTGCTCAACCACCGCAGCGGAATGCTGGGCCTGGCCGGCGCCAACGACATGCGCGAGATCACCCGCCGGGCCGAGGCGGGGGACGCCGCCGCGCGGCTCGCCCTCGACGTGTACTGCCTGCGCGTACGCAAGTACGTCGGCGCGTACATGGCCGTCCTGGGCCGGGTCGACGCGGTGGCCTTCACGGCGGGCGTGGGCGAGAACTCGGCGGCGGTGCGCGCGACTTCACTGGCGGAGCTGCCCTCGCTGGGCATCGAGGTGGACCCGGAGCTCAACGCGGTGCGCTCCACCGCGCCCCGGCTGATCTCCACCGCTGCCAGCCGGGTGAAGGTGGCCGTCGTCCCCACCGACGAGGAGCTGGAGATCGCCCGGCAGGCGTACTCCCTCGCCCGCGGGCCCGCCCCCAGCCCTTCCGATATCCGATAAATCTCCGTACGGAACCAACCCGATAGGATCGCCGTCATGCGCCGAGCGAAGATCGTCTGCACTCTGGGGCCCGCTGTCGACTCGTACGAGCAGCTGCACGCGCTCGTCGAGGCGGGGATGAACGTAGCCCGCCTCAACTTCAGCCACGGCAGCCACGCGGAGCACGAGGAGCGCTACCGCAAGGTGCGCAAGGTCTCCGAGGAGACGGGCAAGCCGATCGGCATCCTCGCCGACCTGCAGGGCCCCAAGATCCGCCTGGGCACCTTCGCCGAGGGCCCCGTGGAGCTGGAGCGCGGCGACGAGTTCACGATCACCACCGAGGACGTCCCCGGCGACAAGCACCTGTGCTCCACCACCTACAAGGGCCTGCCCGGCGACTGCTCCCCCGGCGAGCGCATCCTGATCAACGACGGCGCGGTGGCCCTGGAGGTCGTCGACGTGGTCGGCCCCCAGGTGCGCTGCATCGTCCTGGAGGGCGGTGTGATCTCCGACCACAAGGGCATCAACCTGCCCGGCATCGCGGTCAACGTCCCCGCGCTCTCGGAGAAGGACATCGAGGACCTGGAGTTCGCGCTGCGGATGGGCGTGGACTTCGTGGCGCTGTCCTTCGTCCGGGACGCCTCCGACGTGCGCGACGTGCACCGGGTGATGGACCGGGTGGGCCGCCGGACCATGGTCATCGCCAAGGTGGAGAAGCCGCAGGCCGTGGAGAACATGGAGGAGATCGTCCACGCCTTCGACGGCGTGATGGTCGCCCGCGGCGACCTGGCGGTGGAGTACCCGCTGGAGCGGGTGCCGGTGGTGCAGAAGCGCCTGGTGGAGCTGTGCCGGCGCAACGCCAAGCCGGTGATCGTGGCGACCCAGATGATGGAGTCGATGATCCACGCCTCGCGCCCCACCCGCGCGGAGGCCTCCGACGTGGCGAACGCGATCCTGGACGGCGCGGACGCGGTGATGCTCTCGGCGGAGTCCTCGGTCGGCAAGTACCCGGTCGAGACGGTCAAGACGATGTCGCGGATCCTGGCGGCGGCCGAGCAGGAGCTGTTCTCGCGCGGGCTGCAGCCCCTCGTCCCGGGCAAGAAGCCGCGTACGCAGGGCGGTTCGGTGGCGCGGGCGGCCTGCGAGATCGCGGACTTCCTGGGCGCGACGGCGCTGGTGGCGTTCACCAAGTCCGGCGAGACGGCCCGCAAGCTCTCCCGCTACCGCGCCCCGCAGCCGATCCTGGGCTTCACCACGGAGGTCCTGACCCGCAACCAGCTCACCCTGAGCTGGGGCGTCGACCCGATCCTGGTGCCGTACGTCGACAACACCGACGCGATGGTGGACCTGGTGGACGCGGAACTGCTGAAGCTGGGCCTCTTCAACCGCGGCGACATCATGATCATCACCGCCGGCTCCCCGCCCGGCGTCCCCGGCACGACGAACATGGTCCGGGTGCACCACCTGGGCGGCGAGGATGCGTCGGCTGACGCCTGAGTCTGTGGCGACGTCCGGCACACGCCCCCAAGCTCTCCGAGCAGGGGGCACCCCCGCCAAGCTCTCCGAGCAGGGGGTGCCCCGCTGTCCGCCCCGGGTTACGGCGGTATGGCGGTGCGCCGGCCAGGCTCCCACGACCGCATCGAGTGCGTCGGCGTCAAGGCGGGCGAGCACTCTTCCGATCGCCGACCTGGAGGGCGCGTGCCGCCAGCACAGCAGGTGGCGGCGCACGCCGAGCGTGGCGAGCAGTCCGGCATCGGCGCGCTCGCCCCACTCGGCGAGTTCATCGATGGCCCGCGCTCCGGAGGCCGCGGCTGCCGCGCAGACCAGCAGGATCGAAGTCAGTGAGCGTTTTCCAACCTCAGTTTGAGCAGGTCAGGTGCAGGGTGAGGACTGCCTGAGCGAGGTTGGTGATGCGGGTGGTGGAGCATCGCAGTTTGCGCAGGAGCCGCCAGGTCTTGAGGGTGGCCATGGCCTGCTCGACGAGTGTGCGGATCTTCGCGTGCGAGCGGTTTGCGGTCTGCTGGCCTGCGGACAGCGTCTCCCATCGGCCCCGGTAGGGCATCCGTATGGTGCCGCCGGCACCTCGGTAGCCCTTATCGGCCCAGCACTCCACGCCCGTTTCGGTGAGGGCATCGATGATGCCGTGGGTTCGCGCGGCCTTGATGTCGTGAACCGCTCCGGGCAGTGCGGGCGAGGCCCGCAGCAGACGACCGAACGGATCGGTGATGACCTGCACGTT
>NZ_JBHSZO010000016.1:0-117343 GCF_042663125.1 Streptomyces polyrhachis | reverse complement strand
GGCGTAGTCGCCGCAGCCCGGGCACCAGCGGACCTCCTGGTCGGTCTTGAAGTCCTTCATCGACTGGGGGGTGTCGGACTTCGGTACGAGGGAGAGCGCCTCGGCGGCGCCGGGGGCCGGTGCGAGCGCCCCCTCCTCGGTCGCGGTCTGGGTCTCAGCCATGGTCGACGGCCTCCTCGGCGGTGCTTCCCAGGGGCGCCAGCGCCTCTGTCAGGCGGGTGGCGAGCTGCTCGGCCTTGAACGGCATGCCGTTGACCTGGGTGTACGACTGGGCGTCGACCAGGTATCTGGCACGGATGAGGGTGGCGAGCTGGCCGAGGTTCATCTCCGGGACGACCACCCGGTCGTAGCGGCGCAGGACCTCGCCCAGGTTGGCGGGGAAGGGGTTGAGGTGGCGCAGATGGGCCTGCGCGACGGCCTCCCCGTCCCGGCGCACCCGGCGTACGGCGGCGGTGATCGGCCCGTAGGTCGAGCCCCAGCCCAGGACGAGGACGCGCGCGGCGCCGCCCGGGTCGTCGACCTCCAGGTCCGGGACCTCGATGCCGTCGATCTTCGCCTGGCGGGTGCGGACCATGTGCTCGTGGTTGGCCGGGTCGTAGGAGATGTTGCCCGAGCCGTCCTGCTTCTCGATGCCGCCGATGCGGTGCTCCAGGCCCGGCGTGCCGGGGATGGCCCAGGGGCGGGCGAGGGTGTGCTCGTCGCGCTTGTACGGCCAGAAGACCTCGGTGCCGTCGGCCAGCGTGTGGTTGGCGCGGGTGGCGAACTGCACGCGCAGGTCGGGGAGTTCGTCCTGCTCGGGGATGCGCCAGGGCTCGGAGCCGTTGGCCAGGTAGCCGTCGGAGAGCAGCAGCACCGGGGTGCGGTAGGTCAGCGCGATGCGGGCCGCGTCCAGGGCGGCGGTGAAGCAGTCCGCCGGGGTCGCGGGGGCGACGATCGGCACCGGCGCCTCGCCGTTGCGCCCGTACATCGCCTGGAGGAGGTCCGCCTGCTCGGTCTTGGTCGGCAGTCCCGTGGAGGGGCCGCCGCGCTGGATGTCGACCACCAGCAGCGGCAGCTCCAGGGAGACCGCCAGGCCGATCGTCTCGGACTTCAGCGCCACCCCGGGGCCCGAGGTGGTGGTCACGCCGAGCGCGCCGCCGAAGGCCGCGCCCAGCGCCGCGCCGATGCCGGCGATTTCGTCCTCGGCCTGGAAGGTGCGTACGCCGAAGTTCTTGTGCCGGGACAGCTCGTGCAGGATGTCGGAGGCCGGGGTGATCGGGTAGGAGCCCAGGAAGAGCGGCAGGTCGGCCTGGCGGGCGGCGGCGATCAGCCCGTACGACAGGGCGAGGTTGCCGGAGATCGAGCGGTAGGTGCCCGGCGGGAACGCGGTGGTGGCCGGGGCGACCTCGTAGGAGACGGCGAAGTCCTCGGTGGTCTCGCCGAAGTTCCAGCCCGCCCGGTAGGCGGCCACGTTCGCCTCGGCGATCTCGGGCTTCCCGGCGAACTTCCGCCGCAGGAACGCCTCGGTGCCCGCCGTCGGCCGGTGGTACATCCAGCTCAGCAGGCCCAGCGCGAACATGTTCTTCGAGCGGTCGGCGTCCTTGCGGGAGAGCCCGAAGCCCTTCAGCGCCTCGACGGTCAGCGTGCCCAGGGGGACGGGGTGGACCTGGTAGGCGTCCAGGGAGCCGTCCTCCAGCGGGCTCGCCGCGTAGCCGACCTTGGCCAGGGCGCGCTTGGTGAACTCGTCGGTGTTGACGATGATGTCCGCGCCGCGCGGCACGTCGCCGAGGTTGGCCTTCAGCGCCGCCGGGTTCATCGCGACCAGCACGTTCGGCGCGTCGCCGGGGGTGAGGATGTCGTGGTCGGCGAAGTGCAGCTGGAAGGACGAGACGCCCGGCAGGGTGCCTGCGGGGGCGCGGATCTCGGCGGGGAAGTTGGGCAGCGTGGAGAGGTCGTTGCCGAAGGACGCCGTCTCGGAGGTGAAGCGGTCGCCGGTCAGCTGCATCCCGTCGCCGGAGTCGCCCGCGAAGCGGATGACCACCCGGTCCAGGCGTTTGACCGTCTTCTCCGCGGGTGTCCCCGCAGCCTCACCCGCGCGGCTTGCGGCAGCGGTCTCCGCGTCGGTTTCCGCGGATCCGCGCTGCTCTCCGATGGCCGATGTGGTCACTGTCCCGAGCCTCCCTCGAGGTGACGGCGTACAGGCGTGGTGCCGTGCGTGCGGTCTCCCCGCGTCCGGTCTCGAACGGGGGGAGCCCACGGCCATCGTACGTGGGTAAGGGTCGCCTTCCCCGTGTTGTCCGCGCCTTGAGCGACGGCGGGACGTCCTGATATGTCGGGATATGCCACGTTCATCCGCCCCCCGGCGTTACGTAGCCACGGACGCCCCGGCCGCGTTCGCGGTTTTGCGCCCGCGTCCATCTCGGAAACCTGTCCGGCAGTTGGGACCGGATCAGGAGTTGATGTACGTCAGCACCGCCAGTACCCGGCGGTGGTCGCCGTCGCTCTGGGTGAGGCCGAGTTTCATGAAGATGTTGCTCACGTGCTTCTCAACCGCGCCGTCGCTGACCACCAGCGTGCGGGCGACGGCGGAGTTCGTGCGCCCCTCCGCCATGAGGCCCAGGACCTCGCGCTCGCGCGGGGTGAGCCCGGCCAGCACGTCCTGCTTGCGGCTGCGCCCCAGCAGCTGGGCCACGACCTCCGGGTCCAGCGCGGTGCCGCCCTCGGCGACGCGCACGACGGCCTCGGTGAACTCGCGCACCTCCGCGACGCGGTCCTTGAGCAGGTAGCCCACCCCCCGGCTGGAGCCGGCGATCAGCTCGGTGGCGTACTGCTCCTCCACGTACTGCGAGAGGACCAGGACGGCCAGGTCCGGGTACTCCCTGCGCAGCCGTACGCAGGCCCGCACCCCCTCGTCGGTGTGCGTCGGCGGCATCCGCACGTCGGCGACCACCACGTCCGGCAGCCCCTCCCCGGCGGCCAGCTCCCGGATGGTCGCCATCAGCGCCTCGCCGTCCCCCACCCCGGCGACGACCTCGTGTCCGCGATCGGTGAGCAGCCGTGTGAGGCCCTCCCGCAACAGCACCGAGTCCTCGGCGATGACCACCCGCATGCTTGTGCCCTCCATGCTGACTCCCCCTTGGTGACGGGGTCCAGCATCGCACCGCGGGGCGAACGGCACAGCATCGCGGGCCAGTTGCGGGATCCGCGCCTCAGCGCTCCCGCCACGGCAGTTCCGCCGTCACGGTCGTGGGGCCGCCGGCGGGGGAGTCCAGGACGAAGAGGCCGTCCACCGAGCCCAGGCGCTCCGCGAGACCCGACAGGCCCGTGCCCGTGGTGAGGTTCGCGCCGCCGCGGCCGTCGTCGCGGACCTGGATCAGGATGCGGTCCGCCGCGCGCCAGACGTCGACCCAGGCGGTGCGGGCGCCGGAGTGCTTGGCGACGTTCTGGAGGAGTTCGGAGACGGTGAAGTAGGCGATGCCCTCGATGGCGGGCGCGGGGCGTACGGGCAGGTCGACCGTGATGCGCACCGGGACCCGGCAGCGGGTGGCGACCGAGGAGAGCGCCGGGCCCAGGCCGCGGTCGGTGAGGATCGCGGGGTGGATGCCGCGGGCGAGGTCGCGCAGCTCCTGTAGGGCGAGCTTGACCTCGCCGTGCGCCTCGTCGACCATCCGCGCGGCGGTCGGCGGGTCCGACAGCAGCTTCTCCTTCGCCAGGCCCAGGTCCATGGCCAGGGCGACGAGGCGGGCCTGCGCCCCGTCGTGCAGATCGCGCTCGATACGCCGCAGGTCGGCCGCCGCCGTGTCCACCACCACGCCCCGGTCGGACTCCAACTCCCGGACCCGGCTGGACAGTCTGGAGGGGCCCAGGAGGTGGAGCACCATCGTCCGGTCCACCTGCGCCATGCCCCGGACCAGCCACGGGGAGGCCATCACCAGCACCGCGCCGACCGCCGTCGCCAGCAGCTGCTCCAGGGGCGTGTCCAGGTACCAGCCGTGGCCGGGCTCCCCGTCGCCGTACACCTGCAGGCCCTCCTGGCCGTAGTGCGCGGGGAGGATCCACTGCCAGAGCGGGTAGGTGAACAGGGCCCAGGCATTGGCCATCACCGTCAGCGAGACGGCGAAGGACAGGACCGCCCACGGGAAGTGCGCGAAGGCGTAGAGGAGATGGCGCCAGGAGCTGCCGCTGCGGAAGAGCGCGCCGGTCCAGGCGAGCAGTCCGGTACGGCCGTTGCGGGCGCGCAGCGGCTCCGGGGTCGCGACGTCCAGCTTCAGCAGCGTCCGCGCGCGGGCCCGTTCCAGCGCGCCCAGGGCGCGGCAGCCGGCCAGGGCGGCGGCGAGCACGGGCACGCCCAGGAAGGTGACGAGCAGGCCGGCGCCCAGCGAGACCATCGTCACCGCGTAGACGAAGAAGACAATGGCGGCGGGGAGGTTGAGCAGGAGGTAGCCGAACTCCCGCCAGGTGCGCGCCTGGACGGGCGCGCGCAGCGCGAGCGGCAGCCGGGGGCGGTCGAGGGCGGCGAGGTCGGGGGCGGCTTCGGCGGGGTACGGGGCGGTGGGGTTCGGCATGCTGTCACCCTCCCTGGGCGGTGGCGCGCGGGCTATGCGGCCGGTCGGTCTGTTCGTACGGGGGAGAACCCCACCCCGGCGGGAAGGGGGCGCCTCAGCGCTCCCGCCACGGCAGTTCCGCCGTCACGGCCGTGGGGCCGCCGGCGGGGGAGTCCAGGACGAAGAGGCCGTCCACCGAGCCCAGGCGCTCCGCCAGTCCCGCCAGCCCCGAGCCGGTGGCCAGGCTCGCCCCGCCGCGGCCGTCGTCGCGGACCTGGATGAGCAGCCGCTGGTCGGAGCGCCAGACGTCGACCGAGGCGGTGGTGGCCCGGGCGTGCTTGGCGACGTTCTGCAGCAGCTCGGAGACCGTGAAGTAGGCGATGCCCTCGATGGCGGGCGCGGGCCGTACCGGCAGGTCGACCGACACCCTCACCGGGACCCGGCAGCGGGTGGCGACCGAGGAGAGCGCCGCGCTCAGGCCGCGGTCGGTGAGGATCGCGGGGTGGATGCCGCGGGCCAGGTCGCGCAGCTCCTGCAGGGCGAGCTTGACCTCGCCGTGCGCGTCGTCGACCATCCGCGCCGCCTCCTCCGGGTCCTCCAGCAGCTTCTCCTTCGCCAGGCCCAGGTCCATGGCCAGGGCGACGAGGCGGGCCTGCGCCCCGTCATGCAGATCGCGCTCGATACGCCGCAGATCGGCCGCCGCCGTGTCCACCACCACACCCCGGTCCGACTCCAACTGCGCTATCCGCCGCTCCAGTTCGTCGGAGGGCGCCAGCAGGGCCCGTACCATCGCGCGGTCCACGCTCGACATCGCGCGCGCCAGCCAGGGCAGCAGCGGCCACAGCACGAACAGGGAGACCAGGGTGACGGTGAAGGTGAGGATCCCCCACGGCAGCCGCATCAGCTGGAAGAGCGTGGAGCGCCAGGCCACCGGGTCCTTCAGGGTCGCCCACAGCCAGGGCAGGAAGCCGCCGTGGGTACGGGCCCGGATCGGCGTCGGCTCCTCGATGCGTACGTCCAGCAGCCCCCGCGCCACCGCCCGCTCGGCCTTGGCCAGCAGCCGGGCGCCGAGCAGGCCGCCGGCGAGCAGCGGCAGGCCGATCACCGTGATGGACAGGGCGGCGCCCGCGTAGAGCCAGGTCGAGACGTAGACGAAACCCACCAGGGTCATCGGCAGGTTGAGCAGCAGGTAGGCGATCTCCCGCCAGGTCTGGCCGCTGAGCGGGGCGCGGGGGGCGGGCAGCTGCTCGCCCCCGACGGCGGCAGCACTGCGGACGGCGGGAGCGGTGGTGGTGGTCGGGCGGGTGGCGGCGGTCGCGGTCATGGCACCAGGGTGCCGGTCGGCGGCACCCGCACGCCATGGGGTTCGTCGCCCGGCCGTGGTGGGGTTATCCCCACCGCACCGGTGCTGGACGCGGGCGCCCGGGGCGCAGGGCCTACACTCCTGCCCGTACAGATCGTTCGAAAGGGCCAGGGAGCGAGGCAGACGTGCAGTACTTCCACGGCTACTCCGTGGTCGGTCTCGTCGCGGTGCTCGGCCTGCTCTTCGTGGCGGTCGCCTTCGCCGGGGGCCGGCTGCTGCGGCCCTTCGTACCGACACCGGAGAAGCTGCTCACCTACGAGTGCGGGGTCGACCCCGTCGGCGAGGGCTGGGCGCACACGCAGGTCCGCTACTACGTGTACTCCTTCCTGTACGTCATCTTCGCGGTGGACTCGATCTTCCTCTTCCCGTGGGCGACGGTCTTCGCGGCGCAGGGGTACGGCGGCGTGACGCTCGTCGAGATGTTCGTCTTCCTCGCCTTCCTCGCGGTCGGCATCCTCTACGCCTGGAAGAAGGGCGTCCTGGCATGGACGTGACCGGTCAGCCCCCCGCCCGCACCGAGCTGCCCGTGGTGGACGCCTCCGTCGCCACCCCGCAGAAGCTCGGCGTGCTCTCCCGCCTCGCCCCCGAGCCGATGAAGGTCGTCCTCAACTGGGGGCGCCGCTACAGCCTGTGGGTGTTCAACTTCGGACTCGCCTGCTGCGCCATCGAGTTCATCGCCGCCTCCATGGCGCGCCACGACTTCATCCGCCTGGGCGTGATCCCCTTCGCGCCCGGCCCGCGCCAGGCGGACCTGATGATCGTCTCGGGGACGGTCACGGACAAGATGGCCCCGGCCGTGCGGCGGCTCTACGAGCAGATGCCCGAGCCGAAGTACGTGATCTCCTTCGGCGCCTGCTCCAACTGCGGCGGCCCGTACTGGGACTCGTACTCCGTCACCAAGGGCGTCGACCAGATCATCCCGGTCGACGTGTACGTACCCGGCTGCCCGCCCCGGCCCGAGTCGCTGCTGCAGGGGATCCTGAAGCTCCAGGAGAAGATCGCGCGCGAGTCGCTGGCCGAGCGGTACGCGAGCGGGGGCGGCCGTCCCTCGGCGGCGGCGCTCAGGAGCGGGCTGGTCCGGGCGCCGGAGGCGGGGCAGTGAGCGCGAACCCGGCCGAGGAGCCCGCGGAGGGCGTGCCCGCCGAGACCGCGCCCGTGGAAAACGCGCCCGTGGAAAACGTGGCCGCCGACCTGGCCGCCGCCTCCGCGCAGGCCGCCGAGAGCGCCGCCGCCGCGCTGGCCGCCGCCTCCGCCGCGCCCGCGCCGCCCGGCGAGGTGCCCGAGGTCGCCGCCGCCGTGCCCGTCGGCTGGCTGCCCGCCCCGGCCGAGGCGGTCTTCGGGCCGGGCGCGGTGGCGGAGGAGGAGTACGAACTGCTCACCGTCGACGTGCCGGCCGGCTCCTGGACCGAGGCCCTGCGCACCGCCCGCGACGAGCTGGGCTGCACCTACCTCGACTGGCTGAGCGCCGTGGACATGCCCCCCGCCGGCTACCGGGTCAGCGCGCACGTGGTCGCGGTCGGCGACCCGGTCAGGGCGCTGCTCGTACGGACCACGGTGCCGCACGAGGCGCCCGCCCTGCCCAGCGCCATCGGCGTCTACGCGGGCGCCGCGTGGCACGAGCGCGAGACGCACGAGATGTTCGGCATCGACTTCCCCGGCAACCCCGACCTCAGCCACCTGCTGCTCTACGACGGCTTCGAGGGCTATCCGCTGCGCAAGGACTTCGTCCTGGCGGCCCGGGTGGTCAAGCCGTGGCCGGGCGCGAAGGAGCCGGGGGAGGGTGCGGAGGGCGGCCCGAAACGGCGCCAGACGCTGCCGCCGGGGGTGCCCGACCCGAACGAGTGGGGGCCGCTGAAGGGCCAGCTCCCGCCCGCCCCGGCCCGCCCGGCGCGCGGCGCGCGGGCGGCGCGGGGAGCCGCGGGGGGAGCCTCGGGGGAGGCGGCCGAGCGACCCGTGCGCCGCGCCCGCAGCGCCTCGCAGGGCTCCGCCTCGCAGACCGCGGCGGAGGGGGCGCGACCCGCGTCCGCCGAGCCTCGCCGCGCCCCGTCGCGCCCCCCGCGCAGCCCCGACGCCCCTTGGCAGCGTGGCGCGGCGGCGGAAGGCGCGCCCCCCGCGCCCCCCGCGCCCGAGCCGAGTGAGCAGCCCGAAGGAGGTGAGCCCCGATGAACGACGTCCTCGACGTCGCGCTGCGGCTGCTCGCCGTGCTCGCCGTCTTCCTCGTCCTGCCGCTGGCCGTCGGGCAGACCGAGCACAAGGTCATGGCCCACATGCAGGGCCGCGTCGGCCCGATGTACGCGGGCGGCTTCCACGGCTGGGCGCAACTCGTCGCCGACGGCGTGAAGTTCGCGCAGAAGGAGGACATCGTCCCGGCCGAGGCCGACCGGCGGATCTTCCAGCTCGCCCCGGCCGTGGCCCTGCTGCCGTACTTCGTCGTACTGATCGCCATCCCCTTCGCGCCGCACGGCGGCGTCGGGCAGGCGGTCGACGCGGGCGTCTTCTTCGTGCTGGCGCTGATGGGCGCGGGGGTGATCGGCACGCTGATGGGCGGCTGGGCCAGCGCCAACAAGTTCAGCCTGCTGGGCGCGCTGCGCACCGCCGCGCAGCTGATGGCGTACGAGCTGCCGATGCTGCTCGCCGCCGCGAGTGTGGCGATGGCGGCGGGGACGGTCTCGCTGACCGGGATCGTCGAGGGCTACCAGTGGTGGTGGACCCCCTGGCAGCTCGTCGGCGCCCTCGTCTTCTTCACCGCCGGGCTGGCGGAGCTGCAGCGGCCGCCGTTCGACGCGCCCGTCGCCGACTCGGAGATCATCTTCGGCGCGTACACCGAGTACAGCGGGCTGCGCTTCGCGCTCTTCCTGCTCGCGGAGTACGCGGGGATCGTCGTGCTGTGCGGGCTGACCACCGTGCTCTTCCTCGGCGGCTGGCACGGTCCGTACAGCGACGACCTGGGCTGGCTGTGGACGCTGCTGAAGACCGCGGTCCTCGCCTTCGCCGTCATCTGGATCCGCGTCACCTACCCGCGGCTCCGCGAGGACCAGGTGCAGCGCTTCGCCTGGACCGTCCTCATTCCGCTCGCCCTGGCGCAGATCGCGCTGACCGGCGTCGTCAAGGTGGTGATCTGAGAGATGGCCGTTCCCGGCCGGGGGCTCGCCAAGGGCCTCGCCGTCACGCTCCGTACGATGACGCGGCGCTCGCACACCGCCCACTACCCGGACGTGCAGCCCGAACTGCCGCCGCGCAGCCGGGGGGTGATCGCGCTGCTGGAGGAGAACTGCACGGTCTGCATGCTCTGCGCCCGCGAGTGCCCCGACTGGTGCGTCTACATCGACTCCCACAAGGAGACCGTCCCGGCCGCCGTGCCGGGCGGGCGCGAGCGCAGCCGCAACGTGCTGGACCGCTTCGCAATCGACTTCGCGCTGTGCATGTACTGCGGGATCTGCATCGAGGTCTGCCCCTTCGACGCGCTGTTCTGGTCGCCGGAGTTCGAGTACGCCGCCTACGACGTCCACGACCTCACCCAGGAGCGCGAGGTGCTGCGCGAGTGGATGCGGACCGTGCCCGCCCCGCCGGCGCTGGACCCGGCGGCGGAGGAGCCCAAGGAGCTGGGGGCCGCGCGCAAGGCGGCGGAGAAGGCGGCCGAGAAACTGGCCGCCGAGGCGGCCGTGCGGGAGGCGGCAGCCGTGGAGGCGGAGGCCGCGGCCTTCGGGGACGTGGACACGGCGGCGGCCTCGGAAGCCGCCGCGGAGGCTCCTGAGACTTCTGAAGCTCCGGAGGAGAAGGGGGAGACCTCGTGATGACGCTGGCGGCCGGATCCCACGGCTTCCTCTCGCCGACGGGGGTCGAGATCGTCTTCCTGCTCGTCGGGCTGGTCACGCTCGGCGCGGCGCTGATCGCCGTGAGCACCCGGCAGCTGGTGCACGCCGCGCTGTGGCTCGTGGTCTCCCTGGGCGGGGTGGCGGTGGAGTACCTGCTGCTCACCGCCGAGTTCATCGCCTGGGTGCAGGTGCTGATCTACGTCGGCTCGGTGGTCGTGCTGCTGCTCTTCGGGCTGATGCTGACCCGGGCCCCCATCGGGCCCTCGCCGGACGCCGACTCGTGCAACCGGCCGGTGGCCGCCGCCGTCGCGGGCGTCGCCGCGGTGCTCCTGGTGACGCTGGTCGTGGACGCCTTCCGGGGGCAGTGGATCGAGCTGGACCCCGTCCAGGGGTCGACCGACGTCATGGGCGCGGCCCTCTTCCGGCACTGGGTGCTGCCCTTCGAGGCGCTGTCGGTGCTGCTGCTGGCGGCGCTGGTGGGCGCGATCGTGCTGTCGCGGCGCGACAGCGGGGCCGGCGGGGCCATCGGGGCCGACAGCGCCGGGGACGACGGGGCCGCGGACGCCGCGGACCGGGGGGAGGGCTGATGCATCTCGCCTACCCCGCCGTGCTGGCGGCGCTGCTGTTCTGCGTCGGCGTGTACGGAGTGCTGGCCCGGCGCAACGCCGTGCTGGTGCTGATGTCCGTCGAGCTGATGCTCAACGCCGTCAACCTCAACCTCGTCGCCTTCGACGTCTGGCTGCGCGACACCCTGCGCACCGGGCAGACCCTCACCCTCTTCGTGATCGCCGTGGCCGCCGCCGAGATCGGCATCGGCCTGGCGATCGTGCTGCTCGTCTACCGCACCCGCGCCGTCTCCGACATCGACCGGATGCGGGAGCTGACCGAGCCCCCGGCCGGTCCCGAGGACGCCGAAGACCCGGACGACTCGGACGGCCCGGACGGCACCGGGCCGCGTACGGCCCCGTCGCCCGAGGAGGCCGCCGCGTGAACACCGTGACCCTCGCGATCCTCGTCCCCCTGCTCCCCTTCCTCGCCGGCGGCGCCGGGCTGCTGCTCGGCGGCCGGGCGCCCGGTCTCGTCCGACCGCTGGCCGTGCTGCCGACGCTCGCCGCCGCCGTGCTGGCGATCCTCGTCGCCGCGCGCCAGGGCGGCGGCGAGGCGATCGACGCCGCGACGCGCTACACCCCGACCGGCTCCGTCCCCATCGACCTCGCCCTGCACCTCGACGGCTTCGCGGTGCTGATCGCGGCCCTGGTCGGCGTGGTCGCCTGCTGCGTGCAGCTCTACTCCATCGGCTACCTCCGCGACGACGAGCGCTACTCCTCCTACGCCGCCCTGGTCTCCCTCTTCACCGCCGCCATGTTCCTCGTCGTCTACTCCGGCGACCTCATGGTGCTGCTCATCGGCTGGGAGGTCATGGGCATCTGCTCGTACTTCCTGATCGGCCACTACTGGGAGACCGCCGAGGCCCGCTCGGCGTCGATCAAGGCGTTCCTGGTCACCAAGCTCGGCGACGTCCCCTTCCTCCTCGGCGTCTTCGCCCTGGGCGTGGACGCGGGCACCTTCCGGATCAACGGCATCCTCACCACCGTCGTCTCCGGCCCGGGCCTGGACCACCCCACGCTGATCGCCCTGCTGCTGCTCGCCGGTGCGGTCGGCAAGTCGGCGCAGGTGCCGCTGCAGACCTGGCTGCCCGACGCGATGGCCGGCCCCACCCCCGTCTCGGCGCTGATCCACGCCGCGACGATGGTCGCCGCCGGCATCTACGTCGTGGCCCGGCTGCTGCCCGTCTTCGCCGCCTCCACCGCCGCGCTGGTCGTGATGGCCGTGATCGCGGCGCTCACCATGGTCGGCTCGGCCCTGTCGGCGCTGGCGCAGGACGACGTCAAACGCGTCCTCGCCTACTCCACCATCGGCCAGCTCGGCTACATGACGGGCGCCCTGGCCGTCGGCTCGCGCGACGCCGCCGTCTTCCACCTCCTCTCGCACGGCGCCTTCAAGGCGCTGCTCTTCCTGGGCGCCGGCGTGCTGATCCACGCCGCCGGGACGAACTCCCTCACCGAGATCTCCCGGATGCCCCGGCTGCGGGCGGCGATCCCGGACGCCTACTGGACGATGACCGCCGGACTGCTGGCGCTGGCCGCCATCGCGCCCTTCTCCGGCTTCTTCTCCAAGGAGGCCGTGCTGAGCGCCGCCGAGCACGCCACCGGCTCCCACGCCCCGCCGGGCGTCCCGGCCGCCGGCGCGTGGATCGTGCTGGTCGCGGGCCTCGCCACTGCCCTGCTCACCGCCGCCTACGCGGCCCGGCTGTGGCTGCTGGCCTTCCACGGCCGCTCGGGCGAGCCAGCCCCCGCCGAGGCGCCGCAAGGCCCGCCCGGAGAGGCCGAGTTGGAGGCCGCCGCCCTCGGCGAGCCCGCCCCCGGCCACCACCGGCCCGCCCCGGTGATGAACGCCGTGCTCTGGGTGCTCTTCGTCCCCACGCTCGCCTTCGGCCTGACCTACCCCCTCCTCCCCGACTGGTTCGGCGGCGGCAGCCTCGCCCCCACCCTGGCCACCACGGCCCTGGGCAGCGCCCTCGCCGTCGCGGGCATCCTGGTCATGTACGCGGCCTGGCGGCGTACCGCGGCCGCACCAGCCTCCGCCCCCCGCGCCGGCACCGACCCCGGCCGACTGCTGCTGGGCCCGGCGCTGCACCGGCAGGCCGCCGCCGGCTTCCACGTCGACGCGCTCTACCACCGGCTCTTCGTCCGCCCCGTACTGGCCGCCGCCGAACTGGTGCGCTTCCTCGACCGCCAGGTCATCGACACCTACGTCAGCGGCGCCGGCGCGCTCCCGCGCCTGCTCGGCACGCTGGTGCGCCGCACGCAGACCGGCAACGTCCAGACCTACCTCAGCGTGCTGCTCGCCGGCTCGCTGGCGCTGGGTATCGCCGCCGTCGTCGCCGTCACGGGGAGCTGACCCATGGCCGCTTCCCTGATGAATGGCACCGCCATGCAGCTGATCCTCGCCGCCATCGTCGTCCTCCCCCTCCTCGGCGCCGCAGCCGCCCTGCTCCCGGCCCCCCCGGGCCTGCGGGGCCGCAGCCCCGAGCAGGCGGTGCTGCGGCACGGCGTCACCGTCACGGGCGCCGTCCTGGCCCTGTCGATCGTCCTGGCCGCGGGCTTCGACCACGACCGCCCCGCCGCCTTCCAGGCCACCACCGACCTCAGCTGGATCCCGGCCCTGGGCGTCCGCCTCCACCTCGGGGTCGACGGCATCTCGCTCCCCCTCCTCGTCCTGACCGCGCTGCTGACCTTCCTCTGCGCGGTCTACACCTACTTCAACCCGCCCCAGGGCCCCTCGGCCAAGGCGCTCGTCGCACTGCTGCTCGTCCTCGAGACCGGCATGCTCGCCACCTTCGCCGTCCTGGACCTGCTGCTCTTCTTCCTCGCCTTCGAGATGGTCCTGATCCCGATGTACTTCCTCATCGCCCGCTGGGGCGGCGCGGAACGGCAGGCCGCCGCCTGGAAGTTCATCCTCTACACCCTGCTCGGCTCCGTGGTCATGCTGCTGGGCCTCCTCCTCGTCGGCTTCGAAGCGGGCACGTTCGACATGGTGGCACTCGCCACTGACAACGGCTCGGGCCTGAGCCGGTCCGTGCAGCTCACCGCCGTCCTGGCCATCGGCATCGGCCTCGCGGTGAAGACCCCGATGTGGCCCCTGCACAGCTGGCTGCCCGCCGCCCACACCGCCGCCCCCACCATCGGCTCGGTGCTGCTGGCCGGCGTGATGCTGAAGATGGGCACCTACGGCTTCGTGCGCCTGGTGCTGCCCGTCGCCCCCGAGGGCGCCCGCTTCTACGCCCCCTACCTGGCGGCCTTCGGCGTCGTCGGCATCATCTACGGCTCCCTCGCCTGCCTCGCCCTGGCCCGCGAGGGCGCGGGCGGCGACCTCAAGCGCCTCATCGCCTACAGCTCCGTCGGCCACATGGGCTTCGTCCTGCTGGGCATCGCCACCCTCGACCCCACCGGCGTCAACGGCGCGCTCTTCGCCAACATCGCCCACGGCCTCATCACCGGCCTGCTCTTCTTCCTGGTCGGCGCCCTGAAGGAACGCACCGGCACCACCGACCTCGACCAGCTCGCCGACCCCGCCGGCGGCGCCCTCTACGGCCGCGCCCCCCGCCTGGGCGGCCTGCTCGCCTTCGCCGCCGTCGCCTCCCTGGGCCTGCCGGGACTGGCCGGATTCTGGGGCGAGATGCTGGCGATGTTCGGCGCCTTCCGCCCCGCCGAGGGGCTGAGCCGGCCCGCGTACCTCGTCTTCACGGCCCTCGCCGGCCTGGGCACCCTGCTCACCGCCGCCTACCTGCTGGTCGTCGTCCGCCGCGTCTGCATGGGCCCGCGCGCCGCCGAACGCCCCCGCCTGCCCGACGTACGCGGCTACGAGTACGCCGCCTGGACGCCGCTGGTCGTCCTCACCGTCGTCGGCGGCCTGTGGCCGGCGGCCCTCCTCGGGCTCACCAACCCGGTCGTCCACCAGCTCCTCACGGGAGGCCGCTGATGTCCCTGGTCCAGTCCGTCGACTGGGTCGCCGTCGCGGCCCCCGTCATCCCCGCCCTCGCCGCCCTGGCGCTGCTGGTCGCCGACCTGTTCGTACGGCCCGAGCGCAAGCACCTCCTGGGCTGGGTCGCCGTCGCGGCGCTCGCGGCCGCCGCCTGCTCCCTGCTGCCGCTGGTCGGCGACCACCGCGCCACCTTCTGCCTGACGACCGCCCCCGACGTCTGCTCCTACCGCGCCGACAGCTTCACCCTCGTCATCCAGCTGCTCGTCCTGGGCGGCGCCCTGCTGACCGCGCTGCTGAGCCTGTACGACACGGCGGTGGGCAGGCTGCCCGCCGGCGAGTTCTGGTTCCTGCTGCTGTCCTCCGTCTCCGGCGCCGCGCTGCTGCCCGCCTCCCGCGACCTCGTGACGCTGGTGATCGCCCTGGAGGTCGCCTCGCTGCCGGCCTTCGCGCTGGTCGGCCTGCGTCGCGGTGACCGCCTCTCGGCCGAGGCGGCGCTGAAGTTCTTCCTCAGCTCGGTCGTCGCCACCGCCGTCCTGCTGCTGGGCGCCGGCTTCGTCTACGCCGCCGCCGGCAGCCTCCACTTCGACGTGATGGCCGGCGCGCTGGCCGACGTGGACTCGCGCCTGACCGCCCTGGCCGGGGTCGGCGTGGCCCTCACCCTGGTCGGCTTCGCCTTCAAGACGGCCGCCGTCCCCTTCCACTTCTGGGTGCCCGAGACCTACGTGGGCGCGCCGCTGCCGGTCGCCGCGTACCTCTCGGTCGTCGGAAAGGCGGCCGGCTTCAGCGGTCTCGTCCTGGTCTGCCTGCTGGCCTTCCCCGCCTACCGCGAGGTGTGGGCGCCCGCCCTGGCCGTCCTGGCCGCGCTCACCATGACCGTCGGCAACGTCGCCGCCCTGCGCCAGCGCGCCGCCGCCCCGGCCAGCGCGGTGCGGCTGCTCGCCTGGTCCTCCGTCGCCCAGGCCGGCTACCTCCTGGTCCCGATCGCCGCCGCCGGCTACGCCGCCGACCGGGGCGCCGATCCCGCCCGCACCGTCGGCGCGACCGTCGCCTACGCGCTGATGTACGCGGTGGTGAACCTCGGTGCCTTCGCCGCCCTCGCCGCCACCGGAAAGCGCCGCGTCGCCGACCTGCGCGGCCTTGGCGCCACCCGCCCGCTCACCGCCCTCGCCCTGGCCTTCTTCCTGGTCAACCTGGCCGGACTGCCGCCCGGCATCATCGGCCTGTTCGCGAAGGTCGCCGTCCTGGGCACGGCGGTGGACGCGGGCCTGGGCTGGCTGGCGGTGGTGATGGCCGCCAACGTCGTCCTCGGCCTGTACTACTACCTCCGCTGGACGGCGCTGCTCTTCCGCCCGCGGCCCGCCGCCGAGACCCCGGCCCCCGCGGTCCGTACCGCCCGGGGAGCCGCCGCCGCGCTGGCACTGGCGGCGGTGCTCGCGCTGATGCTGTCGGGGGCGCCGCAGATGATCCTGAAGTTCGCCGGCCAGTCGCTGCTGTAGCCCGTACGGCCCTTCCCCAGGCTCTTCGAGCAGGGGATACCCCATGCCCCCGCCCCCGTACGGCCCCACCCGCGGCTCACCCGCCCGGCGTAATCCACCCCACAGCGCCCCCAGGGACCGCCGGGGAACCGCCCACTCCCGCCTCGCGTTGGCCAGACAGGGGGGTTCCACTGGTGGTGAGTCGCGGCCCAGCCGACCGGCAGGCCGCCCGCCAGCTCACGCACGTCTAGGAGGGCGCAGTGCACCGGTCGCACAACGGGCTGAAGACCGCCGTGCTCCTCGGCGCGATGTCCGCGCTGATCCTGCTGGTCGGCAGCCTCTTCGGCCGTACGGGCCTCATCATCGCCCTCGTCGTCGCCCTGGCCACCAACGCCTACGCGTACTGGAACAGCGACAAGCTCGCCCTGCGCTCCATGCGCGCCCGCCCCGTCAGCGAGATCGAGGCCCCGGGGCTGTACCGCATCGTGCGGCAGCTCTCCACCGAGGCCCGCCAGCCCATGCCCCGCCTCTACATCTCCCCGACCGCCGCCCCCAACGCCTTCGCCACCGGCCGCAACCCGCGCCACGCGGCCGTCTGCTGCACCGAGGGCATCCTGCAGCTCCTCGACGAGCGCGAGCTGCGCGGCGTCCTGGGCCACGAGCTGATGCACGTCTACAACCGCGACATCCTCACCGCCTCGGTGGCCGGCGCGCTGGCCTCGGTGGTGATGTTCCTGGCGAACTTCGCCTGGCTGATCCCCAGCGGCGGCCGCGACGAGGACAGCCCGGGCCCCCTCGCGATGCTGCTGGCGGTCTTCCTCGGCCCGATCGCGGCGGCCATCATCCAGCTGGCGGTCAGCCGCTCGCGGGAGTACGCGGCGGACGAGGGCGGCGCCCAGCTCACCGGCGACCCGATCGCCCTGGCCAGCGCCCTGCGCAAGCTGGAGACGGGCACGGCGCAGCGCCCGCTGCCCCCGGAGCCGAAGATCGAGACGACCAGCCAGCTGATGATCGCCAACCCCTTCGGCCCGTACAGCAAGGGCATCGCGGGCCTCTTCTCCACCCACCCCCCGATGGGCGAGCGCATCAAGCGCCTGGAACAGATGGCCCACGGCGGCCAGCAGCCGCCCACCACCCCCTGAGCAGAGGACCCGACACCGTGAAGACGCTCCTCAACATCATCTGGCTCGTGCTCTGCGGCTTCTGGATGGCGCTGGGCTACGCACTGGCCGGCATAGTCATGTTCATCACCATCATCGGCATCCCCTTCGGCATCGCCGCGTTCCGCATCGCGGGCTACGCCCTGTGGCCCTTCGGCCGCACCACGGTCCCGCGCCAGGACGCGGGCGTCGGCTCGCTCATCGGCAACATCCTCTGGCTCATCCTGTGCGGCTGGTGGCTGGCGATCGGCCACATCGTCACGGGCATCGCCGCCGCCGTCACGATCATCGGCATCCCGCTGGCCGTCGCGGACTTCAAGATGATCCCGATCTCCCTCCTCCCGCTGGGCCGCGAGATCGTTCCGGTGAAGGCGCCGCTTCCGCGCACCTGAGCGCATGCGTACAACCATTCGGATGGGTGGCGCGTCTGCGTCAGCGGAACCCGCCACACATCCGAGGAGTACGCCATCCGTACCGCCCGTGCCATCACCGCCTCCCTGTGCGCCGTATCGATAGCCATGGCCGCGGCGGCCTGCGGCACCATGGAGTCCCTCTCCGCCGGCCAGAAGCTCACCGGCGCCCTCGACCGGCTCAAGGCCCAGCAGTCCCTGCACGTCTCCCTCGACCTCGACGCCTCCTCGGGGGAGCTGATCGCCCTCAGCGAGGAGGCCGGCGAGCCGCTGGACGACCGCACCGCCCGCGTCCTGGCCGACCTGGAGGTGACGTACGACGTCCACGCCGACAAGCCCCTGGGCAAACTCGGCGAGGGCGACGAGGTCGACACGGCCCTCTCCGTGGCCACGCCGGAGACCACGTTCATGGAGATGCGCCAGGTCGACGGGACGAGCTACCTGCGCTACGACATGGCGGCCCTCGGCGACCTCATGGGGGAGGCGCCCCCGACCGCCGGTGAACTCCCGCCGGAGATGGACGTCTTCGGGGACCTCTTCGCGGGCAAGTGGATCTCGGTGGACCCGGAGGCGATGGCGGAGGACATGGGAGCCCCCGGCCTCGGCGGCCCGTTCGCCGGACTGGGCGCCTCGCCGATCGACCCCGCGGCGGGTACGGAGCTGCTCGCCGACCTGAAGAAGGCACTCGCCGACACGGTGGTGCTGAAGGACGCGGGCGGCAGGCTCGGCGTCGAGCGGATCACCGCGACCGCGGGCTCGCGCCGCCTGGTCCAGGCGCTCGCGAAGGGGGTCGCCCCCTACCTGGAGGAACTCGCGGGCGGCGCCAAGGAGTTCCCCCTCCCGACCACGGAGGACCTCAAGGGCGTCCCCGACCGGGAGGTGGCGGTCGACTTCGTCCTCAAGCACGGCGGGCTGCACTCCGTCTCGACGGACCTCGGGGTCCTCGCGCCCGAGGAGGGCACCCACCTGGAGCTGCACGCCGACCTCGGCGAGGGCGAGGAGATCGAGGCCCCGGCCGGCGCGAAGCCGTTCGACCTGGGCGCGGTGATGGAGAAGATGGCCGAGGAGACGAAGGTGCCCGGCGGCCTCGGTGACGACATGGACCTCAAGGGGCTCGACGAGTTCGAGGGGATGGACCCGGAGATGCTGAAGGATCTTGAGGAGAGCGACCCCGAACTCGCCAGGGAACTCAAGGAGCTTGAGCAGAAGAACGCGGAGCTGCAGGAGGAACTGGCCAAGCTCGACCCGGAGTCGAGCGAGCAGTGACCCCCCGTGGTCCGGGGCCCTCGCACGAGGCCCCGGACCACGGCCGGCTCAGTCCTGCGCCCCGCCCCCGCGCGCCCCCTGCCGCGGCAGTTCGAACTCCGCGGCCCCCGCCGTGTCGCAGTACTCGCGCACCGCGCTCGTCCGCGTCACCACCCGCCCCCGGTGCACCACGATCCGGCTGTACGCCAGCGACAGCGCCGCCTCGATCCGCTCGCCCCGTACGGCCAGCAGCTCCGCCGGGAAGCCCGCCTCGATCCGCACCTCCGGCAGCCGCAGCAGCGCCCGCGCCCCGCCCGCCACCATGTCGTACGCCCGCGGGCCCGACGCCTGCCCCAGCGAGGCCAGCAGGTAGGCGGCCTCCAGCGGATCGCCCCGGCCCACCGGGTTGGCCGCGTCGCGCAGCGCCCCGCTGCCCGCCGCCACCCGCACCCCCGCCGCCCGCAGCAGCCGCACCGGCGCCAGCTGCGGGCCGAAGCCGCGCGCACTGCGCGTGCGTGTGCGCTCCAGCGCCCCGCAGTCGCCCTGCGGCAGGCAGACCACGCCCACCCCGGCCGCCGCCAGCTGCTCGGCCGCCCGCGCGGCCACCGCCTGCGGCAGCCGCGCCAGCCCCGTCGCGGGGCCGAGCACCGCTCCCGGCGCCAGCCCCGCCGCCGCGGAGGCCAGCCGGGCCAGGCGGGCGGGCTCGGCGGCGTCCGTGTGCAGGTCGACGGGCAGGCCGTGCTCGGCGGCCAGGCGCAGCACCGCCTCCGTATGGCCGGCCGGATCGGGGTCGAGGTCGGGGTGGCCGCCGACCACGCCCGCGCCCATCTTCACCGCGTCCCGCAGCATCGCCAGCCCCTCCGCGCCCGCGGCGCCGGTGAGCAGCCGGGGCAGCGCGACGACCGTCAGCTCCACCAGCCCGCGCAGCGACTGCCGCGCCTGCAGCGCCCCCTCCAGCGCGGCGAGGCCCTGGACGTCCCCGACGCCCACGTGCGTACGCAGCGCGGTGACCCCGTGCCCGAGCTGCAGCAGCGCCGCCTCGACGGTGCGCTGCTGGACGTCCTCGCTGCCGTACGGGACCGGGCCGGCGAGATCGGCCGTGAACGCGGTCTCCGCGTGCCCGTGCGGCTCGGCCGGCGCGGGGAGCAGCAGATAGCCGGAGAGGTCCACGAGGCTGCCGCGCGGGCGCTCGTCCTGCGCCGGGGTCAGGCTGCCGGCGCAGCCCACCGCCTGGATGCGCCCGCCCCCGAGGCGGACGTCCACGATCCGGCCGTCGGCGAGGCGGGCGCCGGAGAGGACGAGGCCGCCCGCCGCGTCGGTGGAGGGCTGCTGGGGCCGGCCGGCCCGGCTGTCGGCCATGGCCGCTCCCGGGAGGATGTGGTGATGATCACTCGCTGTGCCGGACGAGCTTAGGGGGGCCCGGGAGGCCCGTGCGCGCCGCCGCGCCGTCTCGGAGGGGGGCCTGCGATACGGATTTCACCTTCGGCCGTTCAGCGTGTAATGTCTTCATCGCTCGCCCCAATAGCTCAGTCGGTAGAGCGTCTCCATGGTAAGGAGAAGGTCAACGGTTCGATTCCGTTTTGGGGCTCTGGTGCACACGTCGCTTCGCTATCCTGGGAAGCGTCGGTGCGTCAAAGCGGTGTAGCTCAGTCGGTAGAGCAAGCGGCTCATAATCGCTGTGTCACCGGTTCAAGTCCGGTCACCGCTACTCACTCTCGGTAGCCGATTGCAGGCTCGGTCCTTCGATCGGCTACTCTTTCTGCGTTCATACCTATCCGCCGTCAAGGAGCACTCACGTGGCTGCCACCGACGTCCGCCCGAAGATCACGCTGGCCTGCGTGGAGTGCAAGGAGCGGAACTACATCACCAAGAAGAACCGGCGTAACAACCCGGACCGTCTTGAGATGAAGAAGTTCTGCCCGCGCTGCAACTCCCACACAGCGCACCGCGAGACTCGATAAGCGGACCTGTAAAGATCGATCCAGGAGGCCGGCCCCCACAAGCGGGGGGTCGGCCTCTTGTCGTATCCGCCACCCTGCCGCCGCCCGGCGTCCGCCAGACTGGACCCGACCGCAGCGACGCAGCGTGACGCGACACAGCCAGCAGGAGGGCCCGATGGCGCTCGACCAGTCCTTCGTGGGGCGGAGCTACCCCCCCACCGATCCCTACGAGGTCGGACGGGAGAAGATCCGCGAGTTCGCCCTGGCGATCGGGGACACCACCGCGGCCTACACCGACCCCGAGGCGGCCAAGGCGCTGGGGTACCCGGACGTGATCGCGCCGCCGACCTTCGTCTTCGCCATCGCCTTCCGGGCCGCCGGGCAGGTCGTCGAGGACCCGCAGCTCGGGCTGGACTACAGCCGGGTGGTGCACGGCGACCAGAAGTTCGCCTACCGCCGCCCGGTGCGCGCGGGCGACCGCCTGGCGGTGACCGCCACCATCGACTCGATCAGGTCGATGGCCGGCAACGACATCCTCGACATCCGCGGCGAGGTGCACGACGAGTCGGGCGAGCTGGTCGTGACGGCTCTGATGAAGCTGGTGGCGCGGGCCGCCGGGGAGGGGGAGTGAGCATGGTCTCCTACGGGACGCCTTCCTACGACGCGGTCGCGGTCGGCGACGAGCTGCCCGCCCAGTCCTTCCCCGTGACACGCGACACACTGGTGCGCTACGCGGGCGCCTCGGGCGACTTCAACCCGATCCACTGGAGTGAGCGCTTCGCCACCTCCGTGGGCCTGCCGGACGTGATCGCGCACGGCATGTTCACGATGGCCGCCGCCGCCCGCGTGGTGACGGACTGGACCGGCGACCCCGGCGCGCTGGTGGACTACGGGGTGCGCTTCACCAAGCCGGTCGTGGTGCCGGACGACGACGAGGGCGCGCTGATCGAGGTCTCGGCGAAGATCGCCGTGAAGGACGACGAGGCCCGTACGGTCCGGGTGGACCTGACGGCGATGTCGGCGGGGCAGAAGGTGCTGGGCATGGCCCGGGCCGTGGTCCGGCTGCCCTGACGGCGCGGAGTCGGCGGTCGTCGGGGCCATGCGGTCCCGGCGGCCGCCAACTTCTTTCTCCGGCAAGCCCGTTGACAAGTTAGTGAGTGGCCAATAACTTAGTGTCCATGGTCAGGATGAGCGCAGACGAGCGGCGGGAGAGCGTCATCCGCGCGGCGGTCGTGGAGTTCGGCCGGGGTGGCTACGACGGCACCTCGACCGAGACGATCGCCAGGCGGGTCGGCGTCTCGCAGCCCTACCTCTTCCGCCTCTTCCCCGGCAAGCAGGCCATCTTCCGCGCCGCCGCGCTGCGCTGCCTCCAGGACACCCGCCGGGTGATCGAGGAGGCGTACGGCCCGCACGGCGATGACCTGGAGGCCGGCGGGCTGGCGATCGCCGTCGCGTACCAGCGGCTCGTCGCCGACCGGGACAAGCTGCTGATGCAGATGCAGACCTACGTGGCCGTCGCGAAGGCGGAGGCCGCCGGGGACCACGAGTTCGGGCGGGAGATCCGCGCCGCCTGGGCCGGGATGTACGACGGGATGCTGCTGTACTTCGGCGGCGACCACGTGCGCACCGCCGAGCACTTCTCCTTCGGGATGCTGATCAACGTCCTGGTGTCGCTGGGCTTCCCGGCCGACCACCGCGTCTGGGCCGGCTTCTGGTCCGAGAGCCGCGAGGTGGTCCCGGATCCGGAGCGCTGAGGCCGCCGGATCGCCACGCTCCACCGCGCTCCATCACGCTCCACCAAGCACCGCCGCTCCACCCCCGTACGGCCTGGGCCTTTCCACGCCCGGTGAAGTTATTGATCGATAACTACTCTGCGGAGGAACACGTCATGGAAGCGATAGCCCCGCGCCGCGGCACCACGGTCTGGGTCATTCTGATCACCAGCCTCGCCAGCTTCATGGCCGCGCTGGACAACCTCGTCGTCATCACCGCCCTCCCCGCCATCCGCACCGACCTCGGCGGGCACCTGGAGGACCTGGAGTGGACGGTGAGCGCCTACACGCTCACCTTCGCCGTGCTGCTGATGTTCGGCGCCGCCCTCGGCGACCGCTTCGGCCGCCGGCGGATGTTCGCCGCGGGCATCGGCCTCTTCACCGCCGCCTCCGCCGCCGCGGCGCTGGCCCCCGGCATCGACGGCCTCATCGCCGCCCGCGCCGCCCAGGGCGTCGGCGCGGCCCTGCTGGTGCCGCTCAGCCTCACACTCCTCACCGCCGCCGTCCCCGCCGGGCGGCGCGGCGCCGCCCTGGGCATCTGGGGCGCCTCCCAGGGCCTCGCGGTGGCGACCGGCCCCCTGGTCGGCGGCCTGCTGACCGAGCACCTCTCCTGGCAGTGGATCTTCTGGCTGAACGTCCCGCTGGGCGCGGCCCTCATCCCGCTCGTCCTGCGCCGGCTGGCGGAGAGCCGCGGCGCGAACGACCGCCTCGACCTCCCCGGCACCCTGCTGGTCAGCGGCGGACTCTTCGGAGTGGTGTACGGGCTGATCCGCGGCAACGCCGACGGCTGGACCTCGTACGGCGTGCTGGCCGGCCTCCTCGCGGGCGCGGCGCTGCTGGTCGGCTTCGTCCTGTGGGAGCGGGTCGCCGCCCACCCGATGCTGCCGATGCGCCTCTTCCGCGACCGCGCGTTCAGCGCGATCAACGCGGCCAGCCTGCTGATGTTCGTCGGCATGTTCGGCTCGATCTTCCTGCTCAGCCAGTTCCTGCAGGGCGCCGGCGGCTACTCGCCGGCCGAGGCGGGCGTACGGATGCTCCCGTGGACCGGCATGTCGCTGATCGTCGCCCCGATCGCCGGCGCGCTCTCCGACCGCGTCGGCGGCCGACCGGTGGTGGCAACGGGCCTGCTGCTGCAGGCCGTCGGGCTCGGCTGGATCGCGACCCGGCTCTCGGCGGACTTCGTGTACGGGGACTACGTGCCCGCGTTCGTCCTCAGCGGCGTCGGCATGGCGATGTACTTCGCGCCCGCCGCGAACGTCGTGATGTCAGCCGTGCACCCCCGCGAACAGGGCGTCGCCTCCGGCGCGAACAACGCGATGCGCGAGATCGGCGGCGCCCTGGGCGTGGCGGTGCTGGCGGCGGTGTTCACCGCGAACGGCGGCGACGTCCTGACCGGGGCCTTCGTCGAGGGCCTGCGCCCGGCGCTGTGGTCCGGGGCGGCGGCGGTCGCGGTGGGCGCGGCGGTGGCGCTGCTGATACCGGGGCGGCGGCCCGCGTCGGCGGTGGTGGCGCGGTCCGAGGGGGAGCGGAAGGTCGACGTGGCTGCGTGAGAAGGGACGTCGAGGGCCCCGCCGGACGGCGGGGCCCTCGGTCGTTCACGCCGGCGGCGCTGTCAGGCCGGGACGGCCCGCAGGGCGCCGGAGCCCGTTGAGTTGATCCGGTCCAGCGCGGCGGCGGTGGCCGGGTCGGCGGGCAGGTGGACCACCAGGCGCTGGGCGTCGTCGACGGGCAGGTCCAACATCTCGTACGCCAGGCGCAGTTCGCCCGCCTCCGGATGGACGATCCGCTGGACGCCGCGGCCCGGCAGCAGCCCCGCCAGCCGCTCCAGCCGGCCGGTGAACTCCGCCCCGGCGGTCAGCGTCAACTCGTGGATCAGGGCCTGCCCCTCGGGGCTGTGCCGCAGCGGACCCTGCTTGAGCGCCACCACCTGGGCGTCGGCGACGCGTTCCCAGTCGGGGTAGGCGTCGCGGGCGCGCGGGTCGGCCAGTACGTAGCGGACGACGTTGGGCGCCTCGCCGTCCAGCAGGCCGAGCGGGCGGGCCAGCCGCTCGTACCCCTCGGTCCAGGCGAGCAGGTCGCCGAAGCCGTTGACGAGCACGGCGGGGGAGGGCTCCAAGCGCTCCAACAGGGCGCGCACCGTGGGCCGTACGGTACGCACCGAGCCGCGCGACGTGCAGGGGCCGCCCCCGGCGCCCTTGGTGAGGATGTGCAGGTGGACGCGCTCGGCGGGGGTCAGGCGCAGGATGTCGGCCAGGGCGCCGAGCACGGCGGCGGAGGGGTGGCGGTCGCGGCCCTGCTCCAGCCGCGTCAGGTACTCGGAGCTGACCCCGGCGAGCGTCGCCAGCTCCGAGCGCCGCAGGCCGGGGGTGCGGCGGCGGGGGCCGGCCGGCAGGCCGACCTCGGCGGGGGTGACGGCTTCGCGGCGGTTGCGCAGGAAGAGGCCCAGCTCGTTGTCGCTCACGTGGACGAACGTAGCAGCGCGGCGGGGTCCGTAGCGTGGCCCTCGTACTACTACCCTCAGCGCGGTCTCCCTGACCTGCGGATTTGCGGGCAGCCTGGTGGGCATGGAGATCGAGAAGAAGACCCAGGGGCCGTACGAGGCCGACTCTGAGAAGCTCAAGCTCACCGTGGTGATCGGCAGTGTGCGCGAGGGGCGCTTCGGGCCTGTGCCCGCGCAGTGGTTCCGGGAGCAGGCCGAGTTGCACGGGCGGTTCGAGGTCGAGGTCGTGGACCTGGCGGACATCGAGCTGCCCGGTGAACTGCCTGCGGTGCCGCCGGCGATGGACCCCGATCCTGCGCGTCCCGCCGGGATGGAGCCGCTGACGCGGAAGCTGGCGGAGGCGGACGCGGTCGTCGTGGTCACTCCCGAGTACAACCGCAGCTTCCCGGCTGCCCTGAAGCAGGCGATCGACTGGCACTTCACCCAGTGGCAGCGCAAGGCGGTCGGCTTCGTCGGCTACAGCGGTGGTACGGGGGGTGTGCTGGCCATCGAGCAACTGCGGCAGGTCTTCGGGGAGTTGTGGGCGCATACGGTGCGGGAGTACGTGTCCTTCCCGCGTTACTACCTGCACTTCGGTGCGGACGGTAGCTGGCAGGTCCCTGAGGAGGCTTCCGGTGCGGCGAAGCTGATGCTGGATGAACTGGACTGGTGGGCCGGTGCGTTGAAGACTGCTCGGGAGGGGTGAGGGGGTGGTTTGCGTTGGGGGGCGGGGCCTCTGCGCGACAACTCCGAAAAGCCATAGGGATTGACTTGCCATCGGTCGATTTGCTGCTCTGTCGGGGGCCTGCGTTGCGGTGCGTCTTTTCGGAGTCGTCGCTCCGGGCCCCTCGCTCCGGCAGCCGGCTTTCTGTCGCGCTGGTGAGGCCTCGTGTGGGGGCTTTCTTCGTAACATGGGGAGCATTCAACCTGGTTGTCGAGGAGGGCTGGCCGATGGCGGACGCTGGTGCTGGTGGGAAGTCGTACGACGGGTTCACTGAGGATGAGCGGGCTGCGATGAAGGAGCGCGCCAAGGAGTTGAAGGGGGAGTCGGGCGGGAAGCGGGTCACGCGCAGTGCTCAGGTGAAGGCTGCTGAGGCCGCGGCTGCGGTGGTGGAGAAGATCGGTGAGATGGAGGGGAGCGATCGGGTTCTCTCCGAGCGTCTGCATGAGCTGATCACGACTGCCGCTCCGGAGTTGGCGCCGAAGCTCTGGTACGGGATGCCGGCCTATGCCCGCGACGGCAAGATCGTCTGCTTCGTGCAGTGCGCGGCGAAGTTCAAGGCGCGCTATCTGACGCTGGGCTTCAACGACGTCGCGACGCTGGACGAGGGGACGATGTGGCCTACGGCCTTCGCGATTACTGAGCTGACTCCGGCGCAGGAGGAGCAGATCGCGATGCTGGTGAAGAAGGCAGTGGGCTGAGGCGGTCGGCTGAGGTGGCGGGCTGAGGTGGCGGGCTGAGGTGGCGGATACGGTCCGGGGCGCGAAAGCCCCGGGCCGCACTTCCCCGCAACTTCCGCGCGGCGAGGGTCTCCTTCGAGGGCGCGGGGGAAGGTGTCCGGGTGCTGCGTGGTCAATCCCGTGTCCTCTTCGCGGCCGGGTGGGATCAGAAGAGTCCGGCTACTGCGGCGACCAGCGACGCGCCGTAGTTCTTCACGCGGTGTGTGGTTCGGCAGTACTGGCGGGGTCTGCGGCGGCCGTTCTGGGGGATGAGGGTCTCGCACCATTTGCAGGGCAGGTCGCCGTGGTACCTGCCGTCGCCGCCCAGTCGTGGCCGCCCCATGGGCGTCACTGTAACGGGCGTTCGTACTCCCGGAGATGGGTTCGGTGTGGCTGGGATCGCGGTGGATCGCCGAGAGCTATTCACTGAGTACATACTCGTGGTGCATACTGATGGGCATGAGCACCCCACACGTACTGCTGGGGCTACTGAGTGCCGGCCCCAGCCATGGCTACGACCTCAAGAAACGTCACGACGAACGCTTCCCGCAGGCGCGTCCGCTGGCCTACGGGCAGGTGTACGCGACCCTGCAGCGACTCGTCCGTGATGAGCTCGCCGAAGTCCTCGACGTCGAGGCGGATGGCGGGCCGGAGCGGACCCGATACCGGATCACCGAGGCCGGAGGGCGCAAGCTCGCCGACTGGCTGCACGAGGTCGCTCCGGCCGCCCCGTTCGTCGCCAACGACATCTTCGCCAAGGTCGTCGTGGCGATCCTGGCCGGCCCGCAGGGCGCCTCCGGTGCGTACCTCCAGGCCCAACGCGCCGCCCACATGGCACGGATGCGCGAGCTGACCCACATCAAAACCGCCCCCGGCGCCCCGCTCTCCAGCGTGCTCTCCGCGGACTACGCCCTCGCCCACCTCGACGCCGACCTGCGCTGGATGGAATCCACCGCCCAGCGCATCAGCACCCTTGAGAAGGAGGTCCGCGACTCATGACGCCGACCCGGCTCCAGTCCACCGCCGGCCCGCTCCTCCAGGCCCGCGGCCTCACCAAGTCGTACGGCCTCACGCGCGCCCTGCGTGGAGCGGACCTCAGTCTCGACGCCGGCGAGATCCTCGCCGTCAGCGGTGCCAGCGGCAGCGGCAAGTCCACCCTGCTGCACTGCCTCACCGGCATCACCAACCCCGATGAGGGCGCCGTGCTCTACGGTGGCGAGCGCCTGGACCAGGCCGACGAGAAGCGCCGATCCGCGTTGCGGCGTACGGACTTCGGTATCGTCTTCCAGTTCGGCCAGCTCATCTCCGAACTCACCGCCTTGGACAACGTCCTGCTCCCCCTGCTGCTCGACGGCCGCCCCCGCGCGGAGGCCGTGGGCCACGCCGCCGAGTGGCTGGAGCGTTTCGGCGTACGCGCGCAGTCCGGCCTGAAGCCCGGCGAGTTGAGCGGAGGGCAGGCCCAACGGGTGGCGCTGGCACGGGCGTTGGTGACCGGTCCCACGGTGGTCTTCGCCGACGAGCCGACCGGGGCGCTTGACTCGCTGGCCGGCGAGCAGGTCATGTCGGCCCTGGTGCACGCCGTCCGGGAATCCGGTACGGCCGTCCTGCTGATCACGCACGACGCGCGCGTCGCCGCGTACGCGGACCGCGAGGTCACACTGCGCGACGGCGTGGTGCTGGCGGCCCCGGCCTTCGACCCGGCCGCCTTTCCCACCGCCCCTCCCGCCGCCGAGGAGCTCTCGTGAACCTGACCTCCGACGCGAAGCTGGCCCGCATGCTGCTGTACGGCGGCAGCCGAGCCGAGCGGCTCCGGCCCGCGCTCACCGCGGCCGGCACCCTGCCCGCCACGGTCGCCGCACTGGGCGCCGTCACGGTGGCCTCGATCAGCGGGCGGCATCCCTACACCAACGACCTGCTGGGCGACCCGGGCCTGCGCCCCGGTGTGGTCACGGCGCTCCTCTTGCTGCTGGTCCCCGCGCTGGCCTTCCTCGGCCAGTGCACCAGGATCGGCGCCGTGCGGCGGGACAGCCGACTCGCCGGACTGCGGCTGGCGGGGGCCACTCCGTGGCAGGTGCGCCGGATCGCCGCCCTGGAATCAGGGGGCGCCGCGCTGGCGGGCTCCGTGGCCGGGCTGGCGGTCTTCCTCGGACTGTGGGCCTGGGCCGAAGCCGCCGAGCCCGCGAACCGGCGGCTCACCTGGCCCACCGACATCCCCCTCCCCTGGCTGCCCCTGGTCGCCGTCACGCTCGCCGTACCCGTGCTGGCGGCCGCGGCCACCGCCTTCGCGCTGCGCCGCGTCATCGCCGAGCCGCTGACGGTCACCCGCCGCGACGTCACCAGGCCGATCATCCAGCGGGCGCTGCTCTGGGCGGCACCCCCCGTTCTGATCGTGGGCGGCTTCGGGGTGGCTCAGCTGGCGGTACGGGACGGGCAGCGCTCCTTGGTCCTGCTGGCCACGCTCGTCATCGGCCTGATCGCGGTCGGCCTGATGCTCTCGACCGGGGCGATCGCGCTGCTGATCAGCCGCTGTCTCGCAGGGCGCACCAAGCGACCCGCGCTGCTGATCGCCGCCGCCCGGCTGGGCCAGGACCCCTGGGCCGGCGCCCGTACCCACGGCACGCTGCTGCTGGCGGCCTTCATCGGGACCGGCTTCGCGGCGATGTGGCAGAACATGCTGGTGGACATCCACCACGCTTCGTACGGATCCAGCGCGTCCTTCTACATCGGCGGCTTCCGGCTCACCGCCGTCGCCATCGGAACCGGCCTGCTGGTGACGGCCGGCGGACTGGCGGTCGGCAGCGCCGAGTCCCTGCTCACGCGCCGCCGGCAACTCGCCGCCCAGTACGCCGCCGGGGTGCCCTACCGGGTGCTGCGCCGGGCCGTACTGCTGGAGGCGCTGCTGCCGGTGGTCCCGGCCGTACTCCTCGCCTCGGCGGCGGGCTTCGCGGTGGGCACCCGCTGGACGCCCGCCGACGACTCGGTACCACTCCTACGCCCGGCCCTGGCCACCCTCATCGTCCTCACGGCGGCAGCCACCGCGGCGGCGGCAACCCTCCCCCTGCTCAAGCGCACGCTGCACCCCGGCGAACTGCGCTACGAGTAGCCCCCGCGGCACGTCGGACCCGACTACTGGGACCCGGGCGCCGGGACTCAGGAGTCGGAGCCGAACTCGTGCGGGAAGAAGGAACGCTCAGCGAGGGGCTCGCCCTTCAGGCACGGGGTGGTGATCAGTACGTTCGTCTGGCTCAGCTTGGGCCGATAGGAGACCACGAGGGAGAAGCCCTCCAGCCTCGCCCGCGAGGCGACGTTGCGGCGCACGGGGTCCGGCTCCTGCCAGCTGGTGAACTTCCAGCCCTGGTCCTGCAGCAGACGGCGGACGTCGGGGCCGGTGTCCGGAGCATCGGAACCGCCGAGAACGCTCATCACCGCGCGATGCCGCGCCGTGCCCAGTGTGTGGCATCCGAGTTCGGGCTCGTCCACGGGAGCCAGCGCACCGAGGCTGGGACTGTTCACCTGACGCGCGGCGGTGGCGGTCACGTCGGCGAGCAGGGCGTGCATCCGCTTGTCGGCCTGGTCGAGCGTGGTGCTGGCCAGGAGCGCGGCGGTGGGGGCGGTGGAGACGGCGGGAGGGCTGCTGGAAGCGGGGGAGGCGGGCCGAGCGGTGGATGCGTCCGTACCGGAGCAGCCCACGGCAAGCCCGAGCACTCCGAGACCTGCGAGCAGGGATATCCGGGGACGGGACACGCGTACTCCAACAACTCGCCAAGGGGACGGAACCGGGCGCGGAGGCCCACACAGACTTCGGCCCCCGACCGGACATGCCGGTCGGGGGCCGAAGTCTTCACATGTGGCGGCGCCAGGATTCGAACCTGGGAAGGCGAAGCCGGCAGATTTACAGTCTGCTCCCTTTGGCCGCTCGGGCACACCGCCAGGGTTTGCCGCCCGTCGCTCCCGACCGAGGTCAGGCGCTCTGTGGCGACGACGTAAACCATACCCGATCCCCGGGGGTGCTCCGCCACTCGGATGTTCGCGGCTGGATCACCCGCCAGGTGGCTAGGCTGAGGCCTCCGGGCCCGGCGCCGGGCCCGGCACACTGACCGATCTACGTACGAGGAGCCACCGAATCATGGCCGACGCCAGTTTCGACATCGTCTCGAAGGTCGAGCGGCAGGAGGTCGACAACGCCCTCAACCAGGCCGCCAAGGAGATCTCCCAGCGCTACGACTTCAAGGGGGTCGGGGCCTCGATCGCCTGGTCCGGCGAGAAGGTCGAGATCCGGGCGAACTCCGAGGAGCGCGCCCTGGCCGTCCTCGACGTCTTCCAGACCAAGCTGGTCAAGCGCGGTATCTCGCTGAAGGTGCTGGACAGCGGCGAGCCGCAGATCTCCGGCAAGGAGTACAAGCTCTTCTCCTCGATCGAGGAGGGCATCTCCCAGGAGAACGCCAAGAAGCTCGCGAAGATCATCCGCGACGAGGGCCCCAAGGGCGTCAAGGCCCAGGTCCAGGGCGAGGAGCTGCGCGTCAGCGCCAAGAGCCGCGACGCCCTCCAGGAGGTCATCCAGCTGATCAAGGGCCAGGACCTGGACTTCGCGGTCCAGTTCGTGAACTACCGCTGACCCTCCCGGCCGAGCGGACGGAGGCGGGGCGGGCTGCCGGGTACGGGTCTGCGGGCCCAGGGACCCGACGGCACCCCGCCCCGTCGCACCCCGCGGATATCCCGGTGACCACCGGAACCCGCATGACTAGGGTCGCCCCATGCCCACCCACGACCCCGCCTCCCTCCCCACGGCCGAGTTCGCCTTCCCCGGCCCCCTCCGCGACCGGCTCGTCGCCGCGATCCTCACCGGCGCCAAGACGGCGACCACGGGACTCCTCGCCGACTACGAGCACGAGGGCGAGCCCCTCCCGCAGGTCGGCCACCGCGCGGTCGTGGTCGACTCCGCCGACCGCCCCGTGGCCGTCATCGAGGTGACGGCCGTACGCGTCGTCCCCCTCGCCGAGGTGGACCTCGCCCACGCGGTGGACGAGGGCGAGGGCCACGCCACGGTGGCCGGCTGGCGCGCCGCCCACGAGCGCTTCTGGCACAGCGAGCAGCTGCGCGCGGCCCTGGGCGACCCCGGCTTCACGGTGGACGACACCACCCCCGTGGTCCTGGAGCGCTTCCGCCTGGTCGCCCGCCTCCCCGACGTTTCCTGACCACCCCGCGCCCCGGCAGTCCCGCCGCCCGGCCGCCGCCGGGCGCGCCCCGCCGCGCCGCGCTCTACCCTGGACCCCGTGCAGGTAACCGACAACACCCCCCTCGCCCCCCTGACCACCTTCCGGCTCGGCGGCCCCGCCGACCGGCTGGTCACCGCCACCACCGACGCGCAGGTCGTCGCGGCCGTCAGCGAGGCGGACGCGGCCGGGATCCCGCTGCTGATCGTCGGCGGCGGCTCCAACCTCGTCATCTCCGACGAGGGCTTCCGCGGCACCGCGCTGCGTATCGCCACCAGCGGATACGTCCTCGACGGCACCGACCTGGAGCTGGCCGCCGGCGAGAACTGGTCGGATGCCGTCGCCCGCACCGTCGAGGCCGGACTCGCCGGCGTCGAGTGCCTGGCCGGCATCCCCGGCTCGGCGGGCGCCACCCCGATCCAGAACGTCGGCGCCTACGGCCAGGAGGTCGCCGAGACCATCACCGAGGTCGTCGCCTACGACCGCCGCGGCGGCGAGACCGTCACCCTGCCGGCCGAGCAGTGCGGCTTCGGCTACCGGCACAGCCGCTTCAAGGCCGAGCCCGAGCGCTTCGTCGTGCTGCGCGTGCGCTTCCGCCTCCAGGACGCCGGCGGCATGTCCGCCCCGCTGCGGTACGGGGAGACGGCGCGCCTGCTGGGCGTCGAGGCCGGGGAGCGGGTGCCCGTGGCGGCGGCCCGCGAGACGGTGCTCAAGCTGCGCGCGGGCAAGGGCATGGTGCTGGACCCGCACGACCACGACACCTGGTCGGCGGGCTCCTTCTTCACCAACCCGATCCTGGACGACGCCGCCTTCACCGACTTCCGCAAGCGCGCCGTCGACCGCCTCGGCCCCCAGGCGCAGCCGCCGGCCTTCCCGGCGGGGGAGGGGCTGACGAAGACCTCCGCGGCCTGGCTGATCGACAAGGCGGGCTTCACCAAGGGCTACGGCGCCGGCCCGGCCCGCATCTCCTCCAAGCACACCCTCGCGCTCACCAACCGCGGCGAGGCCACCACCGCCGACCTCCTCACCCTGGCCCGCGAGGTCCGCGACGGCGTCCGCGAGACCTTCGGCGTCACACTGGTCAACGAGCCGGTAACGGTGGGCGTCAGACTCTGACGCCCACCGCCGCCCCGTAACGCGCGGCGCTCACCCCGTCGGCGCCGGCTCCGCCAGCCACGCGTCCACCCCCGTGAGCAGCCGCTCGCGCACGTCGTCCGGTGCCACCGAGGCCCGCAGCGACTGGCGGGCCAGCTCGGCCAACTCCTCGTCCGTGAAGCCGTGGTGCTCGCGGGCGAGTTCGTACTGCGCGGCCAGCCGGGAGCCGAACAGCAGCGGGTCGTCCGCGCTCAGCGCCATCGGCACCCCCGCGTCCCACAGGGCGCGCAGGGGGACGTCCTCGGGCTTCTCGTAGACGCCCAGCGCCACATTGGACGCGGGGCAGACCTCGCAGGTCACGCCCTCCGCCGCGAGGCGCCGCAGCAGCGCGGGGGACTCGGCGGCGCGGATGCCGTGGCCGATGCGGGAGGCGTGCAGGTCGTCCAGGCAGTCGCGTACGGAGGAGGGGCCGGTCAGCTCGCCCCCGTGCGGGGCGGCGATCAGGCCGCCCTCGCGGGCGATGTGGAAGGCGCGGTCGAAGTCCCGGGCCAGTCCCCGGCGTTCGTCGTTGGAGAGGCCGAAGCCGATGACGCCGCGGTCGGCGTAGCGCACGGCGAGGCGGGCGAGGGTGCGGGCGTCGAGGGGGTGCTTCATCCGGTTCGCGGCGACGAGCACCCGGATGCCCACGCCCGTGTCGCGGGAGGCGGTGTCCACCGCGTCGAGGATGACCTCCATGGCCGGGAGCATGCCGCCGAGCAGGGGGGCGTACGAGGTGGGGTCGACCTGGATCTCCAGCCAGCCCGAACCGTCCCTGACCTCCTCCTCGGCGGCCTCGTGGACCAGCCGCCGGATGTCCTCGGGCTCCCGCAGGCAGGAGCGCGCGGTGTCGTACAGCCGCTGGAAGCGGAACCACCCGCGCTCGTCGGTCGCCCGCAGTTTGGGTGGCTCACCACCGCTGAGCGCCTCAGGCAGTCGCACCCCGTACTTGTCGGCCAGCTCCAGCAGGGTCCCGCTGCGCATGGAGCCGGTGAAGTGCAGGTGCAGATGGGCTTTGGGCAGCAGCCGGAGGTCCCGGCCGACGGTCGCACTCTCCATCGGAAGATCCTCTCCCACCTCGGTGCCTCCCATCGCCGGATCAGCCGAATGAGCCCTTGTACGTAGAGAAGTTCGATTATGAGAACGGCGGGCAATGGAAAATATTGCGCCAGCTTGCGACTTCCGCTGATCATGTGCCGTCACGATCGACGTGGCAGGGGAGGGAAGCGAGCACGATGACCTCAAGACCAGGGATGGCCGGACGGCTGCTGCGCCCGGTTCGGACGCTGCGGAACATGGCGGCCACCGCCGAGGGACTGCCGCACGACGACGAGGTGGTGGTGGACGGTCCCGACGCGCCCCTGCGCACCGCGCTGGACGCCTTCGAGCAGGGAAGGACCCTTCCCGTACGGGAGTTGCTCGCCGCCACCCGCGAACAGTCCGACTGGTGGCGGCGCAACTGGTACGTCGGCGAACTGGCCGAGCGCCTGCTCCAGCGCCCCGACTGGCCGCTGGACGAACTCCAGCCGGCCGACGCCGCTCTGCTGCGGGCGCGCCTGGCACTCGCCCGCGCCTGGGAGATCCGCACCGGCGACCGGGCCCGCAACGTCTCCGACGAGCAGTTCCGGAGCTTCCACACCCTCCTCGTGGACGCCGTCGCGCTCATCGAGGAGGCGGTACGGCACAACCCGGGCGACCCGGTCCCCTGGACCATCGCACTCGCCCAGGCCATGGGCATCGGCGCCGAGCGGCAGACCTTCGAGGGCTACCTCGCCCGCGCCCTTGAGGCCGACCCGCTGAACTGGGCGGCCCACACCTCGGCCGTGCAGTACCTGGGGAAGAAGTGGTACGGCTCGCACGAGGAGATGCTCGCCTTCGCCGAAGAGGCCGCCGAGCGCGCCCCCGCCGGCTCGGTACTGCGCGGACTGCCCGTGGCAGCCCTCTCCGAGCTCGTCCTGGACGAGTCACTGCGCGACAGGTCCGACGCGGAGGAGAAGTACGGCCCGATCGCCCACTCCCGCGTGCTGGCGGCCATCAGCGCGGCGCAGGAGGTCTCCGCCGCCTTCGAGCCGGGAGACCACCGGGCCGGCGCTGTGCGCAACCACCTGGCCTGGGCACTGATACGTGAGGGGGGCCGCGACCAGGAGGTGCTGGAAGCGTTCCGGGCCATCGGAGCGGATGCCCGGACCTTCCCCTGGGGCTACCTGGGCGCGGCAGGCAGCACGTTCCTGACCTGTCGCAAGGGCGCCCGCGCCCAGGTGGCCGCCCACACCCCGGTCCGTGCCCGCGCCGGCGTCCGGCCCGAGCCCGCTCCGGTGAAGCCTCCGGTCACCCGCGAGTTGGCGCTCGCCCTCGCCCCGGTACGCGCGGTGGCCGAGGCGGTGCTGCTGACCGGCACCTCGTACCGGATGGCACCGCTGGCCGGCGGCACCGGGACCTGGGTGGAGACGGCCCCCGCGCTGGACCCGCCGGGAAAGCGCGGCGGCCTGCGCAACGCCCTGCTGGGGGAGGGCGATCTGGTGCGGCTGATGGACGCGGCGACCGGCGCGGATACCTGGCCGGTGCTGGTGTTCTCCCGGCTCGGCGACGGTGCGTACGCCCTCACGCTGATCCGCGGCGGCAAGCAGCTGGCGGCGCACGCCTGGACGGGCCCGGCGGGGATGCCCCGGCAGACGGAGGCGCTGGCCACGGCGGAGGTCTTCGCCCAGGCCCTCGGCCTGCCCGATGCGCGCCCGTTCGCCGCGGTCCTCAGGGACCCGGGAGAGCCCGCCCAGGCCGCTGCCCGCGCACTGGCCGCCCTCGGGCTGCCTCCGCTGCCCGAGGGCATCGGGCAGCGGGCCGAGCTGCTGGCGGAGCTGCCGGGCGTGCGGGTGGTCCGCAAGCGCAGCCTGCGGGAGGCGATACGCGACACCCTGCGCGACGACGACGAACCGCCGGCGCTGTGAGGCGCTGAGCGGACAGCGGGCCGCCCCCCTTGCCCAAGGGGGGGCGGCCCGCTGTCGTGCGGCCGTCGGCCGCGAACCTCAGCCGGCGGCTTCCCCCAGCAGCTTCTGGATCCGCGAGACGCCCTCGACGAGGTCCTCGTCGCCCAGCGCGTACGACAGCCGCAGGTAGCCCGGCGTGCCGAAGGCCTCGCCCGGCACCACCGCGACCTCGGCCTCGTCCAGGATCAGCTCCGCCAGCTCGGCGGAGGTCTTCGGTGTGCGCCCGCGGATCTCCTTGCCCAGGACGCCCTTGACGGAGGGGTAGACGTAGAACGCTCCCTCCGGCTCCGGGCACAGCACGCCGTCGATCTCGTTCAGCATGCGCACGATCGTGCGCCGCCGGCGGTCGAAGGCCGTGCGCATCTCCGCGACGGCGTCCAGATCGCCGGAGACGGCGGCCAGCGCGGCGGCCTGGGCGACGTTGGAGACGTTGGACGTGGCGTGCGACTGGAGGTTCGTCGCGGCCTTGACGACGTCCTTGGGGCCGATGACCCACCCCACGCGCCAGCCGGTCATGGCGTAGGTCTTGGCGACACCGTTGACCACGACGCACTTCTCGCGCAGCCCGGGCACGACCACGGGCAGCGAGTGGAAGGCCGCGTCGCCGTAGACGAGGTGCTCGTAGATCTCGTCGGTCAGCACCCACAGCCCGTGCTCCGCGGCCCAGCGGCCGATCTCCTCGATCTGCTCGCGGGAGTAGACCGCGCCGGTCGGGTTGGAGGGGGAGACGAAGAGCAGCACCTTCGTACGGCCGGTGCGGGCGGCCTCCAGCTGCTCCACGCCCACCCGGTAGCCGGTGGTCTCGTCCGCCGCGACCTCCACCGGGACGCCGCCGGCCAGGCGGATCGACTCGGGGTAGGTGGTCCAGTACGGCGTGGGGACGATGACCTCGTCGCCCGGGTCCAGGATCGCGGCGAAGGCCTCGTAGATGGCCTGCTTGCCGCCGTTGGTGACGAGGATGTTCGCCGGCTCCACCTCGTAACCGCTGTCGCGCAGCGTCTTCGCCGCGATGGCCGCCTTCAGCTCGGGCAGGCCGCCGGCGGGCGTGTAGCGGTGGTACTTCGGGTTGCGGCAGGCCTCGACGGCGGCCTCGACGATGTAGTCGGGCGTCGGGAAGTCGGGCTCGCCGGCGCCGAAGCCGATCACCGGCCGGCCGGCCGCCTTGAGGGCCTTGGCCTTGGCGTCGACGGCCAGCGTCGCCGACTCGGAGATCGCGCCGATACGGGCGGAGACCCGGCGCTCGGTGGCAGGGGCGGAGGACGGGGCGGCAGCGGGTGCGTCGGTCATACGGGCATCGTTCCAGAAGCCGGCGGACCAAGGCACACCGGTTTGACAGTCCGGGGCGGGTATGCGGACGGCCGGGCGTGATCCGCCGATGCGGATATGCCGTTCGACGTGCGGCCGGGAAGCACGTACACTCTCTCCTCGTGCCCTCGGCAGCGGCATCCGCGTTCCCCACCGACTTCGGTGCGGGAAGGGGATGCGGTAAGTTGAGGACCACAAAGGGTCGTAGCTCAATTGGTAGAGCACTGGTCTCCAAAACCAGCGGTTGGGGGTTCAAGTCCCTCCGGCCCTGCTGCACGTAGCCGTTCGGCGGCCACGGCGCGCCTAAGCAGTCAGTAACACCACGCGGCTGCCGCCGCGTGGACAGCGATGCACATCGCCGTGCGGCTCAACCGGGCGCGGCACGGCCACGACCCGGGATCAGGTGAGGACGCAGTGACGGAAGCCGTGGGCTCCACCGCAACACCTGAGCGCCCCGACGGCGACACGAAGCCGGCCCGCAAGGGCGGCAAGCGTGCCAAGAAGGGCCCGCTCGCCCGCCTGGGGCTGTTCTACCGCCAGATCATCGCGGAGCTGCGCAAGGTCGTCTGGCCGACGCGCCGACAGCTCTCGACGTACACCACGGTCGTCATCGTCTTCGTTGTCATCGTCATCGGTCTCGTGACCGTGATTGACTTGGGTATGACCGAAGCCATGAAGTGGGTCTTCGGCTGACCCCTTCGCGTAGTCCCTTGAGTACCAGGAAGAAGCAGCCACGTGTCTGACCCGAACCTGAACGACGCAGTCGACGCCCCTGAGGGCGAGGAGGCTGCGGTGGTCGCCGACATCGAGGGCGACGGCGCCGAGCAGGTCGAGGCAGAGGACGAGTCCACCGCTGCCGACGCCGGGGAGCGCGTCGAAGCCGAGTCGGCGGACGAGGAGTCCGTCGAGGTCGAGACCGACGAGACCGAGATCACCGAGGCTGACGCCGAGGGCGACGAGGCCGACGAGGTCGAGGTCGTCGAGGCTGCGGAGACCGCGCCGGTCGACCCGGTCGAGGCCCTCCGCCAGGAGCTGCGCTCCCTGCCCGGCGAGTGGTACGTCATCCACACCTACGCGGGCTACGAGAAGCGCGTGAAGGCCAATCTCGAGCAGCGTGCCGTCTCGCTCAACGTCGAGGACTTCATCTACCAGGCCGAGGTGCCCGAGGAAGAGATCGTCCAGATCAAGAACGGCGAGCGCAAGAACGTCAAGCAGAACAAGCTCCCCGGCTACGTCCTGGTCCGCATGGACCTGACGAACGAGTCCTGGGGCGTCGTGCGCAACACCCCCGGTGTCACGGGCTTCGTCGGCAACGCCTACGACCCCTACCCGCTGACCCTGGACGAGATCGTCAAGATGCTCGCCCCGGAGGCCGAGGAGAAGGCCGCCCGCGAGGCGGCCGAGGCCGAGGGCCGGCCGGCGCCGTCGCGCAGGCTGGAGATCCAGGTCCTGGACTTCGAGGTCGGCGACTCGGTCACCGTCACGGACGGCCCGTTCGCCACGCTCCAGGCGACGATCAACGAGATCAACCCGGACTCCAAGAAGGTCAAGGGCCTGGTGGAGATCTTCGGCCGGGAGACCCCGGTCGAGCTCTCCTTCGACCAGATCCAGAAGAACTGATCCGGACCCGCTCCTCCCAGCGCCCCGGGCGCGGCACCTGCCGCGTACCGGGGCGCTGTGCGTGCCCCCGCACCCCGCCTGACCTGTTCCGACCTTCCTGATTTCGTTTACCGGGGTGGCCTCGGCTATCGTGGTGCGGTATGCCATCTGCCGGATGAATCATCCGTATGCCACTCACAGGCGCAGTTGGCTGTCTCACAGAGAACACTCTCGTTCAAGACCCGGAGAGAGCATGCCTCCCAAGAAGAAGAAGGTCACGGGGCTTATCAAGCTCCAGATCAACGCCGGCGCAGCCAACCCGGCTCCGCCGGTGGGCCCCGCGCTGGGTCAGCACGGCGTGAACATCATGGAGTTCTGCAAGGCCTACAACGCCGCGACCGAGTCGCAGCGCGGCATGGTCGTGCCGGTGGAGATCACGGTCTACGAGGACCGCTCCTTCACCTTCGTGACCAAGACCCCCCCGGCGGCCAAGCTGATCCTCAAGGCCGCGGGTGTGGAGAAGGGCTCCGGCGAGCCGCACAAGACCAAGGTCGCCAAGATCACGGCCGACCAGGTCCGCCAGATCGCCGAGACCAAGATGCCCGACCTCAACGCCAACGACATCGACGCCGCGTCGAAGATCATCGCCGGCACCGCCCGTTCCATGGGCATCACCGTCGAAGGCTGACACACCCCCATCCCCGTGGCAGGGCCGGCGCTGGCCCGTGGACCACGAACTCCGCAAGACACCAGGAGACAGCAGTGAAGCGCAGCAAGACTCTCCGCGCGTCGGACGCCAAGATCGACCGCGAGCGGCAGTACGCCCCCCTCGAGGCCGTCCGCCTCGCCAAGGAAACCTCGCCGACCAAGTTCGACGGCACCGTCGAGGTCGCCTTCCGCCTGGGCATCGACCCGCGCAAGGCCGACCAGATGGTCCGTGGCACCGTGAACCTTCCGCACGGCACCGGTAAGACCGCCCGGGTCCTGGTCTTCGCGACCGGTGACCGTGCTGCGGCCGCGGAGGCCGCGGGCGCCGACATCGTCGGCTCCGACGAGCTCATCGACGAGGTCGCCAAGGGCCGCCTGGACTTCGACGCCGTCGTCGCCACCCCGGACCTCATGGGCAAGGTCGGCCGCCTGGGCCGCGTGCTCGGTCCCCGTGGCCTGATGCCGAACCCGAAGACCGGCACCGTGACCCCGGACGTGGCCAAGGCCGTGACCGAGATCAAGGGCGGCAAGATCGAGTTCCGCACCGACAAGCACTCGAACCTCCACTTCATCATCGGCAAGGCCTCTTTCGATGAGACGAAGCTGGTCGAGAACTACGCCGCCGCGCTGGACGAGGTTCTTCGTCTGAAGCCGTCGGCTGCCAAGGGCCGCTACATCAAGAAGGCCACCATCACCACCACGATGGGCCCCGGCATCCCGCTCGACCCGAACCGCACCCGCAACCTCCTCAACGAGGAGCCGGTTGCCTGAGCAGCGGTTCTGCTCTGACAAAGGTCCGGGCCCGCTCCCCCGTCCGGGGAGCGGGCCCGGACCTTTGTGCTTTCGTACGGCCACGGGGCCTCTGCGCTTATCGCCTGGAGCGCTGTCACAGGGGTGGGCTACGGTGTGGCGAGTCATGAAGGCAACCAGCTGTGAAGTCCGTGGGGGACACGTGAAGTCTGTGATCCGTAGGAAGACCGCCGCCGCGCTCCTGGCCGGTGCACTGCTCTGCGGTGGTGCCGCCGCCTGCTCCAAGGACGAGCCCAAGGGCACGTCGGCGAACAGCCAGGAGGGCGGCGCCAAGCCTGCGGACGTCTCGCCGGCCGCCGCGGTGGACAAGGCCGTGAAGAAGGGTGAGGCGATCGCCTCGCTCACGTACAAGATCAAGGGCACGATGGCGGAGGGATCGATGGCCGGTGACGGCGCGGTCGATCTGAAGAAGCGCGTCATGGCCATGAAGATGAAGGTCAAGGCCGGCGCCGAAGGCGGGGGCGAGATCGAGTTCCGGCTGGTCGGCGAGGCGATGTACATGCGCGTCGATGAGCAGGGCGGCACCGAGAAGTGGATGAAGTTCGACCTGGGGAACCTCCCCGACGGGCAGAACCCGCTCGACGGCATGAGCACCGCCCAGGACCCGACGGCCGGTACGGCCGGCATGCGGGCGGCCAAGGACCTGAAGAAGGTCGGCGAGGAGACGGTCGAAGGGGTGGAGACCACCCATTACACCGGCACCGTGACGCTCGACCAGCTGCGCGCCGAGCTGAAGAGTGACGACGCCAAGGCCTTCGACGACTTCGGGAAGGAAGGCGTCGACAAGCTCACGATGGACATGTGGATCGACGGTGAGGACAACACCAAGCAGTTCCGTATGCGGGGGGACAGCAAGAAGGGCCCCCTCGACATGACCTTCGTCTTCGGCGAGATCAACCAGCCCGTGACGGTCGAGGTGCCGCCCGCCTCCAAGGTCATGGACCTGAAGGAACTCTCCGGCAGCTGACGGCAGTTGAGGGTGTCGGCCGGTGTCCCGAGTGGGGCGCCGGCCGCCCCGTCCGGGTGGATTTGCTCCCGGGCCGTCCCGTCGCGTACGCTTCCACCGAAGCCAAAGACCGCTGGTCGTTGCCGTGCCCGCCAGGGCGTGGTGGCCGAAGGATCCGCTCAGCAGCGGACGACCCGCGCAGGTGACCGTGGAGTGACTCCCGGGTCCGTTTCAGGATTCGGTCGAGTAACGCCCCGTGCGCCTGCGCCGGGGCGTTTCGTATGTGAGGCCCCCCTCCTTCCGTCGATCGAGCGGTCACGCAATCACCCGGAAGGAGGCCGAGGCTCATGGCGAAGCCCGACAAGGCCGCCGCGGTTGCCGAGCTGACGGACATGTTCCGCAGCTCCAACGCCGCCGTGCTGACCGAGTACCGCGGTCTCACCGTGTCGCAGCTCAAGCAGCTGCGTCGTTCGCTCGGTGAGAACGCCCAGTACGCCGTGGTGAAGAACACGCTGACCAAGATTGCGGCCAACGAGGCCGGGATCACCTCGCTCGACGACTACTTCGCTGGTCCGACGGCAGTTGCCTTCGTCACCGGTGACCCGGTGGAGTCGGCGAAGGGTCTTCGTGACTTCGCCAAGGAGAACCCGAATCTCATCATCAAGGGCGGTGTCCTTGACGGTAAGGCGCTGACCGCCGATGAGATCAAGAAGCTTGCGGACCTCGAGTCCCGCGAGGTTCTGCTGTCCAAGCTGGCCGGTGCCTTCAAGGGGAAGCAGTCGCAGGCTGCGTCCCTCTTCCAGGCCCTGCCCTCGAAGCTCGTCCGCACCGTGGACGCTCTTCGCGCCAAGCAGGACGAGCAGGGCGGTGCCGAGTAATTCGGCTCGCTTTCTGATCCCCGCCGCCTGAGCGCGGCGGAGGTCGCAGCGGGCCCGACGTACGCCCGCCACACCCCGTACATCCGGCACCTGCCGAATTAGTGGAAGGACGCCATCATGGCGAAGCTCACCCAGGACGAGCTGCTCGCGCAGTTCGAGGAGATGACCCTCATCGAGCTCTCCGAGTTCGTGAAGGCCTTCGAGGACAAGTTCGACGTCACCGCCGCCGCGGCCGTCGCCGTCGCCGGCCCCGCCGTGGGCGGCCCCGCCGCCGAGGCCGTCGAGGAGCAGGACGAGTTCGACGTCATCCTCACCGGTGCCGGCGACAAGAAGATCCAGGTCATCAAGGTCGTGCGCGAGCTGACCTCCCTCGGCCTGAAGGAGGCCAAGGACCTCGTGGACGGCGCCCCCAAGCCCGTCCTCGAGAAGGTCGCCAAGGAGGCCGCCGAGAAGGCTGCCGAGTCCCTCAAGGGCGCCGGCGCCTCCGTCGAGGTCAAGTGACCTCGCGAGTCTTCTGACTCCTCAGGGAGACCGCCTCCGGCGCAGGCCGGAGCGTGGCTCCCAGCGAAGGGCGATCACCCACCCGGGTGGTCGCCCTTCGGCGTTCCCCTCGCGGGGTCCTTGCCCGCAGCCGGGCGGTCTGTATGGTGATCTCCGTTGACGTGAGACGCCTCTACGGAGGTGGGACGCGGGCGGGGGCCTTGACGAACCGCACGCGGCGCGCAATTCTCAGGTCGTCACATCGGTCCGTATCCGAGGCATGGATCGGTGCTGGAGTGGGAAGTACTCGCTCGGGCACACCGCACACACCGCACAGGCGCGGCAGGCAGGCGCAGGACCGCAGGACGCGACCCGCTTCGAGGCGGGTCCCGGAGGACGAGCGGAACACGAGGGGAGAGGTTGGCACTGCCAATCTCGAGAGTGCCGAGCACTCAGGACTGGACATCAGTGGGCCATGTGGCTACACTGACCCTTTGCGCTGCCTGTTAGCTGCCCCCTGCCCGTCACCAGGGGCATCTCCACGCTCAAGCACTGCCGTCCGGACTGCTCCCATCAGGGCATTCCTGCGGCTTGCAGGGACGTGGGACCGGTATGCGCGTAGTGAGTCCGAGCCCTCGGAAGGACCCCCTCTTGGCCGCCTCGCGCACCGCCTCGACTTCATCCACGAACAACGGCGCCAGCACCGCCCCGCTGCGTATTTCCTTCGCGAAGATCAAGGAGCCCCTCGAGGTTCCGAACCTCCTTGCGCTGCAGACCGAGAGCTTCGACTGGCTCCTCGGGAACGACGCCTGGAAGGCTCGGGTCGAGGCGGCCCTGGAAAGCGGACAGGACGTCCCCACGAAGTCGGGTCTGGAGGAGATCTTCGAAGAGATCTCCCCGATCGAGGACTTCTCCGGGTCGATGTCGCTGACGTTCCGCGACCACCGTTTCGAGCCCCCGAAGAACTCCATCGACGAGTGCAAGGACCGCGACTTCACCTACGCGGCCCCGCTCTTCGTCACCGCCGAGTTCACCAACAACGAGACCGGCGAGATCAAGTCCCAGACGGTCTTCATGGGCGACTTCCCGCTCATGACCGACAAGGGCACGTTCTGCATCAACGGCACCGAGCGTGTCGTGGTCTCGCAGCTGGTCCGGTCGCCCGGCGTCTACTTCGACAGCCAGATCGACAAGACCTCCGACAAGGACATCTTCACCGCCAAGATCATCCCCTCCCGGGGTGCCTGGCTGGAGATGGAGATCGACAAGCGCGACATGGTCGGTGTCCGCATCGACCGCAAGCGCAAGCAGTCGGTGACCGTGCTGCTCAAGGCGCTCGGTTGGACCACCGAGCAGATCCTCGAGGAGTTCGGGGAGTACGAGTCGATCCGCGCCACCCTGGAGAAGGACCACACCCAGGGCCAGGACGACGCGCTGCTCGACATCTACCGCAAGCTGCGTCCGGGCGAGCCCCCCACCCGTGAGGCCGCGCAGACGCTGCTCGAGAACCTCTACTTCAACCCCAAGCGCTACGACCTGGCCAAGGTCGGCCGCTACAAGGTCAACAAGAAGCTCGGCGGGGAGGAGCCGCTCGACGCGGGCGTGCTCACCACCGACGACATCATCAACACCATCAAGTACCTGGTGAAGCTGCACGCCGGCGAGACCGAGACGGTCGCGCCGAACGGGCAGACGATCGTCGTCGAGACCGACGACATCGACCACTTCGGCAACCGCCGCCTGCGCAACGTCGGCGAGCTGATCCAGAACCAGGTGCGTACGGGCCTCGCCCGTATGGAGCGCGTGGTGCGCGAGCGGATGACGACCCAGGACGTCGAGGCGATCACGCCGCAGACCCTGATCAACATCCGGCCGGTCGTCGCCTCCATCAAGGAGTTCTTCGGCACCAGCCAGCTCTCGCAGTTCATGGACCAGACCAACCCGCTGTCGGGTCTGACCCACAAGCGCCGCCTGTCGGCGCTGGGCCCGGGCGGTCTGTCCCGTGAGCGGGCGGGCTTCGAGGTCCGTGACGTGCACCCCTCGCACTACGGCCGCATGTGCCCGATCGAGACCCCCGAAGGCCCGAACATCGGCCTGATCGGCTCGCTCGCCTCCTACGGCCGGGTCAACGCCTTCGGCTTCGTGGAGACCCCGTACCGCAAGGTCGAGAACGGTGTCGTCACGGACAAGGTGGACTACCTCACGGCCGACGAGGAGGACCGCTTCGTCATCGCGCAGGCGAACGCCCCGCTGACGAACGAGAACACCTACGAGGAAGCCCGCGTCCTGGTGCGCCGCCGCGGCGGCGAGGTCGACTACGTGCCCGGCACGGAGGTCGACTACATGGACGTCTCGCCGCGCCAGATGGTGTCGGTCGCGACCGCCATGATCCCGTTCCTGGAGCACGACGACGCCAACCGCGCGCTCATGGGATCGAACATGATGCGCCAGGCCGTGCCGCTCATCAAGGCCGAGGCCCCGCTGGTCGGCACCGGCATGGAGTACCGCTGCGCGGTCGACGCCGGCGACGTCATCAAGGCCGAGAAGGACGGTGTGGTCCAGGAGGTCTCCGCGGACTACGTCACGGTCGCCAACGACGACGGCACGTACACCACCTACCGGGTGGCCAAGTTCTCCCGCTCCAACCAGGGCACCTCCTTCAACCAGAAGGTCGTCGTGGACGAGGGCGCACGGGTCATCGAGGGCCAGGTCCTCGCCGACGGTCCGTCCACCGACGAGGGTGAGATGGCCCTCGGCAAGAACCTCCTCGTGGCGTTCATGCCGTGGGAGGGCCACAACTACGAGGACGCGATCATCCTGTCGCAGCGCCTCGTGCAGGACGACGTCCTCTCCTCGATCCACATCGAGGAGCACGAGGTCGACGCCCGTGACACCAAGCTCGGCCCCGAGGAGATCACCCGGGACATCCCGAACGTCTCCGAGGAGGTCCTCGCGGACCTGGACGAGCGCGGCATCATCCGTATCGGTGCCGAGGTCGTCGCCGGCGACATCCTGGTCGGCAAGGTCACGCCCAAGGGCGAGACCGAGCTGACCCCGGAGGAGCGCCTGCTGCGCGCGATCTTCGGTGAGAAGGCCCGTGAGGTCCGCGACACCTCGCTGAAGGTCCCGCACGGCGAGATCGGCAAGGTCATCGGCGTGCGCGTCTTCGACCGCGAGGAGGGCGACGAGCTGCCGCCCGGTGTGAACCAGCTGGTGCGCGTGTACGTGGCGCAGAAGCGCAAGATCACCGACGGTGACAAGCTCGCCGGCCGCCACGGCAACAAGGGCGTCATCTCCAAGATCCTGCCGGTCGAGGACATGCCGTTCCTGGAGGACGGCACCCCGGTCGACATCATCCTCAACCCCCTCGGTGTCCCGTCCCGGATGAACCCGGGCCAGGTCCTGGAGATCCACCTCGGCTGGCTCGCCAGCCGCGGCTGGGACGTCTCCGGTCTCAGCGAGGAGTGGGCGCAGCGCCTGCAGGCCATCGAGGCCGACCAGGTCGCCCCCGGCACCAACGTCGCCACCCCCGTCTTCGACGGTGCGCGTGAGGACGAGCTGGCGGGTCTGCTGCAGCACACCATCCCGAACCGCGACGGCGACCGCATGGTCCTCCCGACCGGCAAGGCGCACCTGTTCGACGGCCGCTCCGGCGAGCCGTTCCCGGAGCCGGTCTCCATCGGCTACATGTACATCCTCAAGCTCCACCACCTGGTGGACGACAAGCTCCACGCGCGCTCCACCGGCCCGTACTCCATGATCACTCAGCAGCCGCTGGGTGGTAAGGCGCAGTTCGGCGGCCAGCGCTTCGGTGAGATGGAGGTGTGGGCGCTGGAGGCTTACGGCGCCGCCTACGCCCTCCAGGAGCTGCTCACGATCAAGTCCGACGACGTCACGGGCCGCGTGAAGGTCTACGAGGCGATCGTCAAGGGCGAGAACATCCCCGAGCCCGGGATTCCCGAGTCCTTCAAGGTGCTCATCAAGGAGATGCAGTCGCTGTGCCTCAACGTGGAGGTGCTGTCCTCGGACGGCATGTCCATCGAGATGCGCGACACCGACGAGGACGTCTTCCGCGCGGCGGAGGAGCTCGGCATCGACCTGTCCCGGCGCGAGCCGAGCAGCGTCGAAGAGGTCTGACGGGTTGGCCGGCCGGACCCCTTCGTCCGGCCGGCTCTCCCCGGACCCGTACAGACCATTGATTGACTAGACCCTGAGAGGGATTGACGCATAGTGCTCGACGTCAACTTCTTCGACGAGCTGCGGATCGGCCTGGCCACCGCGGACGACATTCGGACCTGGTCGCACGGCGAGGTCAAGAAGCCCGAGACCATCAACTACCGCACCCTCAAGCCGGAAAAGGACGGGCTCTTCTGCGAGAAGATCTTCGGTCCGACCCGGGACTGGGAGTGCTACTGCGGTAAGTACAAGCGTGTCCGCTTCAAGGGCATCATCTGCGAGCGGTGTGGCGTCGAGGTCACCCGCGCGAAGGTGCGCCGTGAGCGGATGGGCCACATCGAGCTTGCCGCTCCCGTCACGCACATCTGGTACTTCAAGGGCGTTCCGTCGCGGCTGGGCTACCTGCTCGACCTCGCCCCGAAGGACCTGGAGAAGGTCATCTACTTCGCCGCCTACATGATCACGTGGGTGGACGAGGAGCGCCGCCAGCGCGACCTGTCGTCGCTGGAGGCCAACATCTCCGTCGAGCGCCAGCAGATCGAGCAGCGCCGCGACGCGGACCTCGAGGCCCGCGCCAAGAAGGCCGAGACCGACCTGGCCGAGCTTGAGGCCGAGGGTGCCAAGGCCGACGTGCGCCGCAAGGTGCGCGAGGGCGGCGAGCGCGAGATGAAGCAGATCCGCGACCGGGCCCAGCGCGAGCTGGACCGCCTGGACGAGGTCTGGAGCCGCTTCAAGAACCTCAAGGTCCAGGACCTGGAGGGCGACGAGCTGCTCTACCGCGAGCTGCGCGACCGCTTCGGCACGTACTTCTCGGGCGGCATGGGCGCCGCGGCGCTGCAGAAGCGCCTGGAGTCCTTCGACCTCGACGAGGAGGCCGAGCGCCTCCGCGAGATCATCCGTACGGGCAAGGGCCAGAAGAAGACCCGCGCCCTGAAGCGGCTGAAGGTCGTCTCCGCGTTCCAGACGACCCGCAACAGCCCCAACGGCATGGTCCTGGACTGCGTCCCGGTCATCCCGCCGGACCTGCGTCCGATGGTGCAGCTGGACGGTGGCCGCTTCGCGACCTCCGACCTGAACGACCTGTACCGCCGCGTCATCAACCGCAACAACCGCCTGAAGCGGCTTCTCGACCTCGGCGCGCCCGAGATCATCGTGAACAACGAGAAGCGCATGCTCCAGGAGGCCGTCGACGCGCTCTTCGACAACGGCCGCCGCGGCCGCCCGGTCACGGGCCCCGGCAACCGTCCGCTGAAGTCGCTGTCCGACATGCTCAAGGGCAAGCAGGGCCGCTTCCGGCAGAACCTGCTCGGCAAGCGGGTCGACTACTCGGCGCGTTCCGTCATCGTCGTCGGCCCGCAGCTGAAGCTGCACCAGTGCGGTCTGCCCAAGGCCATGGCGCTGGAGCTCTTCAAGCCGTTCGTGATGAAGCGCCTGGTGGACCTGAACCACGCGCAGAACATCAAGAGCGCCAAGCGCATGGTCGAGCGCGGCCGCACCGTGGTGTACGACGTCCTCGAAGAGGTCATCGCCGAGCACCCGGTGCTGCTGAACCGCGCGCCCACCCTGCACCGCCTGGGTATCCAGGCCTTCGAGCCGCAGCTGGTCGAGGGCAAGGCCATCCAGATCCACCCGCTCGTGTGCACCGCGTTCAACGCGGACTTCGACGGCGACCAGATGGCGGTGCACCTGCCGCTGTCGGCGGAGGCGCAGGCCGAGGCCCGCATCCTGATGCTGTCCTCGAACAACATCCTCAAGCCCGCCGACGGCCGTCCGGTGACGATGCCGACCCAGGACATGGTCCTCGGTCTGTTCTTCCTCACCACCGACGGCGAGCTGCGCGACACCAAGGGCGAGGGCCGCTCCTTCGGCTCCACGGCCGAGGCGATCATGGCCTTCGACGCTGGCGAGCTGGCGCTGCAGTCCCGGGTCGACATCCGCTTCCCCGTCGGCACGGTCCCGCCCCGCGGCTGGACCCCGCCGGCGCCGGAGGAGGGCGAGGAGCAGGACTGGCAGCCGGGCGACCCGTTCCGCCTGAACACCACCCTGGGCCGCGCGCTCTTCAACGAGCTGCTGCCCGAGGACTACCCGTTCGTCGACTACCCGGTCGGCAAGAAGCAGCTCTCCGAGATCGTCAACGACCTCGCCGAGCGCTACCCGAAGGTCATCGTGGCGGCGACGCTCGACAACCTGAAGGCGGCCGGCTTCCACTGGGCCACCCGCTCCGGTGTCACCGTGGCGATCTCCGACGTCATCGTCCCCGAGGCGAAGAAGGCGATCATCGCCGGGTACGAGGCGCAGGACGAGAAGGTCCAGAAGCAGTACGAGCGCGGTCTGATCACCAAGGACGAGCGCACGCAGGAGCTCATCGGCATCTGGACCAAGGCGACCAACGAGGTCGCCGAGGCCATGAACGCGAACTTCCCGAAGACGAACCCCATCTTCATGATGGTCGACTCGGGTGCGCGCGGAAACATGATGCAGATGCGTCAGATCGCCGGTATGCGCGGTCTGGTGTCCAACGCCAAGAACGAGACCATCCCGCGTCCGATCAAGGCGTCCTTCCGCGAGGGCCTGTCCGTGCTGGAGTACTTCATCTCCACGCACGGTGCCCGCAAGGGTCTGGCGGACACCGCCCTGCGTACCGCCGACTCGGGTTACCTGACCCGTCGTCTGGTGGACGTCTCGCAGGACGTCATCATCCGCGAGGAGGACTGCGGCACCGAGCGCGGTCTGAAGCTCCCCATCGCCGTCCGCGGCGAGGACGGGGTGCTGCGCAAGACCGACGACGTCGAGACCTCCGTGTACGCCCGCTGCCTCGCCGAGGACATCGTCGTGGACGGGAAGGTGCTGGCCCCGGCCGGCACCGACCTGGGCGACGTGCTCATCGACGAGCTGGTCAGGCACGGTGTCGAGGACGTCAAGGTCCGCTCCGTGCTCACCTGCGAGTCGGCGGTCGGCACCTGCGCGATGTGCTACGGCCGCTCGCTGGCCACCGGCAAGCTGGTCGACATCGGTGAGGCGGTCGGCATCATCGCCGCCCAGTCCATCGGTGAGCCCGGTACCCAGCTGACGATGCGTACCTTCCACACCGGTGGTGTGGCCGGTGACGACATCACCCAGGGTCTGCCCCGTGTCGTCGAGCTCTTCGAGGCCCGTACGCCCAAGGGTGTCGCCCCGATCTCCGAGGCCGCCGGCCGCGTGCGGATCGAGGAGACCGAGAAGACCAAGAAGCTCGTCGTCACTCCCGACGACGGCTCCGAGGAGACGGCGTTCCCCATCTCCAAGCGCGCCAAGCTCCTGGTGCGCGAGGGAGACCACGTGGAGGTCGGCCAGCCGCTGACCTTCGGTGCGACCAACCCGCACGACGTGCTGCGCATCCTCGGCCAGCGCGCCGTCCAGGTCCACCTGGTCGGCGAGGTCCAGAAGGTCTACAACTCGCAGGGCGTGTCGATCCACGACAAGCACATCGAGATCATCATCCGGCAGATGCTGCGCCGGGTGACGATCATCGAGTCCGGCGACGCGGAGCTGCTGCCGGGCGAGCTGGTCGAGCGCGGCAAGTTCGAGACCGAGAACCGCCGTGTGGTGGCCGAGAGCGGCCAGCCCGCCTCCGGCCGTCCGCAGCTGATGGGTATCACCAAGGCCTCGCTGGCCACGGAGTCCTGGCTGTCGGCGGCGTCCTTCCAGGAGACGACGCGAGTGCTCACGGACGCGGCGATCAACGCCAAGTCCGACTCGCTCATCGGCCTCAAGGAGAACGTCATCATCGGCAAGCTCATCCCGGCCGGTACGGGCCTGTCCCGCTACCGCAACATCCGGGTGGAGCCCACCGAGGAGGCCAAGGCCGCGATGTACTCGACCGTCGGCTACGACGACATCGACTACTCGCCCTTCGGCTCCGGCTCCGGCCAGGCGGTCCCGCTGGAGGACTACGACTACGGTCCGTACAACGGCTGACGCGTGCGTCCCGTGCGGGGGCGGTCCCGGGTTTCGACCCGGGGCCGCCCCCGCGGCGTTTCGGGGGAACCCGAAGCGGCGTTCCCGGCGTTCTATGGTGGGAGAGACGCGTAGCAGGCAAGGGGTGGCCCACGGGCCCCGGGGGAGGTTCGGCAGGTGTCGATGCAGCCGTACGGCCAGGGCGGCCACTCCCCGTCGATGCGCGCCTCGGACGCGGACCGCGAGCGCACGGTGGACGTGCTGCGGGCCGGCTTCGCCGAGGGGCGGCTCAGCAAGGTCGAGTACGACGAGCGGGTCGGCCTGGTCTTCCGGGCGCAGACCTACGGGGAGCTGCACCGGCTGGTGGGCGACCTCCCGCAGGGGCCCCTGCCCGGAATGGGCGCGCCGGGCTACGGACCGTCGCGCTTCGGGATGCAGATGCCGCTGCCCCCGCCCGTACGCAAGACGAACAGCACGGCGACCGCCTCGCTGATCCTCGGCGTCCTCAGCCCCATGACGTGCGGTGTCACGGGCATCCCGGCGGCGATCACGGGCCATGTGGCCCGGCGTGAGATTCGTCGCACGGGGGAGGGCGGCGAGGGCATGGCGCTGGCCGGGATCATCCTGGGCTGGCTGACGGTCGCCTCGTACGTGCTGGTCATCCTCGCGGCGATCCTCGACGGGATGTGAGGCGGCCGCCGGGTCGGATGCCGCCGAATGCCGTATCGAGGGGTGGGACCCCTGACGTTTTGACCCAGGGGGATGCTATAGGTACGCTCTGACCTTGTGCCTGGGGTGTCCCCGGGTTTCCGCGCGCGCTCAGGCGAGTCCGCACGGGACGCCCGAGGAGTGACGCCCTAAAAGCCGAGTGCACACTCCCCGCTGCCGGCCAAGCAGCAGGGGCACCGGTTTGCGACACACCCGACCGCGTGGGTCGGGCGAGAGTCGGTCTTCACAGACACATCCCCAGGTTAGTTTTACCGAGATGGCACACAGAAACCGGAGAAGTAGTGCCTACGATCCAGCAGCTGGTCCGCAAGGGCCGGCAGGACAAGGTCGAGAAGAACAAGACGCCCGCGCTCGAGGGTTCGCCCCAGCGCCGCGGCGTCTGCACGCGTGTCTTCACCACCACCCCGAAGAAGCCGAACTCTGCCCTGCGGAAGGTCGCGCGTGTGCGTCTGACCTCGGGCATCGAGGTCACGGCCTACATCCCGGGTGAGGGTCACAACCTGCAGGAGCACTCGATCGTGCTCGTGCGCGGTGGCCGTGTGAAGGACCTGCCGGGTGTTCGCTACAAGATCATCCGCGGCTCCCTCGACACGCAGGGCGTCAAGAACCGTAAGCAGGCTCGCAGCCGCTACGGCGCCAAGAAGGAGAAGTAAGAATGCCTCGTAAGGGCCCCGCCCCGAAGCGCCCGGTCATCATCGACCCGGTCTACAGCTCCCCCCTGGTGACGTCCCTCATCAACAAGGTGCTCCTGCACGGCAAGCGCTCCACCGCCGAGCGCATCGTGTACGGCGCCATGGAGGGCCTGCGCGAGAAGACCGGCAACGACCCGGTCATCACGCTCAAGCGCGCGCTCGAGAACGTCAAGCCGGCCATCGAGGTCAAGTCCCGCCGTGTCGGCGGCGCGACCTACCAGGTGCCGATCGAGGTCAAGCCGGGCCGCTCCTCGACGCTGGCCCTGCGCTGGCTCGTGGGCTACTCCCGCGCCCGTCGCGAGAAGACCATGACCGAGCGCCTCATGAACGAGCTGCTCGACGCCTCGAACGGTCTGGGCGCCTCCGTCAAGCGACGCGAGGACACCCACAAGATGGCCGAGGCGAACAAGGCCTTCGCGCACTACCGCTGGTAGTCGACACCCCCGTATACGAGAGAGAAGACTGAGCCAAGATGGCCACCACTTCGCTTGACCTGGCCAAGGTCCGCAACATCGGGATCATGGCCCACATCGACGCGGGCAAGACGACGACCACCGAGCGGATCCTGTACTACACCGGTGTCTCGTACAAGATCGGTGAGGTCCACGACGGCGCTGCCACGATGGACTGGATGGAGCAGGAGCAGGAGCGCGGCATCACGATCACGTCCGCCGCGACGACCTGCCACTGGCCGCTCAACGACGTCGACTACACCATCAACATCATCGACACTCCGGGCCACGTCGACTTCACGGTCGAGGTGGAGCGCTCGCTGCGCGTCCTGGACGGTGCTGTGACGGTGTTCGACGGGGTGGCCGGCGTGGAGCCCCAGTCGGAGACGGTGTGGCGCCAGGCGGACCGCTACGGCGTGCCGCGGATCTGCTTCATCAACAAGCTCGACCGGACCGGTGCCGAGTTCCACCGCTGCGTCGACATGATCGAGGACCGCCTCGGCGCGACCCCGATCGTGATGCAGCTGCCCATCGGCACCGAGATGGACTTCCGCGGCGTGGTCGACCTCGTCCGCATGAAGGCCCTGGTCTGGTCGGCCGACACCGCCCTCGGTGAGAAGTACGAGGTCGTCGACATCCCGGACACGCACATCGAGGCGGCGGACGAGTACCGCGGCAAGCTCCTCGAGACCGTGGCCGAGAACGACGAGGAGATGATGGAGCTGTACCTCGAGGGCGTCGAGCCCACCGAGGAGCAGCTGTACGCGGCGATCCGCCGGGTCACCATCAACTCCGGCAAGGGCGACGGCGCCACCGTCACCCCCGTCTTCTGCGGTACCGCGTTCAAGAACAAGGGTGTCCAGCCCCTGCTCGACGCGGTCGTGCGCTACCTGCCCTCTCCGATCGACATCGAGGCCATCGAGGGCCACGACGTCAGCGACCCGGAGAAGGTCATCCTGCGCAAGCCGTCCGAAGAGGAGCCGATGTCGGCGCTGGCGTTCAAGATCGCCAGCGACCCGCACCTCGGCAAGCTCACCTTCGTCCGGATCTACTCCGGTCGCCTGGAGGCGGGTTCCGCGGTCCTGAACTCCGTGAAGGGCCGCAAGGAGCGGATCGGCAAGATCTACCGGATGCACGCCAACAAGCGTGAGGAGATCGAGTCGGTGGGCGCCGGCGACATCGTCGCCGTCATGGGTCTGAAGCAGACCACCACCGGTGAGACCCTCTGCGACCCGGCGAAGCCCGTCATCCTCGAGTCCATGGACTTCCCGGCCCCGGTGATCCAGGTCGCCATCGAGCCGAAGTCCAAGGGCGACCAGGAGAAGCTCGGCACGGCGATCCAGCGCCTGGCCGAGGAGGACCCCTCCTTCAAGGTGCACACCGACGAGGAGACCGGTCAGACGATCATCGCCGGCATGGGCGAGCTTCACCTCGACATCCTCGTGGACCGTATGCGCCGCGAGTTCAAGGTCGAGGCGAACGTCGGTAAGCCGCAGGTGGCCTACCGTGAGACGCTTCGCAAGCCGGTCGAGCGCCTGGACTACACCCACAAGAAGCAGACCGGCGGTTCCGGTCAGTTCGCGAAGGTGCAGATCGCGCTCGAGCCTCTCGAGGGCGACGGCTACGAGTTCGAGAACAAGGTCACCGGTGGCCGTATCCCGCGGGAGTACATCCCGTCCGTGGACGCCGGTTGCCAGGAGGCCATGGAGTTCGGCATCCTCGCGGGCTACCCGCTCACGGGTGTCAAGGTCATCCTTCTCGACGGTGGCTACCACGAGGTCGACTCCTCCGAGATGGCCTTCAAGATCGCCGGTTCGATGGCCTTCAAGGAGGCCGCCCGCAAGGCCAGCCCGGCCCTGCTCGAGCCGATGATGAAGGTCGAGGTCACGACGCCCGAGGACTACATGGGCGATGTGATCGGCGACATCAACTCCCGCCGCGGTCAGATCCAGTCCATGGAGGACCGCCACGGCGCCAAGCTCGTCACGGGCCTGGTTCCGCTGTCGGAGATGTTCGGTTACGTGGGTGACCTGCGCAGCAAGACCTCTGGTCGCGCAAGCTACTCCATGCAGTTCGACTCCTACGCCGAGGTTCCCAGGAACGTCGCGGAGGAGATCATCGCGAAGGCCAAGGGCGAATAACCCTTAGGCTGTAGCAAAAGGGCTTACGGGGCGATCCGCCGCAGGTCATCCGGTCGTACGACCAGGTGGCCCGCGGCGGGCCCCGGCAGCCGGCCCCCAGCAAAAGTTCACCTGGCGCCGATGAGTAGAGGCGTACAGAACCACTCCACAGGAGGATCCCGTGGCGAAGGCGAAGTTCGAGCGGACTAAGCCGCACGTCAACATCGGCACCATCGGTCACATCGACCACGGTAAGACGACCCTTACCGCTGCGATCACCAAGGTGCTGCACGACGCGTACCCCGACCTCAACGAGGCCTCGGCGTTTGACCAGATCGACAAGGCTCCTGAGGAGCGTCAGCGCGGTATCACGATCTCGATCGCGCACGTCGAGTACCAGACGGAGGGCCGCCACTACGCCCACGTCGACTGCCCCGGTCACGCTGACTACATCAAGAACATGATCACCGGTGCGGCGCAGATGGACGGCGCCATCCTGGTGGTCGCCGCCACCGACGGCCCGATGCCGCAGACCAAGGAGCACGTGCTCCTGGCCCGCCAGGTCGGCGTCCCCTACATCGTCGTCGCGCTGAACAAGGCCGACATGGTGGACGACGAGGAGATCCTGGAGCTCGTCGAGCTCGAGGTCCGTGAGCTCCTCACCGAGTACGAGTTCCCGGGCGACGACCTTCCCGTCGTCAAGGTCTCCGCTCTGAAGGCGCTCGAGGGCGACAAGGAGTGGGGCCAGACGGTCCTCGACCTGATGGCCGCCGTCGACGAGTCGATCCCGACGCCCGAGCGTGACGTCGACAAGCCGTTCCTCATGCCCGTCGAGGACGTCTTCACGATCACCGGTCGTGGCACCGTCGTCACCGGTCGTATCGAGCGTGGTGTCCTGAAGGTCAACGAGACCGTCGACATCATCGGCATCCGTCCGGAGAAGACCACCACCACGGTCACCGGCATCGAGATGTTCCGCAAGCTGCTCGACGAGGGCCAGGCCGGTGAGAACGTCGGTCTGCTCCTCCGTGGCATCAAGCGCGAGGACGTCGAGCGCGGCCAGGTCATCATCAAGCCGGGGTCGGTCACGCCGCACACCGAGTTCGAGGCGACCGCGTACATCCTGTCCAAGGACGAGGGTGGCCGTCACACGCCGTTCTTCAACAACTACCGTCCGCAGTTCTACTTCCGGACGACCGACGTGACCGGTGTCGTGCACCTCCCCGAGGGCACCGAGATGGTCATGCCGGGCGACAACACCGACATGCGCGTTGAGCTGATCCAGCCCATCGCCATGGAGGAGGGCCTGAAGTTCGCCATCCGTGAGGGTGGGCGTACGGTCGGCGCCGGTCAGGTCACGAAGATTCTCAAGTGACCCTCCGCGTGTAGGCGCGTTGCTGGGACCCCGTTCCACCGGATCACCTCCGGTGGGGCGGGGTTCCCGGCGTTTGGGGTGTGCGGGGGTCGGCTGGTTGCGTTGCGCTGCGGGGGCTTCGCCCCCGGCCCCCCGAATCGCCGCTTCGCGGCTCTGGCCTCAAACGCCGGCCGGGCTTCATCGGCGCTTCGCGCCTCGGCCTCGCTGCATCCGATGGCGGGTTCCGCCCGCGGGCCGGCCGGGCTGGGAGTGGTGCTTCGCGTCTGGCTTCAAGCGTCGGTCGGGCTGGGAGTGGTGCTTCGCGTCTGGCTTCAAGCGCCGGTCGGGCCGGGTGCGCTGCGTGGTGGGTGGGGGAGGAGTGGGCTGTGCCTCGTTGGTGGGCGTACGCCGTGATATAGGGCCGATTGGCGTCGGTCCGCCGGTGTATGGCACACTAGCCAGGTTGCTCGGTTGGCTGCCGATGCTGCGCGCCTCCCGCCGGGAGGACCGGAAGCGAGTCCCAGTGCATTCGTCGTCCCTTGTCAGGGGCGGAAATGCGGGAATCTTCCGGGAAGCGTGGGCGGGGCTCCAGCCAGGCTCCGGTGGGATCGTCCCCCACATCCCCCCTTGGGAAACTTCCCCGGGGTGGAGTACGGGGAGGATGGCGACACGCCCGACCGCGTGGGTCGGCGAAAGCGTTCACCGGACCAGAGCGAGATGAGAGACAGGACTCTGCTGAGATGGCGGGACAGAAGATCCGCATCCGGCTCAAGGCCTACGACCACGAGGTCATCGACTCTTCGGCGAAGAAGATCGTCGAGACGGTGACCCGTACTGGTGCGTCGGTCGCGGGCCCGGTGCCGCTCCCCACCGAGAAGAACGTGTACTGCGTCATCAAGTCGCCGCACAAGTACAAGGACTCGCGCGAGCACTTCGAGATGCGCACGCACAAGCGCCTGATCGACATCCTCGACCCGACTCCGAAGACCGTTGACTCTCTGATGCGACTCGACCTCCCGGCCGGTGTCGACATCGAGATCAAGCTCTGAGGCGGGTGAACGAGAAGATGGCTAAGCAGATCAAGGGCATCCTGGGCGAGAAGCTCGGCATGACGCAGGTCTGGGACGAGAACAACCGCATCGTCCCCGTCACCGTCGTCAAGGCCGGCCCCTGCGTCGTGACCCAGGTGCACACCGCTGACAAGGACGGCTACGACTCCGTCCAGATCGCCTTCGGCGAGATCGACCCGCGCAAGGTGAACAAGCCCCTCAAGGGCCACTTCGCCAAGGCCGACGTCACCCCCCGCCGCCACCTCGTCGAGGTCCGGACGAACGACGCCTCCGAGTACACGCTCGGTCAGGAAGTCACGGCCGAGGTCTTCGAGTCCGGCATCAAGGTCGACGTGACCGGCAAGAGCAAGGGCAAGGGCTTCGCCGGCGTCATGAAGCGTCACGGCTTCGCCGGTGGCAAGGCCTCGCACGGCGCCCACCGCGTGCACCGCAAGCCGGGCTCGATCGGTGGCTGCGCCACCCCGGGTCGCGTCTTCAAGGGTATGAAGATGGCCGGCCGCATGGGCAACGAGCGCGTCACCACCCAGAACCTGACCGTCCACGCCGTTGACGCGGAGAAGGGCCTCATCCTGATCAAGGGTGCGGTTCCTGGTCCGAACGGCGGCCTCGTCCTGGTCCGTACTGCGGCCAAGGGGGCCTGAGGTAACCGATGAGCACCATTGACATCCTTTCGCCCGCTGGCGACAAGGCCGGTAGCGTCGAGCTCCCCTCGGAGATCTTCGACGCCAAGGTCAGCATTCCGCTGATCCACCAGGTCGTCGTCGCGCAGCTGGCCGCGGCCCGTCAGGGCACGCACAAGACCAAGACCCGCGCAGAGGTCCGAGGCGGCGGCCGCAAGCCGTACCGCCAGAAGGGCACCGGTCGCGCCCGTCAGGGTTCGACCCGCGCACCGCAGTTCGCCGGCGGTGGCGTCGTCCACGGCCCGCAGCCGCGTGACTACTCGCAGCGGACGCCCAAGAAGATGAAGGCCGCCGCCCTGCGCGGTGCCCTCACCGACCGGGCCCGCCACAACCGCATCCACGTCATCACCGGCGTGGTCGACGGCGCGGTGTCCACCAAGGCCGCCAAGAGCCTGCTCGGCAAGATCAGCGACCGTAAGAACGTCCTGCTGGTCATCGAGCACGGCGACGAGGCCGCGTGGCTCTCCGCCCGCAACCTGCCCGACGTCCACATCCTGGATGCCGGTCAGCTGAACACCTACGACGTGCTCATCTCCGACGACGTGGTCTTCACCCAGGCTGCTTTCGAGCGTTTCGTGGCCGGCCCCGTTGCCGCCGCGAAGGCTGTCGCGACCGAGGCTGAGCTCGATGGGAGCGACGCCTGATGAGTGAGACCACCACGGCGACCGTCACCAGCAAGACCTACACGGACCCCCGTGACATCCTGCTGAAGCCGGTCGTCTCCGAGAAGAGCTACGCGCTGCTCGACGAGAACAAGTACACGTTCATCGTCGACCCGCGTGCCAACAAGACCCAGATCCGGCAGGCCGTCGAGGCGGTCTTCCAGGTCACCGTCACTGGCGTGAACACGATCAACCGGCAGGGCAAGCGCAAGCGCACCCGCACCGGCTTCGGCAAGCGCGCGAACACCAAGCGCGCCATCGTGACCCTCGCCGAGGGCGACCGTATCGACATCTTCGGCGGTCCGGCCTCCTAACGGAGGCAGGACCGTCCGATATCGGACGAGGACTGAGAAATGGGAATCCGCAAGTACAAGCCGACGACTCCTGGCCGTCGTGGCGCCAGCGTCGCCGACTTCGTCGAGATCACGCGGTCCACGCCGGAGAAGTCGCTGGTTCGCCCGCTGCACAGCAAGGGCGGCCGTAACAATTCCGGTCGTGTGACCGTTCGCCACCAGGGCGGTGGCCACAAGCGCGCCTACCGAGTGATCGACTTCCGTCGTCACGACAAGGACGGCGTGCCGGCGAAGGTCGCGCACATCGAGTACGACCCCAACCGCACCGCTCGCATCGCACTTCTGCACTACGCGGACGGCGAGAAGCGCTACATCCTCGCTCCGGCGGGCCTGATCCAGGGCCAGCGGATCGAGAACGGCCCCGGGGCCGACATCAAGCCGGGTAACGCGCTGCCCCTGCGCAACATCCCGGTCGGTACGACGATCCACGCCATCGAGATGCGTCCCGGCGGCGGTGCGAAGATCGCCCGCTCCGCCGGTTCCTCGGTGCAGCTGCTGGCGAAGGAGGGCGCCATGGCGCACCTCCGGATGCCGTCCGGTGAGATCCGCCTGGTCGACGTGCGCTGCCGCGCCACCGTCGGCGAGGTCGGCAACGCCGAGCAGTCGAACATCAACTGGGGCAAGGCCGGCCGTATGCGCTGGAAGGGCGTCCGCCCGACCGTGCGTGGTGTCGTGATGAACCCGGTTGACCACCCGCACGGTGGTGGTGAGGGCAAGACTTCCGGTGGTCGCCACCCGGTCTCGCCCTGGGGCAAGAAGGAAGGTCGTACGCGTTCGCCGAAGAAGGCGAGCAGCAAGTACATCGTCCGCCGCCGCAAGACGAACAAGAAGCGCTAGGAGCGGGTTTAGATGCCGCGCAGTCTCAAGAAGGGGCCCTTCGTCGACGACCACCTGATCAAGAAGGTGGATGTCCAGAACGAAGCAGGCACCAAGAACGTCATCAAGACCTGGTCCCGCCGCTCGATGATCGTCCCGGCGATGCTGGGTCACACCATCGCGGTGCACGACGGCCGTAAGCACGTCCCGGTGTTCGTCACTGAGTCGATGGTCGGCCACAAGCTCGGCGAGTTTGCGCCGACCCGCACCTTCCGCGGCCACGTCAAGGACGACCGCAAGTCGAAGCGTCGCTGACGGGCGGGGTGCGAAGACTATGACTAATTCCGAAGGGACAACCATGGATGCCATGGCCCGGGCGCGATTCGTTCGCGTCACGCCCATGAAGGCCCGCCGCGTGGTGGACCTTATCCGTGGCATGGATGCCACGGAGGCTCAGGCGGTCCTGCGTTTCGCCCCGCAGGCCGCGAGCGTGCCGGTCGGCAAGGTGCTGGACAGCGCCATCGCCAACGCCGCGCACAACTACGACCACACCGACGCCGACAGCCTCGTCATCACTGAGGCGTACGTCGACGAGGGTCCGACCCTGAAGCGGTTCCGGCCGCGCGCCCAGGGCCGTGCCTACCGGATCCGTAAGCGGACCAGCCACATCACCGTGGTCGTCAGCAGCAAGGAAGGAACCCGGTAATGGGCCAGAAGGTAAACCCGCACGGGTTCCGGCTCGGCATCACCACCGACTTCAAGTCGCGCTGGTACGCCGACAAGCTGTACAAGGACTACGTCAAGGAAGACGTCGCCATCCGCCGGATGATGACGCAGGGCATGGAGCGGGCCGGCATCTCGAAGGTTGAGATCGAGCGCACCCGCGACCGCGTCCGCGTCGACATCCACACCGCCCGGCCGGGCATCGTCATCGGCCGTCGCGGCGCGGAGGCCGACCGTATCCGCGGCGACCTGGAGAAGCTCACGGGCAAGCAGGTCCAGCTGAACATCCTCGAGGTCAAGAACCCCGAGACCGATGCGCAGCTGGTTGCTCAGGCCGTCGCCGAGCAGCTCTCCTCCCGCGTCTCCTTCCGTCGCGCCATGCGCAAGAGCATGCAGGCGGCGATGAAGGCCGGCGCCAAGGGCATCAAGATCCAGTGTGGCGGTCGTCTCGGCGGTGCCGAGATGTCGCGTTCGGAGTTCTACCGCGAGGGCCGTGTGCCCCTGCACACGCTCCGTGCGAACGTCGACTACGGGTTCTTCGAGGCCAAGACGACCTTCGGCCGTATCGGCGTGAAGGTCTGGATCTACAAGGGCGACGTCAAGAACATCGCCGAGGTCCGCGCTGAGAACGCCGCTGCCCGCGCCGGCAACCGCCCGGCCCGTGGTGGCGCCGACCGTCCCGCCGGCCGTGGTGGCCGCGGTGGCGAGCGTGGTGGCCGCGGTGGCGAGCGCGGCGGCCGTCGCCCGCAGCAGTCCGCTCCGGCAGCCGAGGCCCCCAAGGCCGAGGCCACCGCTGCTCCGGCTGCTGAGAGCACTGGAACGGAGGCCTGACCCTCATGCTGATCCCCCGTCGGGTCAAGCACCGCAAGCAGCACCACCCCAAGCGCCGCGGTATGGCGAAGGGCGGCACGGAGCTGGCTTTCGGTGAGTACGGCATCCAGGCCGTGACCCCCGCGTACGTGACGAACAGGCAGATCGAGGCAGCTCGTATCGCCATGACCCGTCACATCAAGCGTGGCGGCAAGGTCTGGATCAACATCTACCCGGACCGCCCGCTCACGAAGAAGCCTGCCGAGACCCGCATGGGTTCCGGTAAGGGTTCGCCGGAGTGGTGGGTCGCGAACGTTCACCCGGGCCGGGTGATGTTCGAGCTGTCCTACCCGAACGAAAAGGTTGCTAAGGAGGCGCTGACCCGCGCCGCCCACAAGCTTCCGATGAAGTGCCGGATCGTCCGGCGCGAGGCAGGTGACGCGTGATGGCTGCCGTTACTAAGGCAACCGAGCTGCGCCAGCTGAATGACGAGGACCTCGTCGCGAAGCTGCGTGAGGCCAAGGAAGAGCTGTTCAACCTCCGCTTCCAGGCGGCGACCGGGCAGCTCGAGAACCACGGCCGGCTCAAGGCCGTCCGCAAGGACATCGCCCGGATCTACACCCTGATGCGCGAGCGCGAGCTGGGCATCGAGACGGTGGAGAGCGCCTGATGAGCGAGAAGAATGTGACTGAGACCGTTTCCCGGAACGACCGCAAGACCCGCGAGGGTCTCGTCGTCAGCGACAAGATGGACAAGACCGTCGTCGTCGCTGTCGAGGACCGCGTCAAGCACGCGCTGTACGGCAAGGTCATCCGCCGTACGAACAAGCTCAAGGCGCACGACGAGCAGAACGCCGCCGGCGTCGGCGACCGCGTCCTCCTGATGGAGACCCGGCCGCTGTCCGCCACCAAGCGGTGGCGCGTCGTCAAGATCCTCGAGAAGGCCAAGTAAGCGTTCTGCGGGAGATCCGCAGAACTTTGTTCCGCCAGGCTCGCCGGGGCTGACCGCAAGGGAAGCCCCGGCGGGAACCGGCAGACGATCAGGAGATAGACGTGATCCAGCAGGAGTCGCGACTCAAGATCGCCGACAACACCGGTGCGAAGGAAATCCTCTGCATCCGTGTTCTCGGTGGTTCCGGTCGCCGCTACGCGGGCATCGGCGACGTCATCGTCGCCACCGTCAAGGACGCGATCCCCGGTGGCAACGTGAAGAAGGGTGACGTCGTCAAGGCGGTCATCGTTCGCGCCGCCAAGGAGCGCCGCCGTCCCGACGGCTCGTACATCCGCTTCGACGAGAACGCGGCCGTCATCCTCAAGAACGATGGCGACCCGCGCGGCACCCGCATCTTCGGCCCGGTGGGTCGAGAGCTGCGCGAGAAGAAGTTCATGAAGATCATCTCGCTCGCGCCGGAGGTGCTGTAAGCATGAAGATCAAGAAGGGCGACCTGGTTCAGGTCATCACCGGCAAGGACAAGGGCAAGCAGGGCAAGGTCATCCAGGCCTTCCCCGTTGACGAGCGCGTCCTGGTCGAGGGTGTCAACCGGGTCAAGAAGCACACCAAGGTCGGCCAGAGCAGCCGCGGGTCCAAGACCGGCGGCATCATCACCACCGAGGCCCCCGTCCACGTCTCCAACGTCCAGCTGGTCGTGGAGAAGGACGGCAACAAGGTCGTGACCCGCGTCGGCTACCGCTTCGATGACAACGGCAACAAGATCCGCGTTGCCAAGCGGACCGGTGAGGACATCTGATGACTGCCACCACTGCCACCGCGCCCCGTCTCAAGACGCGGTACCGCGAGGAGATCGCGGGCAAGCTGCAGGAAGAGTTCTCGATCGAGAACGTCATGCAGATCCCCGGCCTCGTCAAGATCGTGGTCAACATGGGTGTGGGCGACGCCGCCCGCGACTCCAAGCTGATCGAGGGCGCCATCCGCGACCTCACCACGATCACCGGTCAGAAGCCGTCCGTGACGAAGGCCCGCAAGTCCATCGCGCAGTTCAAGCTGCGTGAGGGCCAGCCGATCGGCGCCCACGTCACCCTCCGCGGTGACCGGATGTGGGAGTTCCTGGACCGTCTGCTGTCGCTCGCGCTCCCGCGCATCCGCGACTTCCGTGGTCTGTCGCCGAAGCAGTTCGACGGCCGCGGCAACTACACCTTCGGTCTCACGGAGCAGGTCATGTTCCACGAGATCGACCAGGACAAGATCGACCGTACCCGGGGTATGGACATCACCGTGGTGACCACGGCGACCAACGACGAAGAGGGCCGTGCCCTCCTCCGTCACCTCGGCTTCCCGTTCAAGGAGGCGTGAGCCGTGGCGAAGAAGGCTCTCATTGCCAAGGCCGCCCGTAAGCCCAAGTTCGGCGTGCGTGCCTACACGCGCTGCCAGCGTTGTGGCCGGCCCCACTCCGTGTACCGCAAGTTCGGCCTGTGCCGTGTGTGCCTCCGTGAGATGGCGCACCGCGGCGAGCTGCCGGGCGTGACCAAGAGCTCCTGGTAATCCAGCAGTTCTCGGTAAAGACCATCTACTACGCCGTAGGTCCCCGTTCCACACCCGCCTCCGCGCCCCGTGCGCGGGGGAGAGGGACGGAGCAGACAGGAAACCGCGGCGAGAGAGGCCGAAGGCCATCACATGACCATGACTGACCCCATTGCGGACATGCTCACGCGTCTGCGGAACGCCAACTCGGCGTACCACGACTCCGTGGCGATGCCGCACAGCAAGATCAAGTCGCACATCGCGGAGATCCTCCAGCAGGAGGGCTACATCACCGGCTGGAGCGTCGAGGACGCCGAGGTCGGCAAGAGCCTCGTGCTGGAGCTGAAGTTCGGCCCCAACCGCGAGCGTTCGATTGCCGGCATCAAGCGCATCTCGAAGCCGGGCCTGCGGGTCTACGCAAAGTCCACCAACCTGCCCCGCGTGCTGGGCGGCCTGGGCGTGGCGATCATCTCCACGTCCCACGGTCTCCTCACCGACAAGCAGGCGAACAAGAAGGGCGTGGGTGGGGAAGTCCTCGCCTACGTCTGGTAATCCGGGAACGGAGGAATAGCAACATGTCGCGTATTGGCAAGCTGCCCGTTCAGGTTCCCGCCGGTGTGGACGTCACCATCGATGGCCGTACGGTCGCCGTGAAGGGCCCCAAGGGTTCCCTCTCGCACACCGTTGCCGCGCCCATCGAGGTCGCCCGGGACGAGGACGGCACCATCGTCGTCTCCCGCCCGAACGACGAGCGCAAGAACAAGGCCCTCCACGGCCTGTCCCGCACGCTGGTGGCGAACATGGTCACCGGCGTGACCCAGGGCTACATCAAGAAGCTCGAGATCAGCGGTGTTGGTTACCGTGTCCTCGCGAAGGGCTCGGACCTCGAGTTCTCGCTGGGCTACAGCCACCCGATCCTCGTCGAGGCCCCCGAGGGCATCACCTTCAAGGTCGAGGCTCCGACGCGCTTCAGCGTCGAGGGCATCGACAAGCAGAAGGTCGGCGAGGTCGCGGCGAAGATCCGCAAGCTCCGCAAGCCCGACCCGTACAAGGCCAAGGGCGTCAAGTACGAAGGCGAAGTCATCCGCCGCAAGGTCGGAAAGGCTGGTAAGTAAGCCATGGCATACGGTGTGAAGATCGCCAAGGGCGACGCGTACAAGCGTGTCGCACGCACCCGCCGTCACATCCGCGTCCGCAAGACGGTCTCCGGTACGCCGGAGCGTCCCCGTCTCGTCGTGACGCGCTCGAACCGCCACATGGTGGCGCAGGTCGTCGACGACATCGCGGGCCACACGCTGGCCTCCGCGTCGTCGATGGACGCGGCCATCCGCGGTGCCGAGGGTGACAAGACCGCGGTTGCCCAGCAGGTGGGTGCCCTGGTCGCCGAGCGCGCCAAGGCTGCGGGTGTCGAGGCCGTGGTCTTCGACCGCGGTGGCAACAGGTACGCCGGGCGCATCGCTGCCCTGGCCGACGCCGCCCGCGAAGCCGGGCTGAAGTTCTGAGAGAGGGTAGACCAATGGCTGGACCCCAGCGCCGCGGTGGCGGCGCCGGCGGCGGCGAGCGGCGGGACCGAAAGGGCCGTGACGGTGGCGCTGCTGCCGCCGAGAAGACCGCTTACGTTGAGCGCGTTGTCGCGATCAACCGCGTTGCCAAGGTAGTGAAGGGTGGTCGTCGCTTCAGCTTCACCGCGCTGGTCGTGGTGGGCGATGGTGACGGCACCGTGGGTGTCGGTTACGGCAAGGCGAAGGAGGTGCCGGCCGCGATCGCCAAGGGTGTGGAGCAGGCCAAGCGCAACTTCTTCAAGGTCCCCCGTATCCAGGGCACCATTCCCCACCCGATCCAGGGTGAGGAAGCGGCGGGCGTCGTCCTGCTCAAGCCCGCGTCCCCCGGTACCGGTGTCATCGCCGGTGGCCCGGTGCGCGCGGTGCTGGAGTGCGCCGGCATCCACGACGTGCTGAGCAAGTCGCTCGGCTCGTCCAACCCGATCAACATCGTGCACGCCACGGTGGCCGCTCTGAAGGGCCTGCAGCGCCCCGAGGAGATCGCGGCCCGTCGTGGCCTGCCGCTTGAGGACGTTGCTCCCGCCGCACTGCTGCGGGCGCGGGCCGGGGTGAGTGCGTAATGGCGCAGCTCAAGATCACCCAGACCAAGTCCTACATCGGTAGCAAGCAGAACCACCGCGACACGCTTCGTTCGCTGGGCCTCAAGCGCCTGCACGACAGCGTCGTCAAGGAGGACCGCCCCGAGATCCGCGGCATGGTGCAGACCGTCCGCCACCTCGTGACGGTCGAGGAGGTCGACTGATATGGCGGAGAACAACCCGCTGAAGGTCCACAACCTCCGTCCCGCCCCCGGCGCCAAGACCGCGAAGACCCGTGTCGGTCGTGGTGAGGCGTCGAAGGGTAAGACGGCCGGTCGTGGCACCAAGGGCACCAAGGCCCGTTACCAGGTTCCGGACCGCTTCGAGGGCGGGCAGATGCCCCTCCACATGCGGCTCCCGAAGCTCAAGGGCTTCAAGAACCCGTTCCGCACCGAGTACCAGGTCGTGAACCTGGACAAGCTCGCCTCCCTCTACCCGGAGGGTGGCGAGGTCACCGTGGCCGACCTGGTCGCCAAGGGTGCCGTGCGCAAGAACAGCCTCGTCAAGGTCCTGGGCCAGGGCGAGATCACCGTGGCGCTGACCGTGGCCGTCGACAAGGTCTCGGAATCCGCCAAGGCGAAGATCGTGGCAGCGGGCGGCTCCGTGACGGAGCTCGTCTGAGTGTGACGAACAACCGGGGTCGTCCTGTAAGGGCGACCCCGGTTGGTCGTTCCGCCCCGGGCACAGTGCCGGGTAGGGTGGCGTGCACCGTCGTGTGTCGTATCACCCGTACGACAAACGGCATTTGACCGAATTTAATCCGTTGAACTCATGACCGTCAGCCCCTGTGCACACACATGGGGGCCGCAGGAGGCACCGTGCTCACCGCGTTCGCCCGGGCGTTCCAGACACCCGACCTGCGCAAGAAGCTGCTGTTCGTGCTGGGCATCATCGTGCTCTTCCGACTCGGTGCGCACGTCCCGTTGCCGGGCGTCAGCTACGAAGCCGTCAATACGTGCATGTCGCAGATCGAGGCCACCTCCGGGCTCTTCGGTCTCGTCAACATGTTCTCCGGCGGCGCGCTTCTGCAGCTGACCATCTTCGCGCTCGGGGTCATGCCGTACATCACGGCGAGCATCATCCTCCAGCTGCTGACCGTGGTCATCCCGCGCCTTGAGGACCTCAAGAAGGAGGGCCAGTCCGGGACCACGAAGATCACGCAGTACACCCGTTACCTGACGGTCGCGCTGGCGATCCTGCAGGGCACCGGCCTGGTGGCCACCGCCCGCAGCGGCTCGCTCTTCCCGAACTGCCAGGCGGAGATCATCCCGGACGACTCGATCTTCACGACGATCGTCATGGTCATCACGATGACCGCCGGCACCGCGCTGATCATGTGGCTCGGTGAGCTGATCACCGACCGCGGGATCGGCAACGGCATGTCGATGCTGATGTTCGTCTCCATCGCGGCCGGCTTCCCCGGCGCCCTGTGGGCGATCAAGCAGTCCGGCAAGATCGCCGACGGCTGGGGCGAGTTCATCGTCGTCATCGCCCTGGGACTCGTGATGGTGGCCCTGGTGGTCTTCGTGGAGCAGGCGCAGCGCCGCATCCCGGTGCAGTACGCCAAGCGCCAGATCGGGCGCCGCTCCTACGGGGGTACATCGACGTACATCCCGCTGAAGATCAACCAGGCGGGCATCATCCCCGTCATCTTCGCCTCGTCGCTGCTCTACATCCCGGCGCTCATCGTGCAGTTCACCGGCTCCAACGCGGGCTGGGCGAACTGGGTCGAGGGGAACCTGGTCAAGACCAGCTCGCCCTGGTACATCACGTTGTACTTCCTCATGATCGTGTTCTTCGCCTTCTTCTACGTGGCGATCACGTTCAACCCCGAGGAAGTTGCCGACAACATGAAGAAGTATGGTGGTTTCATCCCGGGCATCCGGGCCGGGCGTCCGACCGCGGAGTACCTGAGCTACGTGCTCAACCGCATCACCTGGCCGGGCTCCCTCTACCTCGGGCTTATCGCCCTGGTACCGACGGTGGCGCTGGTTCTGTTCAAAGCCGATCAGAACTTCCCGTTCGGTGGCACGAGCATCCTGATCATCGTGGGTGTCGGCCTTGAGACTGTGAAGCAGATCGAGAGTCAGCTTCAGCAGCGTAATTACGAAGGGTTCCTCCGCTGATGCGAATCGTCCTCGTCGGACCGCCGGGTGCGGGCAAGGGTACGCAGGCCGCGTACCTTGCCAACAACCTGTCGATCCCGCATATCTCCACGGGCGACCTGTTCCGCGCGAACATCAGCCAGGGCACCGAGCTCGGGCTGCGCGCCAAGTCCTACATGGACGCGGGACAGCTGGTGCCCGACGAGGTCACGATCGGCATGGCCAAGGACCGCATGGAGCAGCCGGACGCCGCGGGGGGCTTCCTGCTCGACGGCTTCCCGCGCAACGTCGCCCAGGCCGAGGCCCTGGACGCGATGCTCCAGGACGCCGGCATGAAGATCGACGCCGTGCTGGACCTGGAGGTCCCCGAGGACGAGGTCGTCAAGCGGATCGCGGGTCGCCGCATCTGCCGCAACGACAGCGCGCACGTCTTCCACGTCGTGTACAACGCGCCCGAGGCCGAGGGCGTCTGCGACGCCTGCGGCGGCGAGCTGTACCAGCGTGACGACGACAGCGAGGAGACCGTCCGCAAGCGGCTGGAGGTCTACCACACGCAGACCGAGCCGATCATCGACTACTACAAGGCGCAGGGCCTGGTCACCACCATCTCCGCGATGGGCAAGGTGGCCGAGGTCACGCAGCGGTCGATGGACGCGCTTCCCTCCGCGTAACCGCTTGTCCTGTCTGTGCTGCGAAGGACCGGCCTTCCGTCCACTGGACGGGGGCCGGTCCTTCGCGTTTCCGTCTCCTCGCGGGACGCGCGTATCGTGGGAATCCGTATCAGTGGACTTTGTGCAAAGGGCGGCAGACCGAGATGGTGGAGATCAAGAACCCCGAGCAGATCGCGAAGATGCGCGCGGCGGGGTTGGTGGTCGCCGCGATGCACCGGGCGTGCGCCGAGGCCGCGCAGCCGGGGGTGAGCACCAAGGAGCTGGACGAGGTCGCCGCGAAGGTGCTCGCCGATCACGGGGCGAAGCCGAACTTCCTCGGCTACGGGGGCTTCCCCGGCAACATCTGCACCTCCGTGAACGACGTGGTCGTGCACGGCATCCCCGATGCGGAGACGGTGCTGGCGGACGGCGACATCATCTCCATCGACGCCGGCGCGATCGTCGACGGCTGGCACGGGGACGCGGCGATCACCGTCTTCGTCGGCTCCGGTCACGCTCCGGAGCTGGTCGAGCTGAGCCGGGTCACCGAGGAGTCCATGTGGGCCGGGATCGCGGCGATGCGCAAGGGCAACCGGCTCGTCGACGTCTCCAAGGCCATCGAGGGCTACATCCGGCGCCAGCCGCGGCCCGCCGGCGGGCGCTACGGGATCATCGAGGAGTACGGGGGCCACGGCATCGGGTCGGCGATGCACATGGAGCCGCATGTGCTCAACTACGTCGAGCGGCGGCGGGGGAAGGGGCCGAAGCTCGTCCCCGGGTTCTGCCTCGCCATCGAGCCGATGGTCTCGCTGGGGACCGCGCGGACGCATGTGCTTGAGGACGAGTGGACCGTGAAGACCGATGACGGGTCGTGGTCGTCGCACTGGGAGCACTCGGTGGCGCTTACCGAGGATGGGCCGCTGGTGCTTACCGCGGTTGACGGGGGGCGGGCGAAGTTGGCGGAGTACGGGGTCTCGGTGGCTCCCGATCCACTCGCGTAGTTTCGGGGGCCGGCTGGTCGGGTTGCGCTGCGGGGGCTTCGCCCCCGGGCCCCCGGATCGCCGCTTCGCGGCTCTGGCCTCAAACGCCGGCCGGGCTGTATCGGCGCTTCGCGCCTCGTCCTCAAACGCCGGACGGGCTGTAGGTGGTGCTTTCGCGCTGGTCGGCTCCGCCGGGTGGGCTGGATGGGGTGCTTTCGCGCTGATCGGCTCTGCCGGGCGGGCTGGGGGTGGTGCTTTCGTGCTGGTCGGCTCCGCCGGGTGGGCTGGGTGGGGTGCTTTCGTGCTGATCGGCTTCGGGGGTGGAGGTGTGGGGTGGGGGATCGTGGGGGAGAATCCTGATTTCGTTTTTTGTGGGTGTGTCGCGTAGACTGACTCGTCGGTCCTTGTGCGCCCTCATGCGCTCTCGGACCACTCCAGGTAGTCAATCCGGAAGGTGTAGCACTCAAGTATGGCCAAAAAACAAGGGGCCATCGAGATCGAGGGCACCGTCGTCGAGTCTCTGCCGAACGCCATGTTCAAGGTGGAGCTTCAGAACGGACACCAGGTCCTCGCGCACATCAGCGGCAAGATGCGGATGCACTACATCCGTATCCTTCCCGACGACCGGGTCGTGGTGGAGCTTTCTCCGTACGACCTGACGCGCGGGCGGATCGTCTACCGCTACAAGTAGATCCTGCTCCTCACGCTCCGCTCCCGTGGAGTGGGAGGGCACTGACCCGGAGGACCTCCGAACCGATGAAGGTCAAGCCGAGCGTCAAGAAGATCTGCGACAAGTGCAAGGTGATCCGCCGCCACGGCCGGGTCATGGTCATCTGCGACAACCTGCGCCACAAGCAGCGCCAGGGCTGACGCGCACCGACCGCACTCTTCGCACGTCTTTCCGCGAACACCGCTTCGCGCGACGCACACGCGAAAACGACAGAAACGCAGTGACCCGACCCCCACAGCACCACCTGTGTGGGACGACACCCCCGGCGCGGAGGCCGGGGACCCGGCTCGTAAGACCTGCCGCTCCCCTTCTCGGAGGCATCCGGGATCCACGGGGGCGCACACCTACGGGAACGGCACTGCGTCAGACCTCCGACTAGAACACAGGAGCCAGATTCATGGCACGCCTCGAAGGCGTTGACCTCCCGCGCGAAAAGCGCGTCGAGGTCGCTCTCACCTACGTGTTCGGTATCGGTCGTACGCTCGCGCAGCGTACGCTCGCCGAGACCGGCATCGACCCCAACACCCGTGTCCGCGATCTGACCGAGGAACAGCTCGTCAAGATCCGCGACTACGTGGACGGCAACATCGAGACCGAGGGTGACCTCCGTCGCGAGATCCAGGCGAACATCCGCCGCAAGGTCGAGATCGGCTGCTACCAGGGCCTGCGCCACCGTCGTGGCCTGCCCGTCCGCGGTCAGCGCACCTCCACCAACGCCCGCACCCGCAAGGGCCCGCGTCGCGCCATTGCCGGCAAGAAGAAGCCGGGCAAGAAGTAGTCCTCGCAGCGGTCTTGCTCGCTGTAGGACCGACCACCTCCACGGGAGATATTGAATGCCTCCGAAGGGCCGTACTGCTGGCGCCAAGAAGGTGCGCCGCAAGGAGAAGAAGAACGTCGCCCACGGGCACGCTCACATCAAGAGCACGTTCAACAACACGATCATCTCGATCACCGACCCCTCGGGCAACGTGATCAGCTGGGCCTCTGCCGGCCACGTCGGCTTCAAGGGCTCGCGCAAGTCGACCCCGTTCGCCGCCCAGATGGCCGCGGAGTCCGCTGCTCGTCGCGCTCAGGAGCACGGCATGCGCAAGGTGGACGTCTTCGTCAAGGGTCCCGGCTCCGGCCGTGAGACCGCGATCCGCTCCCTCCAGGCCACCGGCCTCGAGGTGGGTTCGATCCAGGACGTCACCCCCACCCCGCACAACGGATGCCGCCCGCCCAAGCGCCGCCGCGTCTGACGATCTGAAGTAGGAGAACAAAGACAATGGCGCGTTATACCGGGGCCGACTGCAAGCGATGCCGTCGGGAGAAGCAGAAGCTCTTCCTCAAGGGAGCTAAGTGCGAGAGCGCGAAGTGCCCGATCGAGATCCGTCCTTACCCCCCGGGTGAGCACGGTCGCGGGCGCACCAAGGACTCCGAGTACCTGCTGCAGATGCGCGAGAAGCAGAAGTGCGCGCGTATCTACGGTGTCCTTGAGAAGCAGTTCCGTAACTACTACGAGGAGGCGAACAGGAAGTCCGGCAAGACCGGCGAGAACCTGCTCCGCATCCTCGAGACCCGCCTCGACAACGTGGTCTACCGGGCCGGCTTCGCCAAGTCCCGCGACCACGCCCGTCAGCTGGTCCGTCACGGGCACTTCACCGTCAACGGCGTCAAGACCGACATCCCGTCGGCCCGCGTCGCCGTGAACGACATCATCCAGGTCCGCGAGTCGGCCCGTAACCTCGTCCCCTTCCAGGTGGCGCAGGCCGAGGCCGGCGACAAGACGGTGCCGGCGTGGCTCGAGTCCATTCCGTCGTCGCTGCGCGTCCTGGTGCACTCCATGCCCGAGCGTCCGGTCATCGACACTCAGGTCCAGGAGCAGCTCATCGTCGAGCTCTACTCCAAGTAGGGTTCGCCGGCTTTTTGCGGCTGGGGGCGTCCCGCGTCCGGGTCCCGTACGGGGCTCGTGGCGCGGGGCGCCCGCCGTCGTTGGCCCCGGGTGGCCGGATTCCGTGTCCCGTACGGGACGGGGGGCCTACCCTGGGTACGTGCCGTCGTCAAATAGTGGACGTCGGTCCATCCGCCTCGGCGTCAAATAGTGGACGCCGAAGACTGGAGGCAACAACCTCATGCTGATCGCTCAGCGTCCCTCCCTGACCGAAGAGGTCGTCGAGGAGTACCGCTCCCGGTTCGTCATCGAGCCGCTGGAGCCGGGCTTCGGCTACACCCTCGGCAACTCCCTGCGTCGGACCCTCCTCTCCTCGATTCCGGGTGCGGCGGTCACGTCCATCCGTATCGACGGTGTCCTGCACGAGTTCACCACCGTGCCGGGCGTCAAGGAGGACGTCACCGACCTCATCCTGAACATCAAGCAGCTGGTCGTCTCCTCGGAGCACGACGAGCCCGTGGTGATGTACCTGCGCAAGCAGGGTCCCGGCGTCGTCACCGCCGCGGACATCGCCCCGCCGGCCGGTGTCGAGGTCCACAACCCGGACCTGGTCCTGGCCACGCTGAACGGCAAGGGCAAGCTGGAGATGGAGCTGACCGTCGAGCGCGGTCGCGGCTACGTCTCCGCCGTGCAGAACAAGCAGGCGGGCCAGGAGATCGGCCGGATCCCGGTCGACTCCATCTACTCGCCGGTGCTGAAGGTCACGTACAAGGTCGAGGCCACGCGTGTCGAGCAGCGCACCGACTTCGACAAGCTGATCGTCGACGTCGAGACCAAGGAGGCCATGCGGCCGCGGGATGCGATGGCGTCCGCCGGTAAGACGCTGGTCGAGCTGTTCGGTCTCGCGCGCGAGCTGAACATCGACGCCGAGGGCATCGACATGGGTCCGTCGCCGACGGACGCCGCGCTGGCCGCGGATCTGGCGCTGCCGATCGAGGAGCTGGAGCTCACCGTTCGGTCGTACAACTGCCTCAAGCGTGAGGGCATTCACTCCGTGGGTGAGCTGGTTGCCCGCTCCGAGGCCGATCTGCTCGACATCCGCAACTTCGGGGCCAAGTCGATCGACGAGGTCAAGGCGAAGCTGGCGGGGATGGGGCTGGCGCTCAAGGACAGCCCTCCCGGGTTTGATCCGACGGCGGCGGCGGACGCGTTCGGTGCGGACGATGACGGTGACGCGGGGTTCGTGGAGACCGAGCAGTACTGAGTCACCTTCGGTGGCGGGTCCCCGTGGTGGTTGCGTACCGCTGCGGGGGCTTCGCCCCCGGGCCCCCGGATCGCTGCTTCGCAGCTCTGGCCTCAAACGCCGGCCGGGCTGTATCGGCGCTGCGCGCCTCGTCCTCAAACGCCGGACGGGCTGTAGGTGGTGCTTTCGCGCTGGTCGGCTCCGCCGGGTGGGCTGGATGGGGTGCTTTCGCGCTGATCGGCTCCGCCAGGCGGGCTGGGGGTGGTGCTTTCGCGTCTTGGTCTCGGGTGCCGGGTGGGCTGGGGGTGGGACTTTCGGCCCGGTCGGGGGGATGGTTTCGGGGGGCATAATTGGACTTCGGGGTGTGTTCGCACGCTCCGGTGATGGTCGGCCTTCGGGTCGGGCGTCTTCCTCAGGGTGATTGGCCCTGGGGTCCGCGACGGAGGTCAGAAGGATCTCCGCAGGGCCCGTTCCGGTACCTGATACGGCCGGTGCGGAGAATTGAGGAACACCATGCCTAGGCCCACCAAGGGTGCTCGTCTCGGCGGCAGCGCCGCGCACGAGCGGCTGATGCTGCGCAACCTGGCCACCGCGCTCTTCGAGCACGGCCGGATCCGTACGACGGAGGCCAAGGCCCGCCGTCTGCGCCCCTACGCCGAGAAGCTCGTCACCAAGGCGAAGAAGGGCGACCTGCACAGCCGTCGCCTGGTCATGCAGGAGATCACGGACAAGAGCATCGTGCACACGCTCTTCACCGAGATCGGCCCGCGCTACGAGAACCGCCCGGGTGGCTACACCCGGATCACCAAGATCGGTAACCGCCGCGGCGACAACGCGCCCATCGCGATCATCGAGCTGGTCGAGGCCCTGACCGTGCAGCAGGAGGCTGTCGGTGAGGCCGAGGCGGCGACCAAGCGCACCGCGAAGGACGCCGAGGTCGTGACCGAGGCTGCCGACACGGTCGAGACGACGAAGGAAGCCTGAGTCGTCGCGCAGTTTCACTGAGGTGGGTCCGCTCCCGTTCGGGGGCGGGCCCGCTTCGTTTGTACGGGGACGCCCGAGTGGCGGGCCGGTGAGAGGATCGGACGCGTGAGCGATGAGGTGGAGCCCGGTTTCGTCCGGGTGCGGCTGGACCTGTCCTACGACGGCACGGAGTTCTCCGGCTGGGCGAAGCAGAAGCGCGGGCAGCGCACCGTACAGGAGGAGCTGGAGACGGCTCTGGCGGTGGTGACGCGCCAGCCGGGGCCGTTCGATCTGACCGTCGCCGGGCGTACGGACGCCGGGGTGCACGCGCGCGGGCAGGTGGCGCACGTCGACCTGCCCGCGGAGCTGTGGGCCGAGCACGGGCCGCTGCTGCTGCGGCGGCTCGCGGGGCGGCTGCCGCAGGACATCCGGGTGTGGCGGGTCGCTGAGGCGCCCGCGCACTTCAACGCCCGCTTCTCCGCCGTGTGGCGGCGCTACGCCTACCGCGTCAGCGACAACCCGGGCGGCGTGGACCCCCTGCTGCGCAACCATGTCCTGTGGCACAACTGGCCGTTGGACCTGGACGCGATGAACGAGACGGCGCGGCTGCTGCTCGGCGAGCACGACTTCGCGGCCTTCTGCAAGCGCCGCGAGGGTGCGACGACGATCCGCACCCTGCAGGAGCTGCGCTGGGAGCGGCGCGCGGACGGCGTCCTGGAGGCGACCGTGCGGGCGGACGCCTTCTGCCACAACATGGTGCGCGCGCTGGTCGGCACGATGCTCTTCGTCGGCGACGGGCACCGGAAGCCCGAGTGGGCGGCCGAGGTGCTGGCGGCGGGGGTGCGGGATTCGTCGGTGCAGGTCGTACGGCCGCACGGGCTGACGCTGGAGGAGGTCGGCTACCCGGCGGACGGGGCGCTGGCCGCGCGCAACACGGAGGCGCGGAACCTGCGGACGCTGCCGTGCCGGGGCGTTATCGGTTCGTAACGGTGGAATGTGCAACTCCGGTAAGGGCTTGCCGGTCTTAGGGGTGCCTGCTGGCACAGGGGCGACTTCCGTCACTTCTCCTCCCCGGGTTGACCTATGACGTCTCGTTTCCCGCGCACCGCCCTGCGGCGTACGGCCGCCGGTCTGGGCGCTGCCGGCCTGGCCCTGCTCGGCCTGGCTGCTCCCGCCCATGCCGAGGGGGTGGAGCTGACGCTGGGGAGCAACCCGGCCGAGGCCGCCCTCTACCCGTATCCGGCGAGCGGGGAGCGCCAGTTCTCCGACTTCGACGTCTGGGTGGACGCCGCGGCCAATACGGACTCGCAGGTCCAGTACACCGTCGACCTCAGCGGGCTGGCGGGTGTCGCCGACTGGAAGAACGGCATCGACGGGCTCGGCAGCGGGTGCGAGGCCGCGGGCGCGGTCGTCACCTGCGAGGACTGGGGCACGTGGGAGGGGCGCAACGAGGTCGCCCGGCTCCGGCTGGCCGGCGCGCAGGGCGCCGCCGACGGCGCGAGCGGCACGGTGAAGGTGACCGCCGGTATCCGCGACAGCGTCGACGACCCGTACACGACCGTCGACGAGTACACCGCGAAGGTCTCGATCGGCGGCCCCGACCTGGTCGCCAAGCCGCTGCCGGCCCCCGGCAAGGTCAAGCCGGGTGACGTCTACCAGGCCCCGCTCGTGTTCGCCAACGCGGGCAGCCAGCCGGTGGACGGGGTGCTGCTGACCATGCGCGCCACCCACGGTGTGGAGTTCGTGGACCGGTACGAGAACTGCGAGTACTCCACCTCCGAGAGCCAGTTCGCCGGTCCCGGTTCGGTCGTGATCTGCGCGATCGACGAGACCGTCGCGGCCGGTGAGGTCTGGCAGGCCGACCCCGCCGAGCGGCTGAAGCTGGCCGGGCACGCCTGGAACGACGAGTTCCTGTTCCAGGTGAGCGCGGACACCGCCGAGGCGCGGGCCAAGGCACGCGGCGGCCTGTCCTTCTCGGCCGGCGACGGTCGTACCCTCGGCATCCGCAGGAGCGCCGGCACGCGCAGCGCGGACCTCGACCCGTGGAACAACATGGCGGAGACCGCCTTCCAGGTCGCCAACCACGCCGACCTCGCCGCCAAGGGCGTCGCGGCGAAGGGCGGCAAGGGTGCGAAGGTGACCGTCGACCTGGGCTGGCAGAACCGCGGGCCGGCCTGGATCGGCTACATCCGCTCCGGTGAGTCGGTGGCGCAGTACGAGTTCCTCGTCCCGCGGGGCGCCAAGGTGACCAAGGTGGCCCGGGGCTGCGTCGCCACGAAGAAGGACGGCGGCTGGCTGGAGGACGGCAAGCAGCCCGGTGCTCCCCGCTACGTGTGCACCACGGGCTCGGTGATCCTGGAGGACCAGGTCTTCTCCTACCCCTTCGAGCTGGAGATCCAGGACGTCGTCGAGAACGCGACCGGCAAGCTCACCGTCGGGGTCTGGCAGCCGGGCGACACCCCGAAGCCGCACGACTTCGACAACGCGCGCCAGAACAACTCCGCCGCTCTTGTGCTCAACGGCACCGGCGGCTCCTCCACCGGCGGTTCCGGTGACGGGGGTACGGACGGCGGTGGCTCGACCACCGGCGGCGGCGACGGCGGCTCCTCCACCGGGGGTGGCACCGCGCAGTCCGCCGGCGGGTCCGCCGGGGACGACGGGGACCTCGCGTCCACCGGCGCCGACGGTGTCGTGCTGATCGGAGGGTCCGCCGTGGCCGCGGTCGGCCTCGGGGCCGTGCTGTACGTGGCCATGCGCCGGCGCCGGCAGAGCGGCGGGGGCGCGGCCGCCTGACCGTGGGCGCCGGCTGACGGCGTCGGACACACAACCGGCCTGCCCCCGAACGGGGGCAGGCCGGTTGTGTCGTGCCGGGGTGCGGTAACTCCGGTGGTCGAATGGCCCCCTTGTCCGCCGGTCGCGGGTCCGGTGGTTGGCGAAGGAGGCGTGGGTGGCGCGCATGGCTGGGCGGTGGGGCGGGAAGGCGTCCGGGCGGGCGGGGCGTGGGGTATCTCCTGCTCGGAGAGCTTGGGATGGGGTATCCCCTGCTCGGAGAGCTTGGGGAAGGGCCGCCTCCTGGCTGGGCGGGGTGATGGCCCTGTGCGCGGTGGCGGGCGCGGCCGGGGCGCCGCAGTCGCGGGCCGCGGACGAGGACGGCCGGCGCTGCATGAGCGCCGCGGAGTGCCTGGAGCGGATGACCCTGGCCGAGTTGGCCGGGCAGTTGACGCAGGTGCAGAACATCCACCTCAAGGACCCCGCCGACCTTGCCCGTTACGGCATCGGCGCCATGCTCAGCGGCGGCGAGCGCGGCGGCCCGGGCGGGTCCACGGGCGGGAGCGCCGCGCAGTGGGCCCGGATGGTCGAGGGCTACCAGCGCGCCGCGATGCGCAGCCGGCTGGGCGTTCCGCTGCTGTACGGGGTGGACGCGGTGCACGGGCTGGGCAACGTGCAGGGCGCGGTGCTCTTCCCGCACCACATCGGCATGGGCGCCACCCGCGACGCCGCGCTCGTCCGGCGGGCGGAGCGCGTCACCCGCGACGAGGTGCTGGGCGCCGGGATGCGCTGGGCGTTCAGCCCCTGCGTCTGCGTGCCGCGCGATCCGCGCTGGGGGCGTACGTACGAGGGGTACGGGGAGACGCCCGCCATCGTCGGCCCGCTGGGCGCGGCGGCGGTGCACGGGCTCCAGGGGCATCGGCTCGGTCCGCACTCGGTGCTCGCCACCGCCAAGCACTTCGTCGGCGACGGCGGCACCGCCTTCGGTACGGGCAACGCCGCCCGGGGCTATCTGCTCGACCAGGGCGACACCCGCGTCGGCGACGCCGAGCTGCGCGCGGTCCATCTGCCGCCCTTCGCGCGGGCGGTGGACGCCGGGGTCGGCTCCGTGATGGCGACGTACAGCAGTGTGCGCGGCGCCAAGGTGCACGGGGAGCGGCGGCTGGTCACCGGGGTGCTGAAGGAGGAGCTGGGCTTCGGGGGCTTCGTGGTCAGCGACTACGCGGCGATCCAGCAGCTGCCCGGTGACGGCTTCGCGGCGCAGGTGGAGAGCGCGGTGAACGCCGGCATCGACATGATCATGGTGCCGGACGACTACCGGGGGACGGTCGGCGCCATCGTCGCGGGCGTCGAGCAGGGGCGGATTCCGCGGGCGCGGGTCGAGGACGCGGCCCGGCGGATCCTGCTGGTGAAGGAGCGGATGGACCTCTTCCGGCATCCCTACGGTGATCGCCGGCTGACGGCGGAGGTCGGCTCCGCGCGGCATCGGGCGGTCGCGCGGGAGGCCGTTCGTGCCTCGCAGGTGCTGCTGAAGAACGACGGCGTGCTGCCGCTGCCGCGGCGGGGGCGCTACCGCATCGTCGTCGGGGGCAACGGCGCCGACGATCTGGGGCGCCAGCTCGGCGGGTGGTCCTACCGCTGGCAGGGGCAGCTCGGGCGGCACACCGAGGGCACGACCTTCCGGCAGGCGCTGGAGGCGGCGGTGCGGGGGACGGGTATCGAGGTGGCCGGTTCGGGGCGGGGTGATGTGGCGATCTGGGTGGGCGGTGAGGCGCCGTACGCCGAGGGGCACGGGGACGTGTCCGACCTGGCGCTCGGTGAGGAGAACGCGCGTGAGCTGCGTGAGGTCTGCTCGCGGGCGGAGAAGTGCGTGGCTCTGCTGTACTCCGGGCGGCCGCTGGAGATCGGGCAGGAGCTGGCGCGGGCCGACGCCTTCGTGGCCGCGTGGCTGCCGGGTACGGAGGGCGCGGGGCTGACGGACGCGCTCTTCGGCGCGGGCTACGGGGGGCGGCTGCCGGTGACGTGGCCGCTCGGCGGGGGCGGGGTGCTGCCGGTGGGGTACGGGCTGCGGCCCTACTGAGCGGTCGTAGGCTGCGGGGGTGCTGCGGGGGTTCGGTCGGTCGTGGTCGTACGAGAGGGGATCCCGCGTGATCATCGGGGTCGGGATCGATGTGGCGGAGATCGAGCGGTTCGGGGAGGCGTTGGTGCGTACTCCCGCGTTGGCCGGGCGGCTCTTCGTTCCTGCTGAGCGGGTGCTTCCTGATGGGTCGCCTCGGGGTGTGGCCTCGTTGGCTGCGCGGTTCGCTGCGAAGGAGGCTGCGGCGAAGGCGTTGGGGGCGGCGGGGGGGTTGCTGTGGCATGACGCTGAGGTGGGGGTGGATGCGGGTGGGCGGCCGTTGCTGATGGTGCGGGGGACTGTGGCTGCGCGGGCTGGGGTGTTGGGGGTTCGGCGGTGGCATGTGAGTCTTAGTCATGATGCGGGGGTTGCGTCCGCGGTGGTTATTGCGGAGGGGTGAGGGCGCGGGCTTCTTCGCGTTGGGGGGCGGGGCCTCTCCGCGACAACTCCGAAAAGCCATAGGGATGTACTTGCCATCGGTCGATTTGCTGCTCTGTCGGGGGCCTGCGTTGCGGAGGGTCTTTTCGGAGTCGTCGCTCCGGGCCCCTCCCTTGGGCGGGTGGGTTCCTGGTGCGATCCGGGTGCTTGTCGTTTGCCGGAACCCGGTGGGGGGTTCGGGCGTCCAAGCGGCATGAGTCGTTATTCCGTCAGCGTGATCCTGTCTGCGGTTGTGCTTCTTGTTTCCTGTGCGGCTGGTGGGTCGTCGTCCGGTGGGGATGCTTCCTCTCGTACGGATCCCCGTGGCTCTTCCCGGGGGGAGGGCGGTGCGGGTGGGGATGCGAAATCCGCTCTTCCGTTGGAGGGGACGCCGTGGCTGGTGGAGGAGGTCGTGGTGCGCGGGGGGTTCGTGCATCGGGTGCCCGAGGGGAAGGTCGTCACCTTCGAGATCAAGGATGGGCGCGCTGGGATGCGGGTCTGCAACCGCATGGGCAGTGCGGTGGAAGTGCGCGGTGCGCGGGTCGAGTTCAAGCAGTGGACGGCCACCATGATGCTGTGCAGCGGTGCGTTGGGGGAGCTGGAGGGTGCGCTGTACAAGGCGCTGACCGGTGGAGTTGTCGCTGAGGTTGGTCCTGAGCGTCTCACTCTCACTGGTGCTGACGGCGCCGTGGTGCGGCTGCGGTACGACCTGGGGCCGCCCCTGGTCGGTACGAAGTGGCATGCCGTCGAGCAGCCGCCGCGTGGGGGGTTGTGGATCCGCTTTACCGGGGGTGGGCGTGTTGAGGGGCGTACCGGCTGCAACGGTTTCGGTGGGCCGGCGCGGGTGCACGATACGGGGCCCATCGACTACGGCGACCTGCTGGTGACCCTCGTGGGCTGCGACGCGGACACCGGTGCGTACGAGAAGCGGCTGCTCGCCGTGCTGCACGGCAGGGGGCGGGTCGTCGATCGGCGGGCGGGGACGCTCGTCCTGCGGGGGGAGGACGGCACCACGATGGAGTTCACCGCGCGGCCGTGAGCGGGCGTGGTGGGAAAAGCCGTCGCCAGTAGGGCGTCGGTGGGGCGAGAATCGCGGTATGGGTCATCTGGAAGCCGCGCATCTCGAGTACTACCTTCCCGACGGGCGCCCTTTGCTGGGCGACGTCTCCTTCCGGGTGGGGGAGGGTGCCTCCTATGCGCTGGTCGGCGCTAATGGGGCGGGCAAGACGACCCTGCTGCGGTTGCTGGCGGGGGAGTTGCAGCCGCACGGGGGCACGGTGGGTGTCAGCGGGGGGCTGGGCGTGATGCCGCAGTTCGTCGGGTCGGTGCGGGATGAGCGCACCGTGCGTGACCTGCTGGTCTCTGTGTCCCAGCCGCGGTTGAGGACGGCCGCTGAGGCCGTGGACGCGGCTGAGCACGCGGTGATGACCGTGGATGACGAGGCCGCCCAGCTCGCCTACGCCCAGGCTTTGAGCGACTGGGCCGAGGTGCGGGGGTACGAGGCGGAGATCCTCTGGGACAAGTGCACGATGGCCGCGCTGGGCGTCCCGTACGAGCGGGCCCAGTTCCGCGAGGTGCGCACCCTGTCCGGCGGCGAGCAGAAGCGGCTGGTGCTGGAGGCGCTGCTGCGGGGCACTGACGAGGTGCTGCTGCTGGACGAGCCGGACAACTACCTCGACGTCCCCGGCAAGCGCTGGCTGGAGGAGCAGCTGCGGGCGACGGCCAAGACCGTCCTGTTCGTCTCCCACGACCGCGAGCTGCTGTCGCGCAGCGCCGAGAAGATCGTCAGTGTGGAGCCGGGGGCGGCCGGCTCGGACGTGTGGCTGCACGGTGGCGGCTTCGGTACGTACCACGCGGCCCGCAAGGAGCGCTTCGAGCGCTTCGAGGAGCTGCGGCGGCGCTGGGACGAGGAGCACGCCAAGCTCAAGCGGCTGGTCGCCATGTACAAGCAGAAGGCCGCCTTCAACTCCGACCTCGCCTCCCGGCTGCAGGCCGCCCGCACCCGGCTGCGGAAGTTCGAGGAGGCCGGACCGCCGCAGGCGCCCCCGCGCGAGCAGGACATCACGATGCGGCTGCGCGGCGGCCGTACCGGGATCAGGGCTGTGACCTGCGAGAATCTGGAGCTGAGCGGGCTGATGCAGCCCTTCTCGCTGGAGGTCTTCTACGGGGAGCGGGTCGCGGTGCTGGGCTCCAACGGCTCCGGCAAGTCCCACTTCCTGCGGCTGCTGGCCGGCGGTGACGTGGCGCACACGGGGACGTGGAAGCTCGGCGCGCGGGTCGTACCGGGGCACTTCGCGCAGACCCACGCCCATCCCGAGCTGGAGGGGCGCACGCTGCTGGACATCCTGTGGACCGAGCACGCCAGGGACCGGGGCGCGGCGATGTCCGCGCTGCGCCGCTACGAGCTGACCGGGCAGGCCGAGCAGCGCTTCGAGAAGCTGTCGGGCGGGCAGCAGGCGCGGCTGCAGATCCTGCTGCTGGAGCTGTCCGGCACCACCGCGCTGCTGCTGGACGAGCCCACCGACAACCTCGACCTGGAGTCCGCGGAGGCGCTGCAGGAGGGGCTGGAGGCGTACGAGGGGACGGTGCTCGCCGTGACCCACGACCGCTGGTTCGCGAAGACCTTCGACCGCTTCCTCGTCTTCGGCGCCGACGGGCGGGTGCGGGAGGTGTCCGAGGCGGTCTGGGACGAGAAGCGGGTCGCGCGGGCGAGGTGAGAGGGGCCGCGAAACCGGTGGGGCGCCTGGGCCGCGGGGTCGGTCCGGGCCGGTCGGTCCGCCGCGTTTTGACCCGTGGCTGACTGAGCCGGTATCCTGCCAGTTCGTTGTGTGTATTGGCTTGCTCATTCTCACGTGAGGGGCCCTTACACCGGACACCAGCGCTGAGCCGCACGGCCGCGAATACGGGTTGCGTCCCCGTCCGCCGCCAGTGGAGGCCTTCGCCGGTGGCCTTGTCAGGACCCACTCATTGAAGAAGTGAAGGCTACGACCGTGCGTACGTACAGCCCCAAGCCCGGCGACGTCCAGCGCCAGTGGCACGTCATCGACGCCGAGGACGTCGTCCTCGGCCGCCTGGCCACCCAGGCCGCCACGCTTCTGCGGGGTAAGCACAAGCCGGTGTACGCGCCTCACATTGACGCTGGTGACTTCGTCATCATCATCAATGCCGAGAAGGTGCACCTCTCCGGCAACAAGCGGACCCAGAAGCTCGCCTACCGCCACTCCGGTTACCCGGGTGGCCTGCGTTCCGTCCGCTATGAGGACCTGCTGACGGACAACCCCGAGAAGGCCATCGAGAAGGCCGTCAAGGGCATGCTCCCCAAGAACACCCTGGGCCGTCAGATGATCTCGAAGCTGAAGGTCTACCGCGGTGCCGAGCACCCCCACGCTGCCCAGCAGCCGGTGCCGTTCGAGATCACCCAGGTCGCGCAGTAAGTCCGGCCACCCCCCTAAGAAGAAAAGAATCTGAGGAGAATCGTGGCTGAGACCACCGCCGAGGAGATCATCGAGGTCGAGGAGTACACGACCGAGACTCCGGAGACCCAGGAATACACCAGCGAGTCCCTCGCGGGCCGCTTCGGTGAGGCGCTTCCGGGCGCCGGCACCGGCCGTCGCAAGGAGGCGATCGCCCGCGTGCGTATCGTCCCCGGCACCGGCAAGTGGAAGATCAACGGTCGCACCCTGGAGACCTACTTCCCGAACAAGGTCCACCAGCAGGAGGTCAACGAGCCCTTCAAGGTGCTCGAGCTGGACGACCGCTACGACGTCTTCGCCCGCATCAGCGGCGGCGGCATCTCCGGCCAGGCCGGCGCGCTGCGCCTCGGTGTGGCCCGTGCGCTCAACGAGGCCGACGTGGACAACAACCGCGGCGCCCTCAAGAAGGCCGGCTTCCTGACCCGTGACGACCGCGCGGTCGAGCGGAAGAAGGCCGGTCTGAAGAAGGCCCGTAAGGGCACGCAGTACAGCAAGCGTTGATCTGACGCCGCTGTACGAGTTCGTACGACGAACGCCCCGCCGGCACTCCTGGGTGCCGGCGGGGCGTTCGCGTATGGTCGAAAGGTATTCATCTCTTCGACGGCACCCGCATGCCCGCCGTCGAAGACCGATCATCGGAGGAACACCAGTGGCACGACTCTTCGGAACGGACGGCGTGCGCGGTGTCGCCAACGCGGACCTGACCGCCGAGCTCGCGCTCGGCCTCTCGGTCGCCGCGGCGCACGTCCTGGCCCGGATCGCGGAGGCGGCACCCTCAGGGTCCTCCGCCGGTGCCGGCGCGCGCCCCAAGGCCGTCGTCGGCCGCGACCCCCGCGCGTCCGGAGAGTTCCTGGAGGCCGCCGTGGTGGCGGGCCTGGCCAGCGCGGGTGTGGACGTGCTGCGGGTCGGCGTGCTGCCGACGCCCGCGGTCGCCCACCTCACCGCCGTGCTCGGCGCCGACCTGGGCGTGATGCTCTCCGCCAGCCACAACCCGATGCCCGACAACGGCATCAAGTTCATCGCCCGCGGCGGCCACAAGCTCTCCGACGAGCTGGAGGACGCCATCGAGGAGGTGTACGCCCGCCACGCGCACGGCGAGCCCTGGACGCGCCCCACCGGCGCCGGCGTCGGCCGTATCACGGACCACGCGGAGGGCTTCGACACCTACGTCGCCCACCTGCTGGGCGTGCTGCCCAACCGCCTCGACGGCCTCAAGGTCGTCATCGACGGCGCCCACGGTGCCGCCGCCCGCGTGTCCCCGACGGCCTTCGCCACCGCGGGTGCCGAGATCGTCACCATCGGCGACGACCCCACCGGCCTGAACATCAACGACGGCTACGGCTCTACCCACCTGGACAAGCTCAGGGCCGCCGTCCTGGAGCACGGCGCCGACCTGGGCGTCGCCCACGACGGCGACGCGGACCGCTGCCTGGCGGTGGACGCCGACGGCAACGAGGTCGACGGCGACCAGATCCTCGCCGTGCTGGCGCTGGCCATGCGCGAGGCCGGGACGCTGCGCGAGGACACGGTCGTCGCCACCGTGATGTCCAACCTGGGCTTCAAGCTCGCGCTGGAGCGCGAGGGCCTCACCCTGATCCAGGCCGCGGTCGGCGACCGCTACGTGCTGGAGGAGCTCAAGCGCGGCGGCTTCGCCCTGGGCGGCGAGCAGTCCGGGCACGTCATCGCCCTGGACCACGCCACCACCGGCGACGGCACCCTCACCGGCCTGCTCCTCGCCGCCCGCGTCGCCGCCACCGGCCGTACGCTGGCCGAGCTGGCGGGCGTGATGGAGCGACTCCCGCAGGTCCTGGTGAACGTCCCCGACGTGGACCGCTCCCGCGTCGCCACCTGTGCCGAGCTCCAGCACGCGGTCCGCGAGGCCGAGGCCGAGCTGGGCGCCACCGGCCGCGTACTGCTGCGCCCCTCGGGCACCGAGCCGCTGGTACGGGTCATGGTCGAGGCCGCCGACATCGACCAGGCCCGCGCGGTCGCGGGTCGGCTGGCGGACGTGGTGAAGTCGACGCTGGGCTGACACCGCCGCTGCTCGTACGGAAGCCCCCGCCGGTCGTGGTGACCGGCGGGGGCTTCCGTACGAGCAGCGGTGTCGGCTCAGCGTGCCCGGACCGCGTCCAGTTCCGCCACCGAGGCGAAGGTGCCCGACGGGCCGTGCTCGCTCAGCGCTCGCAGGGCGATGTGGCGGGCGCCTGTTGTCTCGAAGGGCACGATGAACTCCGTGCGGTCCTCCGGGAAGGTGCCGGAGGCGACCGTGCGCCACTGGGTGCCGTCGGTCGAGACGAGGATCTCGTAGTCCCTGATCCGGCCGTTGATCCCGCCGTCCTGGCGCGGCATGTAGCGCACGCCCGCGATGCGTTGGACGGTGCCCGTGTCGACGGTCAGCCGCTGCGGGAGCGTCGCCGTGTAGGCGCTGTGCCAGTGGGTGTACGGGTCGTTGTCGACGGCGTGGGAGGGCGGGCCCGTCTCCCGGCTGCTCGCCGTGGCCGTCCAGCCGGCCTGGCTGAGCATCCCCGGGTTCGCGCCGATCTGCGACTCCGGGCTCTCCGGGTCGGGGGTGCGCAGCGGCAGGGCGTCTCCCACCTGGTCGTAGCGGTCCAGGAACGGGCGTACGTCCGAGCCGGCCGGGGTCGCCCAGGTGCGGTCCGCCACCACGGCCAGCGGGCGGCGGGCGAAGTAGTCCACCCAGCCCAGGGCGAGGGACCGCGTGCGGTCCGACCAGCGCGAGACCCGGTAGCCGAGGATGTTCCCACCGGTGGCGAAGGGGTAGTCGCGGTAGGTCTTGCGAACGTCGAAGAAGCCGTACTTGCCGGGGGCGGCGCCGAAGCCCGGGGAGACGTACAGCGGGCCGTCCTGGCTGCCGATCACCGGATAGCCCTGGGCGGCACGGGCCTCGGGGGAGGACTTCCACTCGTTGACGACGATCCGCCGGTCCGGGTCGATGCTGGTCTCCTGCTGGTAGTCCCACCACTGCCAGATCTGCGTGGTCTTGCCCTTGGCGCGCACCGCCGCGTCCATCTCGTCGATGAACTCCACCAGCACGTCGCCGACGTGCGGGTAGCCCTTCTCCTGCTGGTACGCGACCAGTTCGGGGCAGGCGAGCTGCGCCGGGGTGAGCGGGACCTCGTCGGTGCCGAGGTGCAGGTAGGGGCTGTCGAAGATGTCGGCGACCTCGCCGATGAGGTCGCGGGCGAAGTCGCGCATGGCGGGCTTGGTGTAGTCCAGCGTCCAGTGCCCGGTGTCGGAGCCCTCCCAGTGGTTGTTCGGGTACGACAGGGAGGCGCAGGTGAACGCCAGGTCCGGGCGGGCGGCGCCGATCGCGGCGGCGTGGCCGGGCAGGTCGATCTCGGGGACGATCGTCACGCCGTAGCGGGCGGCGTAGCGCTCCAGTTCGCGCAGCTCGGCCTTGGTGTAGTGCTCGGGGGAGACGATCTCCGGGTGGAGGTCGGACTCGATGCGGTAGCCGTTCCAGTCGGTCAGGTGCAGGTGGAAGGTGTTGAGCTTGTACCAGGCGAGCTGGCGGATCTGCTGCTTGAGGTAGTCGACGGGGAAGAACTTCCGCCCCACGTCGAGCATCTGGCCGCGCGAGCCGTGCGTGGGCCAGTCGCGCACGGTGCCGCGGGCCAGCACGCCGGGGGCCTTCCCGGTCCGCAGCGCCTGCAGCAGGGTGCGCGTGCCGTACAGCACGCCCCGGCGGTCCGCGGCGGCGATACGGGCGGAGTCGGCCAGGGTCAGCTCGTACCCCTCGGGGCTGCCGCCCGGGGCCGGGGCGCCCAGGGTGAGGTGGATGTCGTGGGCGTGCGGCTCTCCGGCGGCGACGCGGGGGCGGACGCCCTCCTGGTCGGCCAGCTCGCCGGCGAGCAGGTCGGCGACGTCGGCGAGCGCGGGGTCGCCGAGGACGATGCGGGTGCCGCCGGTCAACTCCCAGGTGCCGGGGGCCGGTTCCCAGGCGCGTACGGCCGGGACGGTGACGGGCGCGGGGGCGGGTTCGGCGGCGCGGGCGGTGGGGCCGGTGAGGACCCCGGCGAGCAGGGTGGCGGCGGTGACGCCGAACCAGGATCTACGGACCACGGGCATGGGGGCCTCCCTTGTCGCGGGCGCACGGCAAGGGCCACACCTACCAGGGCGAGGAGGACGGGTCCACGGGCCGGGCGGGGGGGACGGGGGGAAGTTTTGCCGATCCGTTATCCGGGCCCGAACCGCCCGCGTCCTACAGCCGCTTGCCGCCCAGGTGCGCGTCGGCCGCCCTCCGTACGGAACGGGCGGCCGGACCGCGGGTGTTGTGGAAGGCCCAGTACGCCTTCTGCACCAGGAGGGTCAGCGTGGCGGCGATGACGATGCCCAGCAGGTTGAGCAGCAGCTGCTCGGTGGAGCCGCGCGCCTGGCCGACGTCGCCGTAGCTGAGCGCGATGGCCGCGTTGGCGGCGGCCGGGACGGTGGTCACGGAGATCGCCACCCCGACCAGCGCACCGGACTTCGACGAGGTCAGCGAGAGGGTGCCGGCCACGCCCGCGAGCAGGGCGACGATGAAGGAGAAGGCGTCGGGCTGCCAGATGAAACCGGTCTGGGGCCGCGCCTTCTCCAGCATGTCCTTGGTGAAGTAGCCCAGCGAGTCCATGGCCAGGCTGAAGCCGACGGTGAGGGCCATCGCCACCGCGAAGCCCACCAGCAGCGCCACCAGCGTACGGACGACCAGCTTGGGCCGGCGCTGCACCAGCGCCACGCACAGTCCGGCGATCGGCCCGAACTCCGGCCCCACGGCCATGGCGCCGACGATCAGGATCGCGCTGTCGATCATGACGCCGCAGGCGGCGAGCAGGGTGGCGACGGAGAGCAGGGCGAGATAGGTCAGGGAGAGTGTCGACTCCTCGTGGGTCGCCTCCACCAGCGACTCCCAGACCACGGCGTCGCGCCCCTCGCCGGGGGCGTCCACCTCCGCCTGGTCCGCGCGCCTGGAGAGCGTCAGGTCCACCTCGTCGACGTCCACGCCGCCCTCGTCGCACAATCCCTGCCGGCGCAGCGCGTGCAGCAGCTCGTCGGCCGCCTCGCGGGCCACGTCACAGGTGACGATGTCGCCCGCCGGGTCGAGGGAGGCACCCGGGTGGACCGCGAGGTGGGTGGTGCCGACGGTCTTGTGGATCAGGCCGGTCACCTCCTCGGTGCGCCCGGCGGGGACGTAGATCCTCAGATGCAGCATGGGGGGAGGGTAGCGGGCGCGGCGGTACGGGCCGCACGGGGCTCAGAGGCTGCGCACGGTTCAGAGCTTGCGCAGGGAGAGCCGCTGCACCTTGTGGTCGGGGCCCTTGCGCAGCACGAGCGCCGCGCGCCCGCGCGTGGGGGCGACGTTCTGCAGCAGGTTGGGCTCGTTGATCGTGCGCCACATGCGGCGGGCGTACTCCAGGGCCTCCTCCTCGGAGACCTGGGTGTACGTGCGGAAGTAGGAGAAGGGGTTCTGGAAGGCCGTCTCGCGCAGCTTGCGGAAGCGGTCGAGGTACCAGCGCTCGATGTCCTCGGCGCGGGCGTCGACGTAGACGCTGAAGTCGAAGTAGTCGGCGAGGCCGACGCGGGTACGGCCGTCCTTGCCGGGGAGGGCGGGCTGCAGGACGTTGAGCCCCTCGACGATGAGGATGTCGGGGCGGCGCACGACCAGCTCCTCGCCGGGGACGATGTCGTAGACCAGGTGGGAGTAGACCGGGGCGCGCACCTCCTCCTTGCCGGCCTTGACGTCCGCGACGAAGCGGGTGAGGGCGCGGCGGTCGTAGGACTCGGGGAAGCCCTTGCGGGACATCAGCCCGCGCCGGTCCAGCTCGGCGTTGGGCAGCAGGAAGCCGTCGGTGGTGATCAGCTCCACGCGGGGGTGCTCGGGCCAGCGGGCCAGGAGCGCCTGGAGCAGGCGGGCGGTGGTGGACTTGCCCACCGCGACGCTGCCGGCGACGCCGATGACGAAGGGCGTCCCCGTCTGGGGGGCGCCGCTGCCGTCGGGGGTGTCGCCGAGGAAGGTGTTGACGGCGCGGCGCAGGCCGTGGGTGGCGCCGACGTAGAGGTTGAGGAGGCGGGAGAGCGGCAGGTAGACCTCGCGGACCTCGTCCAGGTCGATGACGTCCCCCAGCCCGCGCAGCCGCTCCACCTCCTCGGCGCTGAGCGGCAGCGGCGTCTTCTCGCGCAGCGCGCTCCACTCCGCGCGGGTGAGGTCGACATAGGGCGAGGCGTCGGCACCCTTGCGCCGGGCGGAGGGCGGGGGGGTGAGCATGCCGGGGGACGGGGTCACGGCTCCATTCTGCGGGGAGGGGTGCGGGGGGTCGCGCGGGGGTGGGTGCGGCCCCTTGGCGACCCGGTTGCTCCGGCCGTCTCCGCAGGGCAGCATCATGTCATGGACACTCCTCCCGAGAAGCTGCTGTACGAGACCGTTGAGCTGCGGCGATGGCACACCGACGACCTGGACGTACTGGACCGGATGGTCGAGGAGTCCCTCGACCGGCTGCTCCCCTGGATGCCCTGGGCCGCCACCGCCTCCCGCGAGCAGACGGCCGGATTCCTGGCCCGCTGCCAGGAGGAGTGGCGCACCGGGGAGGGGTTCAACTACGCGATCGTGGTGGACGGCGCGGTGGCCGGCAGCTGCGGCCTGCACCGGCAGATCGGGGCGGGCGGCCTGGAGATCGGCTACTGGCTGCACCCGGGGGCGACCGGCCGGGGCGCGGTCTCGCGGGCCGTACGGGCCCTGGTCGCGGCCGCGTTCGAACTCCCCGGGGTGGACCGGGTGGAGATCCACCACGACGCCGCCAACCTGGCCAGCGAGGCCGTGCCGCGCCGGCTCGGCTTCACGGAGGTCAGCCGCGGGCCGGTCGAGCGGGGGGCGGACGTGACGCCGGGGGAGTCGGGGGTCGATGTGGTGTGGCGGCTGGTGAAGGGCGCCGCGGCGTGAGGCCGTAGCCGCGGTGTGAGGCCGTAGCTACAGCCCGCTCGCCGACACCTCCCGCCAGACCGGGCCGAGCGCCGTGACCAGGTCCATCGCCGTGATGGGGGCGCCGGGGACGTACGCCTCCCCGGAGGGGCGCCGGGCGGCGGCCGCCTCGTCCCGCTCCGTGTCCCGCGCCTCTCCCGTCCAGCCGACCCGGCCTGTCGGCCCGCCCCCCTGCGCCGCCCGCCGTCCCGCCAGCCCGTGCAGGTACGCGCCCGTCATCGCCGCCTCCGTGGGGGGCAGGCCCGCGGCGAGGAGGGCCCCCGTCAGGCCGGAGAGGACGTCGCCGCTGCCCGCCGTGGCCAGCCAGGGGGTGCCCGTCGGGTTGACCCGCGCGGGCGTGCCCGAGACCAGGGTGGTGTTCCCCTTCAGCAGCGCGGTGACCCCGTAGGCCGCCGCCAGTTTCCGCAGCGCGGACAGGCGGCGGGCCTCCACCTGCGCGCGGTCCACGCCCAGCAGGCGGGCCGCCTCGCCCGCGTGCGGCGTGATCAGGGTGGGGGCCGTGCGCGCCGCGATCTGGTGGGGGGTGAGGTAGCGCAGTCCGTCCGCGTCCACCAGGACCGGAACGTCCGAGGCCAGCACCTGCGCCACCGTCTCGGCCGCCTCCGCGCCCTCGCCCAGTCCGGGGCCCACGACCCACGCCTGCACGCGGCCCGCGTCCCCGGGGGCGCCCGCGTGCACCAGCGCCTCCGGCCAGCGGGCGATCACCGCCTCCCGCGCCGGGCCCACGTAGCGCACCGCCCCCGCGCCCCCGCACAGGGCGCCGCCCACCGCCAGCACGGCCGCTCCCGGATAGCGCTCCGAGCCCGCCGCGACGCCGACCACGCCCCGGCCGTACTTGTCGCTCGCCGCCGTGGGGAGGGGCAGCAGCCGGGCCACGTCCGCGTGTTGGGGCGCCGCCAGGTCCGCGCCGGGGAGGTACGGGCCCAGGCCGATGTCGATCAGCCGCACCGCGCCCGCGTAGGCGTGGCCCGGGTCGATGAGCAGGCCGTTCTTGTACGTCCCGAAGGTCACCGTCGCCGCGGCCCGTACCGCCTCGCCCGCCACCTCGCCGGTGTCGGCGTCCACGCCGCTGGGTACGTCCACCGCCACGACGGGCGCGCGCACCGCCCGTACCAGCTCCGCCGCGTGCGGGCGCAGGCCGCCCCGGCCGCCGATGCCCGTGATCCCGTCCACCACCAGGTCCGCGTCCGCCAGCTGCGCCGCCGTCGCCGGGACGATCCAGCCGCCCGCCAGCCGCAGCGCCGCCAGGGCGCCGGGGTGCGCGCGGTCCGGGTCCAGCAGCAGCGCCTTCACCGTCGCCCCGCGCCGTACCAGGCGCGCGCCCGCCAGCAGCGCGTCGCCGCCGTTGGCGCCGCTGCCCACCAGCAGCGCGATCCGGCGGCCGTAGAGCCCGCCCAGCAGCTGGGCGCACGAGGCCGCCAGACCGGCAGCCGCCCGGGCCATCAGCGTCCCGTCCGGGAGGGTGGCCATGAGCGCGGCCTCGGCGGCCCGTACGGTCTCGACGCGGTGAGCGAACCTCATGCGGTCCAGTGTGCTCCCGGATCAGGCGGCGGGCCCGTCCGGTTCGGTCACCGCCACCGACTCGAAGCGCCAGCGGTGGACCGGGCGGGCCAGCAACTCCGCCGGCGGATCGGGCAGCTCCGGTGCCGGCGCCTCGTAGGGGCCCGGCCACCAGGTGAGCGTCAGCACCCGCTCACCGGGGGCCGTGAGGACCTCCCGCCGCAGCGGCGTGCGCGCCAGGTCCTGGGCCCGCGCCCAGGCCAGCAGCTCCGCGCCCCGGCCGGAGGCGGCCTTCGCCTCCCACATCAGCGTGACCGTCATTCGTACAGGTTGCCCTTGCGCAGCTCCTGCTCGTGCACGTGGTCGTGGTCGTCCGACCCGTGCCCGTGCTCGTGCCCGTGCTGGTACGCCGGGTCCGGTACGTGCGTCTCCTCCACCGGGAGCGAGGAGTCCGCCGACAGGTCCCACGCCGAGGGCGTACGCCCCCGGGCGACCATCTCCGCGCCCAGCGCCGCCACCATGGCCCCGTTGTCCGTACACAGCCCGGGGCGCGGCACCCGCAGCACGATGCCCGCGTCCTCGCAGCGGCGCTGGGCCATCGCCCGCAGCCGGGAGTTGGCCGCGACCCCGCCGCCGATCATCAGATGGCCGACCCCGTTGTCCTTGCAGGCCCGCACCGCCTTGCGGGTCAGCACGTCCGCGACCGCCTCCTGGAAGCTCGCCGCCACGTCCGCCACCGGCACCGGCTCCCCGGCCGCCCGGCGCGCCTCGACCCAGCGGGCCACCGAGGTCTTCAGCCCCGAGAAGGAGAAGTCGTACGCCGCGTCGCGCGGCCCCGTCAGCCCGCGCGGGAAGCGGATCGCCTTCGGGTCGCCCTCCAGCGCCGCCCGGTCGATGAACGGCCCGCCCGGGAAGCCCAGCCCCAGCACCCGGGCGATCTTGTCGAACGCCTCGCCCGCCGCGTCGTCGATCGTCGCGCCCAGCGGCCGTACGTCCGAGGTGATGTCCGGGGCCAGCAGCAGCGAGGAGTGCCCGCCGGAGACCAGCAGCGCCATCGTCGGCTCGGGCAGCGGCCCGTGCTCCAGCTGGTCGACGCAGATGTGCGAGGCCAGGTGGTTGACGCCGTAGAGCGGCTTGCCCAGCGCGTAGGCGTACGCCTTGGCCGCCGAGACGCCCACCAGCAGCGCGCCCGACAGACCGGGACCGGCGGTGACCGCGATGCCGTCGAGGTCGCGCGGCGCGACGCCCGCCTCCTTCAGCGCCCGCTCGATGGTCGGGACCATCGCCTCCAGGTGCGCCCGGCTGGCCACCTCCGGCACCACGCCGCCGAAACGGGCGTGCTCGTCGACCGAGGAGGCCACCGCGTCGGCCAGCAGGGTACGGCCGCGCACGATGCCCACGCCGGTCTCGTCGCAGGAGGTCTCGATGCCCAGGACCAGCGGTTCCTCCCTGCGGAGGGTGGGATGGGAGGCGCTGCGGGAGTCAGCCATACGTCTCTTCCTTGCCGTTCATCTCGCGCCGCATGACCAGCGCGTCCACGTTCGCCGGCTGGTAGTAGCCGCGGCGCACGCCGATCTCCTTGAAGCCGAAGCGCTCGTACATCCGCTGCGCGCGCGGGTTGTCGGCGCGTACGTCCAGCAGGACCTCCGTGCAGCCGCGCGCGGCGGCGGCGTCCAGCAGGTCGTGCAGGAGGCGCGGGCCCAGGCCGCCGCCCCAGGTGGAGCGGGCGGCGGCGATGGTCAGCACGTCGCCCTGGTCGGCGGGGGCGCCCAGTCCCGCGTAGCCCAGGAGGCGGCCCGAGCGGTCCTGGGCGACCACGTAGTAGCGGCTGGCGCGCGCCCCGCGCGTGTGCGCCAGCTCCGACCAAAACATCCCCTCCGACCAGGAGTCCTCGGGGAAGAGGTCGTGCTCCAGCTCCAGCACGGCGGGGATGTCCCACCAGCGCATGGGGCGCAGCCGCACCTCGCCGGCCAACGGGCTTTCCGGGGGCGTCACTTGGGGGTGACCGCCTTGTACCCGGCCGGCACCTGCGCATCGGGCCGCCGCAGGTACATCGGGCGCGGCGCCGGCAGCTCCTCGCCGCGCGCCAGGCGCTCCACGGCGAGGGAGGCCAGCGCGGCGGCGCTCTGGTGGGCCGGGGGGCGGGCGTCGGGGAAGACCTCCGGGTACAGCTCCGCGCCGGCGCCGACGGCGGGCAGCCCCGCGACCTCGGCGGCGATCCCGGCGGGGCGGTCGACGGCGGGCTCGCCCAGGCGCGTACGGGAGTCCGCGTAGCGCGCCCAGTAGACCTCCTTGCGGCGCGCGTCGGTCGCCACGACGAACGGCCCCGTCAGCCCGGAGGCGTAGGCCAGCCCGTCGAGCGTGCACAGGCCGTGGACGCGGGCGCCCAGGGCGGCGCCGAGGGTCTCGGCGGTGACCAGCCCGACGCGCAGTCCGGTGTACGGACCGGGGCCGACGCCCACCACGATGTCCGTCACCTCGGCCGGCGAGCGCCCGGCCTCGGCCAGCACCCGGTCCACGGCGGGCAGCAGCAGCTCGCCGTGCCGGCGGGCGTCCACCTGGTGGCTGTCGGACACGACGCGGGAGCCGTCGTGGAGGGCGGCGGTGACGGCGGGGGTGGCGGTGTCCAGGGCGAGCAGTAGCACACGATGAGCCTAACGGGTCCGCCCCGCCCGCCCCGCGCGCCCGGACTGGAGTACGGTCCGGGGGTAGCCCCCGGCAGGGGGGATCCGGTCGAAGGCCCAGCGGAGGTCAGGCACGTGGCACGCCGTAGCAACCCCGGAACGTTCGTGGCGGTGCTGACCGCCGCCGCGCTCGCGGTCGTCGGCTTCCTCGCCTTCCAGGCGGGGGCCAACGAGCCCGAGCCGGGCGAGGTGGCGCGCTCGTCCGCCCCGGCCGGGGAGTCCTCCGCCGCCCCGGGCCGCAAGGGCGCCCCCACCGCGCTGCCCGCGAACTCCGGCTCCGGCAAGCGCGTGGTCTACGCGCTGGGCGCCGAGCGGGTGTGGCTGGTCGGCCAGGACGGCTCGGTGCGGCGCACGTACGAGGTGACGCCCAGCAGCGTCAGCCCGGTGCCGGGGAAGTACCGCGTCAGCACCCGGTCGAACGAGATCACCGGCTCGGACGGGGTGCGCATCGAGCACGTGGTGCGCTTCACCAGCGTCGGCGAGGTCGTCATCGGCTTCAGCTCGGCGGTGGACGGCTCGACCGCGCCGCCCGCCGACGGCAAGCGCAAGACGGGCGGCATCCGCTCGGCGCGGGCGAACGGCGACGCGATGTGGTCCTTCGCGGGCGTCGGGACGCCGGTGGTCGTCGTCCGCTGACGGCCGCTGACGGCCACACAGCTCCGGCCGGTTCACCCGAACGGGTTACGCGGCCTCGCGCCGCCCGGCCTCCGTCCGGGGCGGAGGCTCGCCCGCCGCGGACTCCGCCGGGTCATCCCGCGGCGGGGTGCAGACCGCCTGCGCCGCGGCTCCCGCGGCGAGGAGCTCCTGCATCGACGGCCGCTGCTCTGGGTGCTTCCCGGTCTGCGGCATACGGCCATGGCACCACGGCCGCCCGGCCGCGTGCAACGCCTTGCCGACACGCTGTCGGCATCACCGGGCATCTTCGTCGGAACGTACGAGGGGTGCGCGCGGGCCCGTACGAAAGCCCCGCACGGAAGGCTCAGCGCGCGACCGCCGCCAGCGCGCTGTGCGCCCACCGCCCGCCGACGCCCACGAGCGTCACCTCGCGCACCCCGCCCTCGTCGGACTCGCCGGCCCCGTCGGTCGAGCCACCCACCGCCCGCGCGATCAGCACGTGCAGCCGGTCCTCCGCCAGTTCCTCGACCTTGCCCTCGCCCCACTCCACGACGACGACGGAGTCCGGCAGCGAGACGTCGAGGTCCAGGTCCTCCATCTCGTCCAGCCCGCCGCCCAGCCGGTACGCGTCCACGTGCACCAGCGGCGGCCCCCCGGCGAGGGGGGGATGGACGCGGGCGATGACGAAGGTCGGCGAGGTGACGGCGCCGCGTACGCCCAGGCCCTCGCCGAGCCCGCGGGTCAGTGTCGTCTTGCCGGCGCCCAACTCCCCGGTGAGGAGGACGAGATCGCCCGCCCGCAGCAGCCCGGCGAGCCGCCGTCCCAGCTCGCGCATCTCCTCGGGCGACCGGACGGTGAGCTGTGTGTACACATCCTGCATGCCAGCCACCCTAGAGGCTCCCACGCGGCGCCCAGCACGCACTCTCGCCGCACGGTGGATCAGGACAGGTGGCTCCGCCACATGACCTGATCCACCGCACACCGAGAGCACGCACCGGACACCGCGTGCACGGGCGACGGGGAACTTCAGACAGGCGCGAGGGCCCTCAGAGCCGTTGTCGGCCCTTCGTCGCCTGGCCGGTTGGTGTCGCCGCCCGTTCCAGCAGTGCTGACAGGGCCTCCTGTACCGCCTCCGGGCGCTCCAGCAGGACCAGGTGGCCGGCCTCCGGTACGACGACGTGCTCCGCGTCGGGCAGCTGTGCGGCGATCACCTCGCTGTGCGAGGCCGGGGTGACGAGGTCCTTCTCGCCCACCAGCACCAGCGCCGGGATGCCGGCGAAGGCGGCCAGCTCAGCGGTCTTGTCGTGGGCGAGGAGGGCCGGGTAGAAGTCCGCCACCACGTCGATCGGGGTGGACTCGATCAGGCGTTCCGCGAAGCGGGCGAGGGCCGGGTCCACGTCGAGGGAGTCGAAGGAGTAGCGCTTGATGAGGCCGGCGAAGAGGTCGGCGGTGGCCCGCCGGCCGCGCTCCACCAGATCCGTCGTGACCTGGGAGCTGCCCAGCGCCTTCAGCACCCCGGGGACGAGGCGCCGCACCGCCCGCATGCCGGCGAGGGGCAGCCCGAAGTCGACCTGCTCAAGCCCGCCGGCGGAGGTGCCGACGAAGGCGACGCCGGCCACCCGCTCGGTCACGTAGTCCGGGTACTCGGCGGCCAGCGCCATCACCGTCATGCCGCCCATCGAGTGCCCCACCAGCACCACGGGCCCCTCGGGGACGGCGGCGTCCAGCACGGCCCTCAGATCGCGGCCGAGCTGCTCGATCGTGACCGGCGCGCCCGCCGGCCCGCGCCCGGAGCGGCCGTGGCTGCGCTGGTCCCAGTAGACGGTGCGCAGGCGGCCGCGCAGGGCGAGGCGCTGGAAGTGCCAGGCGTCCTGGTTGAGGCAGTAGCCGTGGCAGAAGACCACCGTCAGGGGCGGCGGCCCCTTGCGGGAGAAGACGCGGCGGTGCAGCGGCGCCGGCGCCGGCTCGGCGTGGTCGGCGACCTCCTCGACCTCGTAGTGCAGCTCCGTCCCGTCCTCGGCGCGGACGGTGGCGGGGGCGGCGTGCAGGGCGCCGTACGGGCTGGCGGCGTCCAGGGCCATGCGGGCCTTGCGCCGTATCCCGCGGCCGACCGTCAGCCGCTCCAGCGCGATCCCGGCCGCGGCCCCGGCGGCGACCACTCCTATCGCCGCGCCCGCGATCCCGGCGCGCCCCGCCCAACTCCCGTCGCCCGCCGCCCCGCTGTCAGCCATGACCGGCTCCTCCGTCAGTGCCGCTGCCGGCGTCCCCGTCGTTCTCGCCGCTCTTGCCGAGGTAGACGCGGGGCACCCGCGCGCCGATCCGGGTGACGATCTCGTACGCGATGGTGCCCGCCGCCCGCGCCCAGTCCTCGGCGGTGGGCTCGCCCCCGTCGCCGGGGCCGAAGAGGACCGCGTCGTCGCCGGGGGCGGCGGAGTCGGCGCCCAGGTCGACGACGAACTGGTCCATCGCCACCCGCCCGGCGACCTGCCGCCACTTGCCCCCGACCAGCACCGGGCCGGCGCCCGAGGCGTGGCGCGGGACGCCGTCGGCGTATCCGGCGGGGACGAGCGCGAGGGTGGTCTCGCCGGTGGTGGTGTAGCGGTGGCCGTAGCTGACGCCGTGGCCGGCGGGGACGCGCTTGACGGAGGCCAGGGCGGCCCGCAGCGTCATGGCGGGCCGCAGTCCGTGCTCGGCGGGGGTGCCCAGCTCGGGGCTGGGGGAGATGCCGTAGACGGCGACGCCGGTGCGGACCAGGTCGTAGTGGCTGTCCGGCAGGGTGAGCGTGGCGGGGGAGTTCGCCAGATGGCGCACCTCCGGGCGCAGTCCGCAGCCCTCGGCGACGGCCAGTGCCTCGCGGAAGGCGCTCTGCTGGGCGGTGACGGAGGGGTGGCCGGGCTCGTCGGCGCAGGCGAAGTGCGACCACAGGCCGGTGACGCGCACCGTGCCCCGCGCCTCGGCGGCCCGCGCGGCGGCGGTCAACCCGGCCCAGTCGGCGGGCGCGCAGCCGTTGCGGCCCAGGCCCGTGTCGGCCTTGAGGTGGATGCGGGCGGTGCGGCCCGAGGCGCGCGCGGCGGCGGCCACCTCCCGCAGCGCCCACAGCGCGCTCACCGAGACGTCGATACCGGCCTCGACGGCCTCGCGCCAGGGGCCGCCGGGCGTCCACAGCCAGCACAGCACCGGCCCCGTGTCGCCGGCCGCGCGCAGGGCCAGGGCCTCCTGCGGGGTGGCGGTGCCCAGCCAGGCGGCGCCGGCCTCGCGGGCGGCGCGGGCGCAGGGGACGGCGCCGTGCCCGTATCCGTCGGCCTTCACCACGGCCATCAGCTGCGCGGTGGGCGCGGCGGCGCGCAGGGCGCGCACGTTCGCCCGTACGGCCTCCAGATCGATCTCGGCCCTGATCCGCGTCGGTGTCTCAGTCATCGCCGCCCAGTGTCGCATCCCGCACGGGGGTGCCGATGAGCATCGAGGGCGCTCCGGCGACGCGGGTGAGGAAGACGGTGGCGGAGTTCGGACCGGCGGGTTTGACCTTGCGGCGCAGCTCCTCGGGCTCGATGGCGGAGCCGCGCTTCTTCACCGTGAGGGTGCCGACGCCGCGTTCGCGCAGGAGGGCCCTGAGCCGCTTGAGGCTGAAGGGGAGGACGTCGCTGATCTTGTACGGGGTCGCGTACGGGGTGCGTACCAGGGTGTCGGAGGTGAGGTAGGCGATGGTCTCGTCGATGAGCCCGCCGTCGATCTGCCGGGCGGCCTCCGCGACCAGGTGGGAGCGGATGACGGCGCCGTCGGGCTCGTGGAGGAAGCGGCCGACCGGGCGCACGGGCGGGTCGGGGAGCTTGGCGGCGAGGGAGGTGTGCAGGGTGGCGCCGTCCGGCAGCAGCGTGGCGCGCACGCCCGGGGTGGGCGTGCCGAACCAGAGCACCGCCTCCTTCACGTCGCCGCCGTCCGAGATCCACTCGGCCTCGGCGCCCGCGGGGACCAGCTCGTGCGGGATGCCGGGGGCGACCTTGAGCGCGGCGTGCGAGACGCGCCCGGCGACCTCCATCGCCCAGGACAGGGGCGGGGAGTACGCCTCGGGGTCGAAGATCCGCCCGCGGGCGCCGCGCCGGGCGGGGTCGCAGAAGACGGCGTCGTAGTCGGAGACGTCCACGTCGGTGACGTCGGCGCAGCGCACCTCGACCAGGTCGGCCAGGCCCAGCTCCTCGGCGTTGGCGCGGGCGACGGCGGCCGTCAGCGGGTCGAGGTCGACGGCCAGTACGCGGATGCCGGCGCGGGCCAGGGCGAGGGCGTCGCCGCCGTTGCCGCAGCACAGGTCGGCCAGCGCGCTGACCCCCAGCTCCTTGAAGCGCGCCGCGCGGTGCTCGGCCACGACGGTACGGGTGGCCTGCTCCACGCCGCCGGGGGTGAAGTACATCCGCCCCGCGTCCGCGCCGAACTTCGCCGCCGCCCGCTGGCGCAGCCGGGCCTGGGTCAGCGCGGCGGAGACCAGCTCGACCGGGTGGTCGCGGCGCAGCCGGGTGGCCAGGGCGAGCGCCTGGCCGGGGTCGTGGTCGCGGAGTTCGGCGAGCAGGGCGCGGCCCTCGGGGGAGCGCAGGGCGGCGAGGTCTTCGGGGGAGCGCACGGGCCCATTCTCCGGCACCACCCGCCGGCTGTCGGCCGGCCGGTGGACGCCTCCGGGGCGCCGCCCCGGAAGAAACAGCCCAAGCTGCCAATATCCCGCTTATGCAACTAGTAAGACAAGTAAGGCGAAATGAAGAAAAAGGGAGGCGGCGCACCTCCTTGGGGACCTCTCGAACTCCTCGAACCCCTCGAACCCTCCGGACCCGGCGGACCGGCACCGCCCTCGCCGTCCTCCTGCTCACCGCACTGGCCGCCACCTCCTGCGGCCGATCCGGTGAATCCCCCGAACACGACCTCGCGGACGCCCGCAACCCCCGCACCCCGGCGGACGTCCTGCTCGACAGCCGCACCGCCGCCGCCCCCGCCTCCGTGCGGGCGTACCGCTCCACCGAGGCGCGCGCGCTGGCCTACGACGCCTGGCGCCAGTCGCGCGCCCACGCCCGCCGCACTGCCGCCGCCCGCACCTGGGGCCTGGCCAGGGCACCGCTGCTGGCACCGCTGCCCCCGGCGGCCAAACCGCGCCTGACCACCCCGCGCGGCTTCGAGACCACCGGTGGCGGCGCCGGACTGCCTCCCGTGATCACCCGCGTCCCGACGGACGAGAAGGTCATCTTCCTGACCATCGACGACGGCAAGGACAAGGACCCCGAGCTGATCCGCATGATGCGCGAACTCGGCGTCCCCTACAGCGCCTTCCTCTCCGACTTCCTGGCCAGTGAGGACTACCCCTACTTCCACGAGATGCAGGACGCCGGGGTGGCGCTCAACAACCACACCCTCACCCACCCCAACCTGCGCCTCATGCCCTACGAGGCCCAGCGCCGCGAGATCTGCGGCCAGCAGGAGCGGCTGCGCCGGGAGTTCGGCACCGCCCCGCGCCTCTTCCGCCCGCCGTTCGGCAACTACAACGGCGACTCGCTGCGCGCCGCCGCCTCCTGCGGGGTGGAGGTCGTGCCGCTGTGGGAGCAGGAGGTCTTCCCCGACCGCTGGGCCTACCGCCGCGCCTCGCGGTCCTTCCAGCCCGGCGACATCGTGCTCACGCACTTCCGCGGCCGGGCGGACTGGAAGGGCACGATGCCCGACGTCGTACGGCAGGTGCTGCGCAAGGCCGACGCGGAGGGCTTCGCGGTGGCCCGGCTGGAGGACTACGTGTGAGCGCCCCGCCACCGTGCCCGACGTCCCGTCAGAGCACCTTTCCGCCGTCCGGGTTGCGGCCCCGACCCCCGACGCATTAGCACTCCGCTTGACCGAGTGCCAGCAGTCGTCCTAGGCTCGCCCCTGGCACTCTCCACTGGAGAGTGCCAACCGCGACAGGGCAGGTCCGGCACCCGCGACGACGGGCCTACCAGGTCGCCACCCCAGACATATGACCCCGCAGATCTCCGAAGGGGGAGGTCGGATCGTGACGACCGCCAGCTCCAAGGTTGCCATCAAGCCGCTCGAGGACCGCATTGTGGTCCAGCCGCTCGACGCCGAGCAGACCACGGCTTCGGGCCTGGTCATTCCGGACACGGCCAAGGAGAAGCCCCAGGAGGGCGTCGTCCTGGCCGTGGGCCCGGGCCGCTTCGAGGACGGCAACCGCCTGCCGCTCGACGTCTCCGTCGGCGACCTCGTTCTCTACAGCAAGTACGGCGGCACCGAGGTGAAGTACAACGGCGAGGACTACCTCGTCCTCTCGGCCCGCGACGTGCTCGCGATCATCGAGAAGTAAGACCGAGTAAGACCGGCAGCGCAAGCAGCCGACAGCAGCCAGCTGCAGTCAGAGCCCCGGCCCCACCCAACACCTCCGCGCTAAGCGACAGGGCGGGGACCGGGGCTCCGGCTCTTGACGGGCACTTGAGAGGACACACCCAATCCCATGGCCAAGACCCTGAAGTTCGACGAGGACGCCCGGCGCGCCCTCGAGCGCGGCGTCAACAAGCTTGCCGACGCGGTCAAGGTGACGATCGGCCCCAAGGGCCGCAACGTCGTCATCGACAAGAAGTTCGGCGCCCCCACCATCACCAACGACGGTGTCACCATCGCCCGCGAGGTCGAGGTCGAGGACCCGTTCGAGAACCTCGGCGCGCAGCTGGTGAAGGAGGTCGCCACCAAGACCAACGACGTCGCCGGTGACGGCACCACCACCGCCACCGTCCTGGCCCAGGCCTTCGTCCGCGAGGGCCTGCGCAACGTCGCCGCCGGCGCCTCCCCGGCCTCCCTGAAGAAGGGCATCGACGCCGCCGTCGCCGCCGTCTCCGAGGAGCTGCTGAAGACGGCCCGCCCGATCGAGGACCAGTCCGACATCGCCGCCGTCGCCTCGCTCTCCGCCCAGGACGAGCAGGTCGGCGCGCTGATCGGCGAGGCCATGGACAAGGTCGGCAAGGACGGTGTCATCACCGTCGAGGAGTCCAACACCTTCGGTGTGGAGCTGGACTTCACCGAGGGCATGGCCTTCGACAAGGGCTACCTCTCGCCGTACATGGTCACCGACCAGGAGCGGATGGAGGCCGTCCTGGAGGACCCGTACATCCTCATCACCCAGGGCAAGATCTCCTCCATCCAGGACCTCCTGCCGCTGCTGGAGAAGATCATGCAGTCCGGGGCCTCCCGCCCGCTGCTGATCATCGCCGAGGACGTCGACGGCGAGGCGCTCTCCACCCTGGTGGTCAACAAGATCCGCGGCACCTTCAACTCGGTCGCCGTCAAGGCCCCGGGCTTCGGTGACCGCCGCAAGGCCATGCTCGGCGACATCGCCGCGCTGACCGGCGGCCAGGTCGTCTCCGAGGAGGTCGGCCTCAAGCTCGACCAGGTCGGCCTGGACGTGCTGGGCTCTGCCCGCCGCGTGGTCGTCACCAAGGACGAGACCACCATCGTCGACGGTGCCGGCGCCGGCGAGGAGGTCGAGGGCCGCGTCAACCAGATCAAGGCCGAGATCGAGTCCACCGACTCGGACTGGGACCGCGAGAAGCTGCAGGAGCGCCTGGCCAAGCTGGCCGGCGGCGTCTGCGTCATCAAGGTCGGCGCCGCCACCGAGGTGGAGCTCAAGGAGCGCAAGCACCGCCTGGAGGACGCCATCTCCGCCACCCGCGCGGCCGTCGAGGAGGGCATCGTCTCCGGCGGTGGCTCCGCGCTCGTGCACGCCGCGAAGGTGCTCGCCGACAACCTGGGCCTGACGGGCGACGAGGCCACCGGCGTCTCGATCATCGCCCGCGGCTCGGTCGAGCCGCTGCGCTGGATCGCGGAGAACGCCGGCCAGGAGGGCTACGTCATCACCTCCAAGGTCGCCGACCTCCCGGCCGGCCAGGGCTACAACGCCGCCACCGGCGAGTACGGCGACCTGGTCAAGCAGGGCGTCATCGACCCGGTGAAGGTCACCCGCTCCGCCCTGGAGAACGCCGCCTCCATCGCCTCCCTGCTCCTCACGACGGAAGCCGCCGTCGTGGAGAAGCCGGAGGAGGAGAAGGCCGAGGCCGCCGGCGGCCACGGCCACGCGCACTGACGAGCTGACCGGCAGGGAAGCCCAGGCCCCGGACATCTGAGCGCCTGAGCCCCCGCCCCGAGGCCCGCACCGCCCCGAAGCCCGGTCCGCCCTCCAAGGGCGGACCGGGCTTCGGGGCGTCCATACTGATGCCCATGCCAACCGCCCTGATCACAGGATCCACCGCCGGCATCGGCGCAGCCTTCGCCCGCCAACTGGCCGCGAGAGGCCACAACCTGGTGCTGGTGGCCAGAGACGCCGAACGCCTGCGCCGCCAGGCGGACGACCTCCACGACCGCCACCGCATCGAGGTCGAGGTACTCCCCGCGGACCTCACCGAAGACGAGGGCATCGAGAAGACCGCAGCCCGCCTACGCGACCAGACCCACCCCGTCGACCTCCTCGTCAACAACGCGGGTTTCGGCCTCAAGGGCCGCTACCTGGAGGTCTCCATGGCCGACGAACTGCGCATGCTCAAACTGCACTGCGAAACGGTCCTGCGCCTGACCTCCGCCGCCACCGAGGCGATGCGCACCCGAGGCAGGGGCTCCGTAGTGAACGTGGCCTCGGTAGCAGCCTTCGTCCCCCGGGGCACCTACGGCGCCAGCAAGGCATACGTAGTGCAGTTCACCCAGGGCGCGGCCCGCGACCTGACAGGCACAGGCGTACACCTGATGGCCCTGTGCCCCGGCTTCGTCCGCACGGAGTTCCACGAACGAGCCGGCATGGGCACAACCAACATCCCCCACTGGATGTGGCTGGACGCGGACAACCTGGTCAAAGAAGCCCTGAACGACCTGAAAAAAGGCAAAACCCTCTCGGTCCCCGACCCCCGCTACAAGGCCCTCCTGACCGCGACCAGACTGATCCCCCGCTCCCTACTAGGCAGAGTCTCCTCAGGAGCAGGCCGCAAATACGGCCCCAAATAACCCAAAAAGAAAGGGAGTTGTCCGCACCGAGCGCACCAGGAACCCACCCGCCCGTGTGAGGGGCCCGGAGCGACGACTCCGAAAAGACGCACCGCAACGCAGGCCCCCGACAGAGCAGCAAATCGACCGATGGCCAGTGAATCCCTATGGCTTTTCGGAGTTGTCGCGGAGAGGCCCCGCCCCAAGCACGAAGCCCCCGTCCCCGTACTTCTCGACGTACGCCACCGCCTTCTCCCGAACCCCAGGATCCAACGCCTCCCCCGCGACCAGCACCCGAGGCAGCAACCCCCGCTCACGGGTCAGCGCCCGGAAGAGAAAAGAAACCGTCACCTCGTGCTCAGGCCGATGCACGACCTCGACGGAATCCCCCGCCCGGACCTCCCCGGGCGAGACCACCCGCAGATAAGCCCCCGGCGCCGCGGCCTCGGTGAAGCGCCGCACCCACCCCTGCTCCTCCAGCCACCCGGCGAAGGTCCGACAGGGAATCCGGACGGAGGCCACCTCCAGCACCAGATCGGCCCCCACCCGCCACCGCTCACCGATCAGCGCACCGTTGACGTCGACCCCCTCGGTGGTGAGGTTCTCGCCGAAGACCCCACCGGGCAGCTCCCGCCCCAGCTCGGCGGCCCAGACATCGAGGTCCTCGCGGGCGAAGGCGTAGACGGCCTGGTGCTCACCACCGTGGTGGCGCAGATCGCCGATGGTGTCGCCGGCCAGCCCACCGACGCCGGGCGCGGGTGAGGAGACGGCGACCGCCCCCTGGGCGGGCCGCTTGTCGATGCCGGTGACGCCGCTGTCGGCGTCGGTGATGTCGGGGGCGTGGCGGGCATGGCCCAGGTTCACGGAGAGCAGCTTCATGCGCCGCACGGTAGCCGCAGCGCCCCCGCCCGGGCCAGGGGGTAACCACCCCCGGCCCGCCCGCCCGCCCGCGGCGCGGCAGCCCCCACCCGGTCAGTCCGCCACCGTCACCACCGTGGTGACCGTGGTGGCGGTGGCCATCCGGTGCCGCGCCCGCCCCATGAGCGCCTCGCGCTCGTCCTCCGTCAGCCCGCCCCACACCCCGTAGGGCTCACGGACGGCCAGCGCGTGCGCCGCGCACTCCGCTCGTACCGGGCAGCGCATGCAGACCTCTTTGGCGGAGGTCTCGCGGGCGCTGCGGGCGGCGCCCCGCTCGCCCTCCGGGTGGAAGAAGAGCGAGCTGTCGACACCACGGCATGCGGCGAGGAGCTGCCAGTCCCACAGATCGGCGTTCGGGCCCGGCAGGCGTGAGAAGTCAGCCATCACAAATCCCTCTGAAGGTGCGGACAGGGCGTCTTCCAGAAAAAGCCTACGTCTACTTACTAACTAGATGTAAATATTACTCTTCGCCCAAAACTGCTCATAAGCGACATGGAGGGCCGGTAAATCCTCCGATCAGGTCACGCGCACGAGGGCCCGACACCTGTCAAGGGCCCTGTGGAGTGACCGCCCCCGCGCGTAGAGTTCCGGGGAGGAAGCAGCGGAGCCCGGCGCCGCGAGATCGCCCGAGGCGCGCCATGAGGAGCCCCCGTAACTCTTTCGGGTGACCGTCGTTGAGAGTGCGGAAGCGGTTGAGAAGGCCGCCGGACCGACCGGTCCGGAAGCCCCATCGCCGGCCAAGACGCTTTGTACAGATCGCATCAGCCCTGGAGGCTCAAGGTGACGCGCATCAGCTCCGGAGGGCGGCCATGACATCCGTCCTCGTCTGCGACGACTCCCCCCTGGCCCGAGAGGCGCTCCGGCGCGCGGTCGCGACCGTGCCGGGCGTCGAGCGTGTGACAACGGCGGCCAACGGCGAGGAAGTCCTCCGCCGCTGGGGCGCCGATCGCTCGGACCTGATCCTGATGGACGTGCGCATGCCCGGACTGGGCGGCGTGGAAACGGTCCGCAGGCTGCTTTCCGCCGATCCCGGCGCCCGGATCATCATGCTCACGGTGGCCGAGGACCTGGACGGCGTGGCCCTGGCCGTCGCCGCGGGCGCCCGCGGGTACCTGCACAAGGACGCCTCGCGCGCCGAGCTGCGGGCCACGGTCACCCAGGCCCTCGCCGACCCGACCTGGCGGCTCGCCCCCAGGCGCCTGCGCTCCGCGGAGATGGGCGCCGCCCCGACGCTCACCGCGCGGGAGATCCAGGTGCTGGAGGGGATGAGCCACGGCCGCTCCAACGCGGAGATCGGGCGCGAGCTGTTCCTCTCCGAGGACACGGTCAAGACGCACGCGCGCCGGCTCTTCAAGAAGCTCGGCGCCTCGGACCGCGCACACGCGGTGGCCCTCGGCTTCCGCTGGGGCCTGGTGCGCTGAGGGGTCCATCGCCGGCCTCCGGGCGCCCCCGGGCGCCGTGCGGGCGACGACGCGGCCGTCAACCCGCCCGCTCTGCGGGCGGGCCGGCCGCTGCGGGCGGGGCGGGCTTCGCGCCCGATGCCGCATGCTTGAAGCATGAGGGTCCTTGGGGACGGTCCGGACCGGGAGGGTGTTGACATGGTCGCCGCGCCTGCTCATAACGCTTCGGTCTACAACGAAGATCGTCCACCGGCTGGTGTCTCGGATGCTCCTGGGGCAGGGCACCATGGACGGATGCGTGGCGACGAGATCAGGGCGGGGGAGGGAGCATCCCCCCGCTCCGGCGGCAGTCTGGCCGATCTCGTCCAGCTGGCCGTCGACGGTGACGAGCAGGCCACCGACGACCTCCTCGGCCTCGTCCACCCGCTGGCCGTGCGGTACGTACGCACCCGGCTGCGGCGGCTGCCGGGCGACGCGCGGCACTTCACCGACGACCTCGCCCAGGAGGTCTGCCTGGCGGTGCTCTGCGCACTGCCGCGCTACCGGGACACCGGGCGCCCCTTCGAGGCGTTCGTCTTCGCCATCGCCGCGCACAAGGTCGCCGACCTGCAGCGGGCCGCGATGCGCTCCCCCGGCTCGACCGCCGTCCCCTCCGACGAGATGCCGGAGCAGGCGGACGACTCCCTCGGCCCCGAGGAGCGGGCGCTGCTGCGCAGCGACGCGGAGTGGGCCCAGCGCCTCCTCGCCCGCCTCCCGGAGACCCAGCGCGAGCTGGTCCTGCTCCGGGTCGCGGTCGGCCTCTCGGCGGAGGAGACGGGCCAGGTCCTCGGCATGTCGCCAGGGGCGGTACGTGTCGCCCAGCACCGAGCGCTCTCCCGCCTGCGCGCCCTCGCCGGGGAGTGAGCGACCGGGGCGGGGCGCAGCCCATCTCCCCTGGTTTCCTTGGAGGTTCGGACAGTTTCGCGGTGGGTGGTTCGTAGCTTTCGCTCAGGGGCGGGGCGAAAGCAGGCTGCCGGGCCCAGTAGCATGGCAGTCCGTACCAGGGCAAGACCTTGCGAAAGGGTGTTATGAGCAGCCACGTCGACGAAGTCCCCGCCAAGTTCGCCACCATCGGGCTGACCTACGACGACGTGCTGCTGTTGCCGGGCGCCGCCGACATGGCGCCGCACGAGATCGACACCTCCAGCCACATCTCCCGCAACGTCAAGGTGAACGTCCCGCTGCTCTCCGCCGCGATGGACAAGGTCACCGAGGCCCGGATGGCCATCGCGATGGCCCGCCAGGGCGGCGCCGGCGTACTGCACCGCAACCTCTCCATCGAGGACCAGGCGCGCCACGTCGACCAGGTCAAGCGCTCCGAGTCGGGCATGGTCACCGACCCGATCACCATCCACCCCGACGCCACCCTGGCCGAGGCTGACGCCCTGTGCGGGCGCTTCCGCATCAGCGGGGTGCCGGTCACCGACGGCGAGGGGCGGCTGCTGGGCATCGTCACCAACCGCGACATGGCCTTCGAGCCGGACCGCAGCGTGCGGGTGCGCGACATCATGACGCCGATGCCGCTGATCACCGGCCGGGTCGGCATCTCGCGCGCGGACGCCATGGAGCTGCTGCGCCGGCACAAGATCGAGAAGCTGCCGCTGGTCGACGACTCCGGCGTGCTCAAGGGCCTCATCACGGTCAAGGACTTCGTGAAGGCCGAGAAGTACCCCAACGCGGCCAAGGACACCGAGGGCCGGCTCATCGTCGGCGCGGCGGTCGGCGTGGCCGGCGACGCCTACGAGCGGGCGCAGGCGCTGATCGAGGCCGGGGTGGACTTCATCGTGGTCGACACCGCGCACGGCCACTCGCGGCTGGTGGCCGACATGGCCGCGAAGATCAAGTCGAACTCCACGGTGGACGTGGTCGCCGGCAACATCGCCACCCGGGACGGCGCCCAGGCGCTGGTCGACGCGGGGGTGGACGGCATCAAGGTCGGCGTCGGCCCCGGCTCCATCTGTACGACGCGCGTCGTCGCCGGTGTGGGTGTCCCGCAGGTCACCGCGATCTACGAGGCCGCGCAGGCGGCGAAGGACGCGGGGGTGCCGGTCATCGGCGACGGCGGTCTGCAGTACTCCGGCGACATCGCCAAGGCGATCGTGGCGGGCGCGGACACCGTGATGCTGGGTTCGCTGCTGGCGGGCTGCGAGGAGTCGCCGGGTGAGCTGCTGTTCATCAACGGCAAGCAGTTCAAGTCGTACCGCGGCATGGGGTCGATCGGTGCGATGCAGACGCGCGGGGGCTCGAAGTCGTACTCCAAGGACCGGTACTTCCAGGAGGAGGTCAAGTCCGACGAGCAGCTGATCGCGGAGGGTATCGAGGGGCAGGTGCCCTATCGCGGGCCGCTGTCCTCGGTGGTGCACCAGTTGGTCGGGGGGTTGCGGCAGTCGATGTTCTACGTCGGGGGGCGGACGATTCCCGAGGTCAAGGAGAACGGGCGGTTCGTGCGGATTACTGCGGCGGGGTTGAAGGAGTCGCATCCGCATGACATCCAGATGACTACCGAGGCGCCGAACTACAGCCCTCGGCGGTAGGTGCGGGTTGCGCTGCGGGGGCTTCGCCCCCGGGCCCCCGGATCGCTGCTTCGCAGCTCTGGCCTCAAACGCCGGCCGGGCTGTATTGGCGCTTCGCGCCTCGTCCTCAAGCGCCGGACGGGCTGTAGGTGGTGCTTTCGCGCTGATTGGCTCTGCCGGGCGGGCTGGATGGGGTGCTTTCGCGCTGATCGGTTCTGCCGGGCGGGCTGGAATGGCGCTTCGCGCCATGGCCTCAAGCGCCGGCCGGGCTGGGATGGCTTTGTCGCGTGGGATGGAATGGTTGATCCCGGTGGGCCGCTCGGAGTCTGGGCGGGCCACCGGGATCTTTGTGTGCTGGGTTAGACGATCAGGGACAGCAGTAGGACGAAGATGATGCCTACCACCGAGATGATCGTTTCCATGACCGACCAGGTTTTCAGTGTCTGGCCGACGCTCATGCCGAAGTACTCCTTCACCAGCCAGAAGCCGGCGTCGTTGACGTGGCTGAAGAAGAGGGAGCCGGCGCCGATGGCGAGGACCAGGAGGGAGACCTCCGCGGTGCCCATGCCTGCGGCGAGGGGGGCGACGAGGCCGGCGGCCGAGATGGTGGCGACCGTGGCGGAGCCGGTGGCCAGGCGGATGCAGACCGCGATCAGCCAGGCCAGCAGCAGGGCGGAGATGTGCCAGTCGTGGGAGATGTCCAGGATCATCTGGCCCACGCCGATGTCGATCAGCGTCTGCTTGAAGCCGCCGCCCGCGCCGACGATCAGCAGGATGCCGGCGATGGGGACGAGGGACTTCTCCACTGTCGTGGCGATGCGGTCGCGGGTGAAGCCCGCCGCCCGGCCGAGGGTGAAGAAGCCGAGGAGGACGGCCGCGAGCAGGGCCACCAGCGGGGCGCCGATGACGTCGAAGACCCGCTGGACGCTGTTGGCCGGGTCGTCGATGACGATGTCGGCCAGTGCCTTGGACAGCATCAGCACGACCGGCAGCAGCACGGTGGCCACGGTGGCGGCGAAGCTGGGGCGCTTGTCCAGGTCCTCGGAGGGGCGCTGGGGTATCAGGCCCTCGGGCGGGGTGACGTCGACCCAGCGGGCGGCGTAGCGGGAGAAGAGCGGGCCCGCGATGATCACGGTGGGGACGGCGACGAGCACGCCGAGCGCCAGGGTGACGCCGAGGTTGGCGCCGACCGCGTCGATGGCGACGAGCGGGCCGGGGTGCGGGGGCACCAGGCCGTGCATCACGGACAGGCCGGCGAGGGCCGGGATGCCGATGCGCATCAGGGAGAAGTTGCCGCGCCGGGCGACCAGCAGCACTACCGGGATCAGCAGCACGATGCCGACCTCGAAGAAGAGCGGCAGCCCGATGATGCCGGCGATCAGGGCCATCGCCCAGGGCATCGCGCGGTTGCTGGACTTGGCCAGGATGGTGTCGACGACCTGGTCCGCGCCGCCGGAGTCGGCGAGCAGCTTGCCGAGTACGGCGCCCAGCGCGATGAGCACGCCGACGCCCGCGACGGTGTTGCCCAGTCCGGTGGAGAAGCTGGTGATGACCTTGTCGAGCGGGGCGCCGGCGACGGCGCCCAGCGTGAAGGAGCCGATGATCAGCGCGAGGAAGGCGTGCAGCCTCGCCTTGGTGATCAGCAGCACGATGACGGCTATGCCCAGGAGTACGGCCAGGGCGAGCTGCCCGTGGCCGGCGGAGGTGATGGGCTCGACGGGAGCCGGGGCCGCCGCCAGCATCGCGGCACTGAGATGCGGCATGGGGGTGTCCTTGTGTTCGGTCTCTACGGGTTGGTGGTGCGGGTGTTCGACCGCCCGTGGGGGGCGTGGGCGGCTTCTGCTACGGGTCCGGGAAGGCCCGGGCCCGTACGAAAAGGGGGGTCAGGCGGCCAGGGGGCCCGGTACGGCGGCGGCCGCCTGCTCGGTGACGGCCGCCGGGTCGGCGTCGATGGAGACGGCGACGCCCGGCTCGTCGGGTTGCAGCGGCTCCAGGGTGGCGAGCTGGGAGTCCAGGAGGGTGGAGGGCATGAAGTGGCCCCGGCGGCCCGCGAGTCGCTCGGCGATCAGCTCGGGGGTGCCGGTGAGGTGCACGAAGAAGACGCCCGGGCCCGCGGCGGCCCGCAGCCGGTCGCGGTAGGCGCGCTTCAGCGCCGAGCAGCTGACCACGCCGCCGGCGCCGGCCCGCTCGCGCGCCCAGGCGCCGATCGCGTCCAGCCAGGGGGCGCGGTCGGCGTCGTCCAGGGGGTGCCCGGCGGCCATCTTGGCGATGTTCGCGGGGGAGTGGAAGGCGTCGGCCTCGGCGTACGGGACGTCCAGCCGGGCGGCGAGCGCCGCTCCGACGGTGGACTTGCCCGTACCGGACACGCCCATGACGACCACGACGGGCTTGTCGTTCATCCGGGATACCTCGCTGTCTCCGTTGACTGCTCACCCACACTGTGGAGCCATACGTATTACTTATTCAAGACTCTGTGACGCAAAAGTCATACGTAATTAACGGTCGTGTCCGACAAAGCGGCGCCCCCGCGTAGGATGAACCCGCCATGGAGACCAGCCGGCAGGGCCTGCACGCCCGCCTTCTCGAGACGCTCGGGCCGGCGATCGCGGCCGGTGAGCACCCGCCCGGCACGGTGCTGCGCACCGACGAGCTGGAGGAGCGCTTCGGCGTCTCCCGCACGGTCGTGCGCGAGGCGGTCCGGGTGCTGGAGTCCATGCACCTGGTGGAGTCGCGCCGCCGCGTCGGCGTCACCGTACTGCCGCCCGCGCGCTGGGACGTCTTCGACCCGCAGGTGATCCGCTGGCGGATGGCCGGCGCCGACCGCCCCCGCCAGCTGCGCTCCCTGACCGTGCTGCGCTCGGCGATCGAGCCGGCGGCGGCGGGGTTGGCCGCGCTCCACGCCAGCGCGGAGCAGTGCGCCGAGATCACCCGGTGTGCGGTGGAGATGGTCGCCAACTCGCGCGGGCCCCGGCTGCGGGAGTACCTGGTGCACGACATCGCCTTCCACCGGGTGGTGCTGCAGGCGTCCGGGAACGAGATGTTCGCGCGGCTGGGCGACGTGGTGCGCGAGGTGCTGAGCGCGCGCACCGAGCACCGGGTGATGTTCGAGGAGCCCGATCCGGCGGCCGTCACCCTGCACGTACGGGTGGCGGAGGCGATCCGCGCCCGCGACGCCGAGCGGGCCGAGGCGCTGACCCGGGAGATCACGGTGGGGGCGCTGGCGGAGCTGGACGTCCTGGCGCCGTGAGCGGGGCGGTGGGGGCGGCCCGCAGGGGCGATACTGGGTCCGTACACCGAGGGAAGGGTTGGTCGTGACTGAGATCGAGATCGGGCGAGGCAAGCGCGGGCGGCGGGCGTACGCCTTCGACGACATCGCCGTCGTACCGAGCCGGCGCACCCGGGACCCCAAGGAGGTCTCGATCGCCTGGCAGATCGACGCGTACCGCTTCGAACTGCCGTTCATGGCCGCTCCGATGGACTCGGTGGTCTCCCCGCGGACCGCGATCCGCATCGGCGAGCTGGGCGGCCTGGGCGTGCTCAACCTTGAGGGCCTGTGGACCCGTTACGAGGACCCCGAGCCGCTGCTGGCGGAGATCGCCGAGCTGGACGAGCGCACGGCGACCCGCCGGATGCAGGAGATCTACGCGGAGCCGATCAAGGAGGAGCTGATCGGCCAGCGGATCAAGGAGGTGCGCGACGCCGGTGTCATCACCGCGGCGGCGCTCTCCCCGCAGCGCACCGCGCAGTTCTCCAAGGCCGTCGTGGACGCGGGCGTCGACATCTTCGTCATCCGCGGGACGACCGTCTCGGCCGAGCACGTCTCGGGCGCCGCGGAGCCGCTCAACCTCAAGCAGTTCATCTACGAGCTGGACGTGCCGGTGATCGTCGGCGGCTGCGCCACGTACACCGCGGCGCTGCACCTGATGCGTACGGGCGCGGCGGGCGTGCTCGTCGGCTTCGGCGGCGGCGCGGCGCACACCACGCGCGGCGTGCTGGGCATCCAGGTGCCGATGGCCACCGCGGTGGCGGACGTGGCGGCGGCGCGGCGCGACTACATGGACGAGTCCGGCGGCCGCTACGTGCACGTGATCGCCGACGGCGGCGTGGGCCACTCCGGCGACCTGTCCAAGGCCGTGGCCTGCGGCGCGGACGCGGTGATGATGGGCTCGCCGCTGGCGCGCGCGACGGACGCGCCGGGGCGCGGGCACCACTGGGGCATGGAGGCCGTGCACGAGGACGTCCCCCGGGGCAAGGTGATGAACCTCGGCGCCGTGGGCACGACGGAGGAGGTCCTGCTGGGCCCCTCCCACACCCCCGACGGCTCGATGAACTTCTTCGGCGCGCTGCGGCGGGCGATGGCCACGACGGGCTACTCGGACCTGAAGGAGTTCCAGCGCGTGGAGGTCACCGTCACCCACTGACGGAGCGCGACGCCGAGGGGCGGCCACCGCCGGGTTCCTGCCGGTGGGGGCCGCCTCTTCGCGTACGCGGCGGTCAGGCGCGGTAGATGCCGTGGTCGCCGATGCGGCGCCAGACCAGCAGCGGCTCGCCGTTCGGGGTCTTCTCCAGGTGGAAAGTGGCGCGGCCGTCGGGAGCCGCGAAGTTCCAGGTCAGGGAGTAGACCTCGCTGTCGGCAAGGCGGTGGATGCGCAGCCGGCGGGGCCAGGGGGGTGTGCCGGTGAAGCCGCCCGCTTCGATGGCCGGCAGGAAGTGCTCGCGCAGTGCCGCCAGGAAGAGCCGGCGGTGCTCGGCGGGGAGCCGGGCGAAGTCGCGGTCGAACGAGGCGAGGGTGCGGTACTTCACCGGCCCGGGGTCTCCTCGCCGCTGATCGATTCGAGGGCGGCCAGCAGGTCGGCGGCGGAGTCGTGGTCGCGGTAGCGGCCGTGCCGGATGTCGGCCTCGGCCTCACGCTCGGCGGCCTGGTGGCCGGGCGTGAAGAACCACATCTGGTCGACGGGCACGGGCAGCGCCGGACGCAGCTCTATCACGCCGTCCGCCCGCTCGGTCAGCTCGATCTGCGCACCCGGCTCGTCCAGCCGGTAGCGACGGCGCAGCTCGGCGGGGAGGGCCATGGTGCCCCGGCCCTGGATAGCGACGTAGCCGTGGTAGGTCATGCGACCAGTGTCCACCCGGTCTCGCAATACGGTCAAGCAGTAATGCCGCAATGCCGTAATGCCGTGCTACATGCCCTGCGAGACCCGCTTGGCCACCAGGTACGCCTCGACCGCCGCCACCGCGAAGAACGTCACGTCGTTCCCGCCGAGGAGCGTCTGGCGCCAGAAGGGCAGCGCCTCCTGCCAGGAGCCGGTGTAGGCCGCCGACGCCAGCCACTGGGTCAGCAGCACGCCCAGCAGTGCCAGCGGAACCGCCAGCAGGGCGACCCGGCGGCTGCGGGCCGCCGCGCCGGACGCCCTGCCGAGCACGGCACCCACCGTCACGCCCAACAGCAGTGCGAAATAGCCGAGTTCGAGGACCCGGTGGCCGGAGCTTCCCTGCAGCGGCCCCAGCAGCAGCGCGCCCACCAGCGCCGCCCCCGCCCCCGCCAGCAGGCCGGGCAGCACGCCGGGTCGGTGGCCCGCGGACTCGTTCCGCATCGTCGTTTCGCTCATCCGGCCCAACCGCCCGGCGCCCGCGCGCCCGTATCCGCGCCCGCCCCCGCGCCCCGGCTCACAGCCGCTCCGCCGCGCCCGCCGGCGACGCCCCCCGGGTGTCCAGCAGCAGCTGCGCCTTCACCGCCAGCCCCTGCAGGTCGTAGGTGCGGTGCTGCTGCAGCAGCACCGTCAGGTCCGCGCCCGCCACCGCCTCGTACAGCGAGTCCGCGCGCGGCACCGGATGGCCGTGCACCCGCCACTGCATCACGTACGGGTCGTGGAAGGACAGGTGCGCGCCCAGCTCCATCAGCCGCGAGCCGATCTCGTGCGCCGGGGCGCCCTCCAGATCCGCCAGGTCCGGCTTGTACGTGACCCCCAGCAGCAGCACGCGGGCGCCGCGCACCGACTTGCCGTGCTCGTTGAGGAGTTGGGCGCAGCGCTGGGTGACGTAGCGCGGCATCCGCCCGTTGACCTCCTGCGCCAGCTCCACCATCCGCAGCGGGTAGCCCAGGCTGCGGGTGGAGTACGGCAGGTGGTTGGGGTCGATGGGCACCCCGTGGCCGCCGACGCCGGGGCCGGGGCGGAACGCCTGGAAGCCGAAGGGCTTGGTCTCCGCGCAGCGCACCACGTCCCACAGGTCGATGCCCAGGTCGTGGCAGTACCAGGACATCTCGTTGACCAGGGCGATGTTGACGTGGCGGTAGTTGGTCTCCAGCACCTTCACCGCCTCCGCCTCGCGCGGGCTGCGGGCCCGTACGACCCGGTCGGTGATGCGCCCGTAGAAGACCGCCGCCGCCTCCGTGCAGGCCGGGGTCAGGCCGCCGATGACCTTCGGGATGTGCGCGTAGTCGTGGGTGCGGCTGCCCGGGTCGTGCCTGCTGGGGGAGTACGCGAGGTGGAAGTCGCGGCCCGCGCGCAGCCCCGAGCCCTCCTCCAGGATCGAGCGCAGGAGTCCCTCGGTCGTCCCCGGGTAGACGGGCGATTCGAGGATCACCGTGGTGCGCGGGCGCAGCTTCGCCGCGAGGGTACGGGCCGTCTCGCGCAGCGCCGTCAGGTCCAGGGTGTGCTCGTCGGCACCCAGCGGGGTCTGCGCGCACAGCACCGCGGTGCGCACCCGGCCCAGCTCGGCGGGGTCGCCGGTGGCGCGGAAGCCGCTGCCGAGCATCCGGCGGATCTCGGCGGCGGAGAGCGAGCCGTCCACGGGCGGGCGCCCGGCCGTCAGCTCGTGCACCGCCCGCGCGTCCGGGTCGTAGCCGAGGGTGTCGATCGCCGCCGTGGTGGCGGCCTGGGCGAGCGGGAGGCCGTGGTGACCGAGTCCGATCACGGCGAGGTCGGCGGGCATGCTGTCAGGCTAAACGCGAATATGACTGGTATTCAGCATACGAACCCCGGGGGCGGGGAAGTTCGCACGGGTGGCGGCAGCTCGGGGGCGGCCCCCGACCGGTGGCTTGCGGTTCGTGGGCCCGCGGGTCGTGTGCGCACGCTGGCCGACCGGCGCTCCTGCGGACAGAATCGACAGACGGGACAACGGCGGCACGTGGCGTCGGTTCCCCGGGCGACCCCCGGGCCGGCGTCGGAGCGGAGGCAGCGGTGAGGACAGCGAAGTTGGGGCCGGCCGAACGCGGTGGGGCTCTCGCACGGATGGCGGAGCACGAGCTGGACGTCCTGGTCATCGGCGGCGGCGTGGTCGGCGCGGGCACCGCGCTGGACGCGGCCACCCGGGGGCTGTCGACCGGGCTCGTCGAGGCGCGGGACTGGGCCTCGGGGACCTCCAGCCGCTCCAGCAAACTGATCCACGGCGGGCTGCGCTACCTGGAGATGCTCGACTTCGGTCTGGTGCGCGAGGCGCTGAAGGAGCGCGGGCTGCTCACCGAGCGCCTCGCCCCCCACCTGGTCAAGCCGGTGCCGTTCCTCTACCCCCTGCGCCACCGCGGCTGGGAGCGTGCCTACGCCGGCAGCGGCGTCGCGCTCTACGACGCGATGTCCGTCTCCAGCGGCCACGGGCGCGGCATGCCGGTGCACCGCCACCTCTCCCGGAGCAAGGCCCTGGAGGTGGCGCCCTGCCTGCGCAAGGACTCGCTGGTCGGCGCCATCCAGTACTACGACGCCCAGATGGACGACGCCCGCTACGTCGCCACGCTGGTGCGTACCGCCGCCTCGTACGGGGCCCAGGTCGCCAACCGGGCGCGGGTCGTCGGCTTCCTGCGCGAGGGCGAGCGGGTCGTCGGGGCGCGGGTGCGGGATCTGGAGCAGGGCGGGGAGTTCGAGGTCCGGGCGCGGCAGGTCGTCAACGCGACCGGGGTGTGGACCGACGAGACGCAGGCCATGGTGGGGGAGCGGGGGCAGTTCCATGTGCGGGCGTCCAAGGGGATCCATCTGGTCGTGCCGCGGGATCGGATCCACTCGAGTACGGGGTTGATCCTGCGGACCGAGAAGAGCGTGCTTTTCGTTATTCCGTGGGGGCGGCACTGGATCGTGGGGACGACCGATACCAAGTGGGATCTGGACAAGGCGCATCCTGCCGCTTCCAGTGCGGACATCGACTATCTGCTGGAGCACGTGAACTCCGTGCTCGCGGTGCCGCTGACGCGGGACGACGTGGAGGGGGTCTACGCGGGGCTGCGGCCGCTGCTCGCCGGGGAGTCGGAGGCGACCAGCAAGCTGTCGCGGGAGCACACGGTGGCGCATCCCGTGCCGGGGCTCGTGGTGGTCGCGGGGGGCAAGTACACGACGTACCGGGTCATGGCCAAGGACGCGGTCGACGCCGCGGTGCACGGGCTGGATCAGCGGGTGGGGCCGTGTGTGACGGAGAACGTGCCGCTTATCGGGGCTGAGGGGTACGCGGCGTTGTGGAACGCTCGGGCTCGGATCGCCGCTTCCTCGGGGGTGCACGTGGCACGGATCGAGCATCTGCTCAACCGGTACGGGTCGTTGGCCACCGAGGTGCTGGAACTCATCGCTGCGGATCCTGGGTTGGGGGAGCCTCTGTCGGGGGCGGATGACTATCTGCGGGCTGAGGTTGTTTATGCGGCGTCTCATGAGGGGGCGCGGCATCTGGACGATGTGCTCACGCGGCGGACTCGGGCTTCGATCGAGACGTTTGATCGGGGGACGCGGGTGGCGTTGGAGTGTGCGGAGTTGATGGCGCCGGTGTTGGGGTGGGACAAGTCGCAGGTGCTGCGGGAGGTTGAGCACTACGAGAAGCGGGTTGCCGCGGAGCGGGAGTCGCAGTTGCAGCCGGATGATCTTACGGCTGATGCGGCGCGGTTGGGGGCGCCGGAGATTGCTCCGTTGTAGGGGGCCTCCTTGTTTTGTGGGGTGGCGTTTCTTTCGCGTTGGGGGGCGGGGGCTTTGCGTTGTGGGGGCGGGGCCTCTCCGCGACAACTCCGAAAAGCCATAGGGA